>DATKTD010000001.1:0-7531 GCA_035531315.1 Rectinemataceae bacterium
AGCTTTATGGCGATGGTTTGCCCGCGGCAGACCCCAACCTCAAGCTGGATATCCCCGGCCTCGATCTGAACGCCCCCGCCCCGGCGGACAACCAAGGAAGCCCCCCGGCAACACAGAGCGGCATCCTCAACTAGGCCCGGGGCTTTCCGATGGGCGGCTTCGCGCTGCCCGAGCATTGAGTCAGTGAGGGCTGAAATGCTGTCGCCCCTCCGTCGAGACGGGGTGGCGCGGCATAGGGTCATCTGTACGACCGATGCCGGGGAGAGTGGGCTCAGGACGCGAGGGAATTGGCAGCCTTCACCTTACGGGAAAGGCCTGGTTGGCCTTGATCGGCGGGGGAAGAGCCTCTTTTCTCCCTCTTTGGACGGCGTGAAGCCTTCCCTTCCGAGCCTACTCGCAGCAGCCCCAGTATCAAGCCCAAAAACGCGGAGGAAAGCGAGGCGGCCTTTATCGCCGAATCGGGAAGGCCCACCGGCTTGCTCAGCGGCAAGACCTTCCCCGCCGACAGCCTCCGATCGGTCTTCGCGGGATAGCCGGAGATGACGATTTCCGTTTCGCCCTTGGCAAGCCAGCCGAGGGACCGAGCCTCGAGTTGGATCCGATCGGGGTCGGACTGGAGCGAGGCGATATCGGCCGACAGCTCGGCATTGAGCTCGCCGAGACTCGCTATGTTCGAGCGCATGGCATCGATAGTTGAGGAAATCGATTGCGCGGCGACGAGGCCCCCCGGACCGAAGGCCACCGAGAGCAGGCTATAGACCGCCAGCCCCAACCATGCCGCAAAAAGGGCGCGCGGCGCCAATCTCAGCATCATCCCTGCTATTAACGGCAGGTCGATGGCGGCTGTTGAGGGCGAATGCCCCCGATCGGGTCGAATAGGCGTCATTGACAAGCGAAGATACGGCGCATAGATTTGAGAACGGTCGTCAACACCGGCGGAAATTCTACCGATATTGTCTGCAACGACCGCTTCGAACGGAGTAGCCATGGCAGCACGTCCCGATATCGCCCCCGATAGCAAGAGCAACCGTCCTGCAGCTCGCAGGGACGATCTCGAGCGCTATGGCGTTTGGGTCAAGGCTGAGCCCCAGGACATAGCGCTGGAGCCGGAATCCGCCGAGTCTCTCGAGGGAAGCCTGGAAATCCCGGAGGATTCCTTTCTGACCGAAGAGGAAGAGCGGCTTCTCGGATCTTTCGACGATGCGGATGGCGGGACGGCTCGGACCGAAATCCGCCCCGAACTCAGGGCTCAGGATGATATTTTCTCTTCACTGCCCGAAATCGAGGATTTCGAACCTTCTATGCCCTCCATGGCCGAGGAGACGAAGGGCTCTTCAGTGGAGTCCGAGGCAGAGGACCTCGAGTTCGAGCTTTCGATGGAAGACCTGTCCGCCGGTTTCACGGAACCCGAGATAGGGCCCGCGACCCATATAGACTTGTCGAAGGTCGAGGGACTGGACGGAGAGAGCCCTGTCGAGGACAGCTTCGAGTTGCCCGAAATCGATCTCCCCGAAGAAGTGGAGGAATTCGAAACGCCGCACGATAGCCCACAGAAAGCGCCCAGGGTAGCGGCAGCTGCCGGAACCGAGCTCGAAGACGTCTCGTCGGAATTCCTCGAAGAGGGCTTCGAAAGCTCCGCCGAGACCTCCTCATCGGTCCATGATGTGACCGATGAGTTCATGATCGATGCCGCCGCAGGTGGCACGCCGGCCGCGGCCCCTCCCCCGTCGCCCGCTCCGAGAGAATCCCCCGAGCCCGATTTCGAACCTCTCGACATAGAATTGCATTTCGATGACGAATCGGGTCCCGCGCCAGTGGACCACGCGGCGGCCGGATTCGAGGAAGTCGGCGAGTTGGACGGATTCCTCGGCAAGGAAGAGGAAGTCGCCGAGTTCGACGATCTCGCCGCCCTCGAGCAGGATCTCGCCGGTGGAGGCCCCTCTCAGCCTTCACGCCGCACGAGGGTCGAAGGGGCTTCGATGGCGAGCTCCGCGGATTCCGGTTTGGCCAACGAGCTCCTTCTCAAGATTGCCAACGAACTCTCTTCCATCCGCTCCGAACTCGTGACTCTGAAATCGCAGCTGGCTACGGCCAAGGCTGAAGAGCCAGGGGCTTCCTCTGGCCCGGAAGCCGACGAGTCGGCCGAGCCGGAAACGAGCGGTGGTTTCTTCGACGAGGAGGATGACGAGAAGATCGCCCTCACGGGCGATGAACTCGACAACATCCTGAGCTCGGCCGATTTCACCGAAGAACCCTCCGATGAAGCCTTTGTCGCCGAAGCCGAGACAGGGGAAGAGCCTATCGCTTCTTCCTTTGAAAAAGGCCTACTCGAGGAAGATCTCCTTCCCGAATCGGGCGACTACGCGCCGATTGAGGCGGTCGAGCGGATCAGCCTCGACGAAGAAGCCTTCGGGGAAGCGCCACGGGCGGCGGAAGAGACCGCAGCGGGGGGAGACGAGGTCATCGCCCGTCTGGCGGAAGAGGGCATTCCGCCCCTAACCAACGCTCCAGAGGACACTTCCTACCTCGAGGAACCTCTAGAAGAGGAAGGACTCCTCGACATCCCCGAAACCCCCTTTGTGGAGGCTCCGCTCGTCGAGCCCGACCTCACCGAACTCACGATTGACCTTGTCGGCGACGAGGATGGCCTCGATATTTCCGGCGAGTTGCCCGTTATGGAGTCGGAGGAACTCCCGGACATCACCCTCGATCTCGATGTCATGGAAAGCGGGGAAACCGCGGACATGGGGGAGGAGCTGTCGCTCGAAGGCGAGATCGTCCCCGAAATCGAGGAAGATCTCGGTTTCGAGGATATCGCCCTCGCGGTAGAGGAGGATGTCGGCTCGGCCGCCCTCGTCGACGAGGAGCTCGTCGAGGAACTCGGGGGCATTCCGGAGGGCGACTTCGTATTCGAGGAGGAGCTTCATCACGAGGACAAGAACGCTCCCCTCGTTTCGGCCCTAAGCGAAGAGCCCTTCGGGACCGCCCATGCGGAAGGCGAGCCCTCATCTTCACTCGAGCTGGACGAAGATTTGTTCGTCCCCTCCCCTTCCGAGACCGAGGGTGCCCTGGGTTCGAGCCGCCAGCTCTCACAGTCCGGCCAGGAAGAGCTGAGCTCCGAATTGGATATCGAGCCCTTCGAAGAGGAAATCAGCTTCGATGAGGCCCTCGAGGCCGAGTCTCCCCTGGAGCTGGCCCCCGAGGCGCCGGTCTTCGCTCCCGCCCGCCCCGAAGTGCCTTCGAAGCCCGCGATGCCCGCCGCCGAAGACGCCTCCGTCCCGGCGACAAAACCGGATTTCGCAGCCCCTCCTTCGGCCGTCCCGGCGATGGGCGATCCCACCGAAAAGCTCAAGAGCGACATCCGCTCGGTGCTTTCCTACCTTGACCGCCTCCTCGAGTCCCTACCCGAGGAAAAAATCGAGGAATTCGCCCACTCCGAGCACTTCGACACCTACAAGAAGCTCTTCGAGGAGCTGGGTCTCGTCTAAATGGGACTTCTCGCGCGGGCAAGCAGGGAAAAAGAGCAGGACCTCCCTTCGGGGCTGACGGAGATCCGCCAGACCCGGAGCGAGGCGGTCGCGCTTTCAAGCTTCGATAAAAATCGCGCGGCGGCCCTCCCGGAACTCCTGGCCGGCCAATCGGATATCCTTGCAGCCCGTTGTCGCTCCGCCTCTCTGGCAAAGCTCCCGGAACGGGGCGATGCCCTTCCTCTGGCCCTTACCCAGGCCCTCGGCCCATCGAGCCGGCTCTTCGGCTCCCAGGGCATCCTCCTCTGCTTCATCGCGCCGAACGGAGACTGGGATGGCCAAGTTTACGCGATACAGCTGCGAAAGGCCCTCTCCGAGATACTCGGTCCGGACATGCCTCGGGATCTCGCCATAGAAATTCTCAGGTTCGACCGCCGCTCCCCCACCATCAAGCAGGAACTCGCCGCCCTTGCCTTCGAATGAGGTCATGGGGCCCGTCTTCTCCGCCTCGGCTTCCGGCCTTCCAACCGTCGCTATGGGAGGGAGGAACCTGCATTCGACGAGGGACCCCCGCGTCGAGGCGCGACGCTTCATCGAGGCCCGCGAATCCTCGGGCAAGAGGATTGGTCCAGGCTCCCTGGTCCTCCTCGTCGGAGCCTGTCTCGACTATCTCGCCGAATGCCTTTCCGGCTTCCATGAAGGAATCGACATAGTCTCGATTCAGCTTTCTTCCGATTTCCGAGGCCGCGAAAGGCCGGGGGCGAGGCTGCATTGGTATGCCGGGGAGAGGGAAAGCCTGGACGGGTTCCTCCTCTCCCTCCTCGATCCCGACGAACTTTCCCCCCTCGTCGTCTTGGAATGGCAGCCGGGAATGGAGGCCTTCCCCGAAGAAGCCAGAGCGGTTCGCGAGGCGCTGGCCAGAGCTCTTTCGCGTAACGCGTCGGAGGCGGCGACGACGAGGGCCTCGGGCCGACGCTGGATCGCGAACGCGGTGAGGAATTTCCTCGGCGTCGAGGAGCTCGTCATGATGGGCCGCCTGACGGCGCCCGTCCTCGTCCTCGGAGCCGGCCCAAGCCTCCCGGAGGCTCTTGCCCTCCTCGAGCCGCTACGGGAATCCTTCCACGTCATCGCCGTGTCCTCGGCGGCCGCCGCCGCCCTCGCGAGGGGCATCGTGCCCGACCTCGTCGTCAATACCGACCCAGGATGGTGGAGCTTTCCCCACCTCGCCACCCTCGCCGGGAGAAGTATTCCGGTCGCGATGCCTCTTTCGGCCTGCCAGCCCTGGCATGCTTCACCCATCCTCGTCGTGGATCAGGGCCTTGCCTTCGAAAGCGAACTGGCCGGGAGGCTCGGTCCGGCCCTGAGGCTCCCGAGCCACGGAACCGTATCGGGTAGCGCTCTCTTCCTCGCGGCGACGATGGGCAGCGGTCCGATCGTGGTGGCGGGCTTCGATTTCGCCGCGACGGCCTCGGAATCTCATGCCCGTCCCCATGCCTTCGATGGGCATATACTCTCCGCTGAGGGTCGTTTGCGCCCAGGAGAGGGCCTGCGATGGTCGCGCCTGTCTTCGGCCCATCCCGAGATCCTCGGCGACTCGGGATGGAGGACTTCGAGATCCCTCGGCATCTACGCAAGCGCGATAGCCTCGGACGCCGTGGGCATCGGCGGCAGGTTGTGGAGGCTCTGCCCATCCCCGGTCGACATTCCGGGGGCGAGGCCGCTCGATCCTGCCGGCCTGACCGCCCTATCCTTGGCGACGGGAAGGAAGGCCCCGAGCCTCCCCCTCCGCCCCGTTTCCGCGACCGATGACAGGAGGGGGGCCCTCCCCGGCATTCTCGCTACCTGGAGAAGGGAGGCGAGGGACTACCTGGACCAGGGACCCGACGCGATCGTAAGGCAACTGCCGATCGCCGATCTTCTTCGCTGCATCGATCTGCCCGATTGGGCGGCGCTTCGCCGGGCGGGGCGGAGGGGACTCTGGGTGCCGGAGTCGGCCGCCCGCCTTCTCGACGAGGTGGAGACCTTTCTCGCCGCGCTCGAAAAAAGGTGGATCGCATGAGTTCCCTGATCTTCTCGCGCAACCTCCTCGCCCTATCGGGGAGGAACCAGAGTCTCGGGTCGAGACTCGAGGCTGTCCTTCCTGACGGCCGCTTTTCGGTGAAAACAGCGCGCTCGGGCGCACCGGTTCCCCT
Organism: Rectinemataceae bacterium; assembly: GCA_035531315.1. Lineage (GTDB taxonomy): Bacteria > Spirochaetota > Spirochaetia > Treponematales > Rectinemataceae > CAIJMU01. The sequence goes on from DATKTD010000001.1 coordinate 5,660, forward strand.
ATGCCGGGCCGGGGAAAGGGAGATCGCCATGCATTCGCTGATCGACCCCGAGCGGGAAGGCCAGCGACTGGCAAGCGCCCAGCAGGCGGGCGGTTTTATCGTCGCCCTCGGCCTTGGCGCCGGCTACGGAATCCTCCCCCTCCTCAAAAGCAATGCCACGAGCGGCATCATCATCATCGAGTACTCGGCGGGCCTGCTCCGCTTCCTCCTCGAGGAATTCGACCTCTCGGAGATCTTCGCCGATCCCCGGGTCAGCATCCTCCTCGACCCCGAACCGGAGGATATCGGGAGAAGCCTCCTCGCGACCTATATTCCCGCCCTGGCCGGAGACATCTGCACATTGCCGCTCCGCCCGAGGACGGAGCTAGAACCCGAACGATTCGGGGCCGCCACCGACGCGGTCCGCGAGTTCCTCGGGAAGATCTCCGACGACTACAGCGTTCAGGCCTTTTTCGGAAGAATCTGGTTCAGGAACGCGGTGCGCAACCTCTTCGTGGCCGAGCGCCCCTCGCCCCCCATCAGACCGGCGCGAAGGGCCATAGTCACGGCCGCCGGGCCCTCCCTCGAAACGGGCCTCGACGCCATCGAGGCCGAAAGGAAGGAGGGCGCCCTGCTGATCGCCACGGATACGAGCCTCCCGGCCCTCCTCGGCATGGGCATCAAGCCCGACCTCGTCGTCTCGATAGACTGCCAGGCTATCAGCTACTACCATTTTCTCAAGGGTCTCCCCGCAGACATACCTCTCGTGCTCGACCTCGCCTCGCCCAACAGGCTTGCCAGGATGTCGCCTAACGTCCGATTCTTCTCGTCGGGCCATCCCTTCTGCACTTTCCTGTCTTCGCGCTGGAGACCCTTCCCGGCCCTCGATACCTCGGGCGGCAACGTGACCCACGCGGCCCTTTCCCTCGCCGAGGCCCTCGGCGCCGAGCACTGCCTCGTCGTCGGGGCGGACTTCTCCTATCCCGACGGGAAGAGCTACGCGAGGGGCACCTACATCCACGACTATTTCGCGAAATCGGCGGCGAGGCTCTCACCCCTCGAATCATCCTTCGCGGGCTTCGTGTTCAGGACACCCTCGGTGCAGCGGGAAACGGACATCGACGAGGGGGGCCTGCCCTATTCGAGGTACGTGACCAAGCCTCTCCTCTCCTACAAGCTCCACCTCGAGGAATATGCGCAGCGATCGCGAATGTCGATACGCGCCATCCGCGGCAGGGGGGTCAGCATCGCCATCGAGGAAGGGAAGACCGCTCGCCGGGTGGCAAGACCCCTCTTCGCGGCCGGCGCCGCGCGCAGGGCCGCCGAGTCCTTCCTTCGAGACTATGCCCGACTGCTCACGGCCCTCCCGACACCCGCCGAGCCGGCCTCGGCCTATATCGGGTCGTTGGACCACGAGCGGAGGGACCTGTGGACGACCCTCCTTCCGACGGCGAGCGCCTTCCGCCGCTCGGCCGGCAAGGACCTCCTCACGAGCTCGGACCTCCTCGAGACGACGAGGCGCTGGGCCATCCAGGAAATCGAAGAAGCCCTGATCACGCGCTGAGGGCCACGGCCCGGGCCGCCTCATCGGGCGAGGCCGCGTCGCGGCAACTGGCCTCAGTACAGGGACCAGGGCCGGGCCGCCACGAAGCCGTAGCGCTCGTGGACCCAGGCCTCGAGACTGGTCGCGTGAAGGACGAAGCTGGGGCTGTAGCGCGCCATCCATTCGTCGATCCGCGGTTTGAGCTCGGGATGTTTTTCGGTGACGCGGGGAGGCAGGGTCTTGGTGAAATATTCCTCGACCCGGGACAGGGGCTGCTGGAGAAGATAGGCCATGAATTCCGTGGCCATGAGGTCCTCGTCCTTGGTGTCGTAGTTCATCCAGCCGAAATA
>DATKTD010000002.1:0-12611 GCA_035531315.1 Rectinemataceae bacterium
TTGTAGCTCCGCCTCAGCATCGGGTCCTTCCAATGCATACGCGCGCCGCGATGCGAGGCCGAGCTTGTGATTACGATGCGAGCCCCTCCCGCGTGCCTGAGCTCGCCCTCGAGTTCGCGGGCGAGGAGGAAGCCCGAAAGATGGTTGACCGCGAACTGGGTCTCGTAACCATCCTCGGTGACCGTGAACCAGGCGGGGACGGTCCCGGCGTTGAGGACGAGGGCCTCGAGCCTCCCCTCGTTGTCCGAGCCGACGATGCGCCCGATCCTCTCCGCGAGACCCAGGACCTCCCTCCGCGAAGCGAGCTCGGCCGCGAGGAAGTCGACATGGGCCCCGGGAGCGGCGGCCCTGAGCGCGGCCTCCGCGGCGGCGCAACGTCCCGCCTCCCTCCCCGTGCCGATGACCCGCCAACCTTCGCGCGCGAGGGCGAGGGCGGCCGCGAAGCCGATACCCGAAGTAGAACCAGTTATGACGACATGTTTCATCTCATCACTCCTTCGCGCCTTCCGGCGCGACGCTCCTCCGGCGCGACGCCGCCCTGAGTGGCGCCTCCCAGGCGTGACGCCGCCCCGGACAGGCCTTCCCTGGCCGCGCCGTCATTTTTTCCCGCCCAGGGGGCCGAGATCGACGCGACCGCCGATGCTCAGGGCCTCTATGCCGAGGGGCTTGAAAATCGCGGTTCGAAGGCCCTCGGGCTTCGAGCGGGCAGACTGCCAGTCCTCGGGCAGCTCGAGACGGATGGCCGTCGTGCCGGGATGGGCCGCCGCGAATTTGAGGAAGGGCAGGCGCCCGCTCGAGACCTCGCGAAACTCGAGCCGCCCATTGGCGAGCGTGTAGCTACCGCTCATCCAGTCCGGCTCTTCGTAGGCCGCGCGGAGGATGCCCGGATGCCCGCTCGACGTGAGCACCAGGATGTCCGAGTTCAGCGTCGAGATCGCGATCGAGTCGATGGCCGAAAGCTTCCACTCTCCCTCCCTGGTCGCGAGGACGGCGGGCTTCATGGAGTTCCAGATAGAGAAATAGCGCGCTCCGATTCCGGAAAAGGCGATGAGGGCGAGGCCGAGGATGAAGGCTGCCCCCGTCGCGGCGACGAGGGCCTTCATGCGGCCCCTGCGCGGGGTCCGCGGGGTCTTGTGCGCCGAGGCGGCCTGACCGGCCATCCCGAGGCCACCCTCTCCCAAGCTCCCCTTCCCTGGGCTCCCCTTCCCGAGGCTCCTTCGCATGAGACCGAGGGTGAAGCGGGCCAGGGCGTCGGCGATAAAACGAAAACTCGCCGCGAGACAGATGAAGGCCGAGAGGCCGACGATGCCGATTCCGACCGCGCCGACCTTCGAGGCGACGAAGGCGGGGCTCACATCGAAATAGGCGAGGACTCCCGCCGCCACGCCCGCGATGGCCCCGAGGAGGGAGGCGAGAGCAAGGAGGTAAAAGGCCATGGAGAGGAAGTAGGGCGGCAGAGCTGCCGACAGGAGGCCGGCCCTGCCCGCCGCGCCGGCGATGAGCCGGAGCCGTCTGTGGCGCCCAAGGCCCCCGCGGGTCGCGCGAGTAAGGCTTCCCGGCCCCGGCGAGGCCTCGGCCCGGCTCATCGAGTCCTCGGAGAGGATCTGGCTTATCACATCCTCGACCCTCCCCAATCGCTCGAGGACCTCGGCCTCGGTCTTGCCCGCCTCCAGGGCCTCGGCGGCGAATTCCTCATAATAGGAAAGGGCCTCGTCGGCCGATTCCGCCCCGAGCCTCGCGAGTCCCTCGCGGGCCGTCGCGAAAAAGCTAGCTATTCCCCTCGTCATTCTTGTCCCCTCCCCTCGTCACGACCGCGATGACTCGTTCCAGCTCGACCAGTTCCCTCACCTGATTCGCGAGGCTTTCCCTGCCCTGGGCCGTGAGGGCGTAGTACTTCCTCAGCCGGCCCTTGTACTCCACCGAGCGGGTTTCCAGACAGGCCTGGGCCTCGAGCCGCCTCAGCACCGGATAGAGGGCGGTCTCGGAAATGCCGACGATCGCCGAAATCCTTTCGGATAGCTCGTAGCCGTAGGTTTCGCCCTCGCCGATAAGGGCCAGGACCAGGGGCTCGAGGATTCCCTTCTTGAGTTGTGCGTCCATAACCTATCCTTCAGGCAATACTATACATCGAACAGTATTGGCTTTCAAGTTCTATCGACCATTTTTCTTGGTTCTGCCGCCGGTCGGGACTCTTGACCTGGGCTCGCGCGCCGAGGAGCCCTCGCGGCGCACTTGACCCGATGCGCCTCTCTACCAGCGCTTTGGCTCCGTGCTATAGTCCCTCGAGTTCCGGAGGTAAGGGCATGGCTCGGGACAATTGGATAATCGACGCGGACAATTTCGATCTCAACACGGGCAAGGACCTCCTCCTCCTCACGGACGAGGCCCTCGGCTTTCTGGACAAGGACAACTCGATCCAGTCCTTCGTGATCGCAACGAAGGGCATCGGCAAGACCATGCTCCTCAGGCTCAAACGCGAGGCCATGGGCGGCTACGTGATGATCCCGGAGAGCGGGATCGACAAGTTCGCCTTTTCGGACAACCTGAGCCGCGACTCGGTGGAACTCTTCCAGGACCTCCACAATGTCGAGAGCATCTGGTCGATCGCGATCACGATGGCGGTGCTCAAGCGGGTCGGGCACCGCTTCGAGGAGGGAAACCTCTCGCGCTTCCTCGCGGGGCTCTACGCGAACCGCCAGCTGGGCTCGGTGTCGGAGTACTTCAGCCACCTCATCCACGCCGACCGCGACGATTTCTTCCGCGCCAAGGCCGACCTCGAGACGACCCTCGTGCCGGTCTACAAGCGGGCCGTGAGCTCGCCCATCGCGATCTTCATCGACAACATCGACGAGTACTTCAACCGCCACCTCGATCCCTCGGCGGCCGAGAGCGTGGCGGGGGTCCTGGAGCCCGAGCTCTGGTACAGCTCGCAGATGGGCCTCGTGCTGAGCTTCTTCAATCTCCACAAATTCAACCATCACGTACGGCTTTTCGCCTCCATCCGCAAGGAGGCCCTCCTCCGCTACAAGCGCCAGCAGGTCCTCTTCCAGCAGGTCGGCGAGCGGACCATCGACCTCCGCTATTCCCGCCTCGACCTCGAGCGGATCTTCGTCAACAACGTGCGAAGGGAGCCGAAGGATCGCTTCGTCGCCCCGGAGCGCCTCGCGAAGGACCCGGTGGCCTCCTGGTTCGGCTTCGCGATGATCAAGCACAAACAGGTGGGAGCTGCCGAGGAGCTCTTCCAGTACCTCGTCCGCCACACCCTGTCGCGGCCCCGCGACCTCATGCAGATCGGCAAGGCCCTCTCGCGTCTCGATCCGGGCGAGAGGAGCCAGGATTCGCTGCGGCGCACCGTGCAGGAGGTGTCGATGGACATCGTCGGCACCTACATGGCGGAGGTGAGGCCTCACTCGAAGACCCTCGACCTGCCCCGCCTCCTCGCCCTCGTCGACACGAACGCCCTGCCCCGCGAATCGCTCAAGGCGATCTGCTGCGAATACAACACGACGGGCCCCGACGGGGCCGATGTCAGACCCGGCGCGGCCAAGGCGCGGGCCGCCGATCTCGAGGCGATGGACTGCCGGAGCTGCGGGGGCACCCACGTCTTCTCCACCCTCTACAAGCTCGGGCTCCTCGGCCATGTGGTGAACGAGGGTTCGCGGAGAACGCGCATCCAGAAGTTCTGCCTCCCCGGCGAGCGGACCTTCGAGGGCGACGGCATCCTCCCCGATTCGGAGCTCTACCTCATCCACCCCATTCTCAACGCGATGATCATGGAGCGGAATCGGAATTACATGGGCAACCGGAACAAGCGCAATATCGTCGGCGACGGCCTGCCCTGGATACTCGACGACGAGGCGAGGCCGGCGCGAAAGCTCCGCTACTGTGCCCTCAAGGCCGATCTCTGCGGCTTCTCGAAGCTGATGGACCGGGGCACCTCGAAGGCCCTGGGGGTCAAGCGCAGACTCGCGGAGTTCAGCGCCGCGGAACGGGAGCTCTGCGAGTTCGTCTCGCATTCGGACGGCGACTCGGTGTCCATCGTCGAGCGCGACGCGATCAAGGTCGCCGACGCCGCATTCCGCCTCCTCGATCTGGTGAAGCGGCTCGGTCTCGAGCTCAGGGTGGCCCTCGACTGCGGCCCCATGACCCTCGTGGGCGAGGGCGAGATGATGGGCCGCCCCTTCCTCGTCGCAGCCCGCGTCGAGCCCCTCGTCGAGGCGAATCAGATCTGGTGCACCGAGTCCTTCCGGAAGGAACTCGTCCGAAGGCGGGGCATCTACGAGACGGTGGACCTTCTCGACGACGTTCCGCCCTCGCTCTCGCCTCGGCTCACGCCTGAGGGCTTTTCCATCGGCAAGCGTGGCCAAAGGGAGATCGCGGTAAGGCTCTTCCGGCTCAAAAGGGACTGAGCGAGCGATGGGCGTTTCAGAGGGCTACCCACCCATAGTCCTCGCGCTTGAGCGAAGAGAGGCCACCTGCTTCGGCGGCGTCGACGGGATCATAGTCTATCCCGTCGAGCGCGTAACCGCCCATGTCGAAGGTCGGGATCGAGGAGTCGCGGGGCAGCTCTCGCTGTGGTGAGAGAAGAGCCCTGGGTGCCTGCCCGCCTCGGCCTCAGGCCCCGGGCGCGAAGACCCTGATGCGATGGCCGTCCGGGTCGACGGCGGCGAAGTTGAGGCCGAAATCGTGGCGAGCCGGCTCCTGGATGATCCTCACCCCCATCGCGATCCAATCGGCATGGAGCCTGAGCACCTCATCGTCGCTCGCCCTCGAAATGCAGAGCTCGGCCGCTCCCGGCTCCGCCTCGGCCTCAGGCTGGATTTCGCTTCGCTGCCACAGGCCAAGCTTGAAGCCGGGGAGGTCGAAGAGCACGAAGGTCGGCGCCTCATCCAGGGGCCGGACCCCGAAGAGGGCTGCGTAGAATTCGGTGCTTTTGAGCGGCTCCCTCGAGTACAGCAGGACGAAATCGGGAAAGCTTGTCATGATTACCTCCAATCATGACGCATGGTACCTTCGGGCCCTGTCAGTTTTTGTCAGGAGGATGTGGCGTTTCCATCAGCCGATCAGGCTCTGCACGAGAGTGTCGATCTCGTCCTGGCTCGCGTCGGACTTGCGTTCGTAGGCCAATTCCTCGTTCGTGGCCCGAAGCTTCCTGAGGAGGCTATAGATCACCGCGAGGAGGACCTTGTTGCCCGCGCTGGGGTTCTCCTTGATGAAGGCCGCGAAGCCGCCGCGATGCAGGCGGACGAGGGTCGAGGGAGCGAGGGCGCGGACCGTGGCCGTCCTTTTAGCCTGCAGGAACATGCCCGCCTCGCCGAAGACATCGCCGGGGCCGAGGCTGTTCACGTAGACCTCGCCGCGATCCACGGTGGCCAGACCAACGCTCAGGGTTCCCTCGAGGATGCCGAAAAACCAGGGGCTGAGTTCCCCCTCTTCGACGACGGGCTCCCCCTCTTCGTAGCGCGCGACCTCCGCGCAATCCATGAGTTTTTCGGCCTCCGCCTCGGTGAGGAAGCGGAAGGTGACCAGGGACCGGATGGCCGCTGTCTGATCCGATTGTTTCTTCACGAGTTCCATTCGGTCTCCCTTCGACGGGGCCGGCGACGGGCGCGGGGGCCCCGAATCGAGCTATAGTTCCTCGATCATCTCCGACAGGCTGTTGAAATCGTTCTCGATTCCGAGGTTTTCGAGATAGAGAGATATCATGCCTCGGTGATGCGTTTCGTGATTGAACATATGGAGGACCAAGGCCCCGAAGCTCTTCCTGTGATCGTGCCCCCCGGAGTCTTTGTAGGCCAGGGTCGATTCGAGATCCTGGGGGCCGATTCCATCGACGAACCTGACGATGAGGCCATCCAGACGCTTCCTCTTCGAAACATAATCAATTGGGTCTTCCAGCGCGTCCATGCCGAAATTGATATCCTCGGAAAGGAGTTTGTCGTCCATATAGGCCGATCTCCGCAGGCCCGAAAAGCGCCTCAGCCAGACGAAGTCGGCGATGTAAAGATGATTGCAGAGGGTTTTGATCGATTTGAAGTATCCGGAGAATTCCCGAGTCCATTGGGAGTCGTCCAGTTTCTCCAAGATCGCATTCATCCTCCCATTCGCGTATTGGTTATACGACGATAGCAGTTTCGCCGCGGCTATATCCATTGGGGCCTCCGATCCTTTCCAACTCGGGAAATTATAGCGACAATGAAAATGGAAGGAAAGCCTCGCCTCGCCACGTGCTTAAAGGGGATCCCGCTGGCCCTGTCCCTGGAGGGGCGACATCCGCTTGAGGGCCGGAATCCTGAGCCTGAAGCCGATCATGAAGAAGGGGCATAATGTTAGAATTGGTACGGCAACCACGATGGCCGGCGCGGGAGTCCTTGAGGTCGCGGTCTCGGGGACCTAGAGAAGGGCCCTCATGCTTCGATAGCAAAGGCCCAAGCGACAAATAATGAAGGTCACGAAGCTGGACCTGGGAGGCGGCGACATGGAAACGAGAATCGAGAGAGACAGCATGGGCGAGGTGAGGGTCGAGGGCGACAAGCTCTGGGGGGCCCAAACCCAACGATCCTTGGACAATTTCCGGATCGGGAAGGAAAGGATGCCCATCGAAGTCATTCTCGCCCTCGCCTCGATCAAGAAGGCGTCGGCTCGGGCCAATGGCAGCCTGGGAGTCTTGGCCCCGGAAAAAGTCGCGGCGATTTCCGAGGCCTCCGATGCCATCCTCCGGCGCGAACTCGACGAGCAGTTTCCCCTCTCGGTGTGGCAAACGGGTTCGGGCACGCAGAGCAACATGAACGTCAATGAGGTGATCGCCAACTACGCGAGCGCGAAGGCGGGCCGCCCCCTGGGGTCGAAGGAACCCCTGCATCCGAACGACGACGTGAACCGATCGCAATCGAGCAACGATGTCTTTCCCGCCGCGATGCAGCTCTCGGCGGGGCTGAAGATCAAGGGCGAACTACTCCCCGCGGCGGCGGCCCTCCAGGCCACCCTCGCCTCGAAGGCCCGCGAGTTCGGCACCATCGTCAAGACGGGCCGAACGCATATGCAGGACGCCGTGCCCATCACTTTGGGCCAGGAGTTCTCCGGCTACGCGGAGCAGCTCCGACTCGGCATGGGGAGGGTCCAAACGGCCCTCGACGGGATCCTGAACCTGCCCCTCGGCGGAACCGCCGTCGGAACGGGTCTCAACAGCCCCCACGGCTTCGCCTCCCTTGTCTGCGGGGAGCTGTCCTCCATCTGCGGGCTCGACATCGTCCCTGCGGCCAACAAGTTCGCGTACATGGCCGCCCATGACGATCTCGTCCAGCTGTCGGGTACGCTCAACAGCCTGGCCACTGCCCTCATGAAAATAGGAAACGACATCAGGCTCATGGGCTCCGGACCGCGCTGTGGCTTGGGAGAACTCATCCTGCCGGAGAACGAGCCCGGCTCGTCGATCATGCCCGGAAAGGTCAACCCCACACAGGTCGAGGCGCTTACCATGGTATGCGCCCAGGTCTTCGGGAACCATGCGACGATAAGCTTCGCCGGCGCCTCGGGCCAGCTCGAGCTGAATGCCTTCAAGCCCGTCATCATCTTCGATCTGCTCCAGTCCATCGATCTTCTGACCGGGGCCATGAGGAGCTTCGAAGAACGCTGCGTCAGGGGTATCGTCGCCGACGAGAAGAGGATCGGGACGGCCTTGGGCGGAAGCCTCATGGTGGCCACCGTCCTCGTGCCGAGCCTGGGTTATGATACCGTCGCCAGGGTTGCCCGATACGCCCACGAAAACAACCTGAGCCTCAAGGAGGCGCTGGTAAACTTGGAACTGATGACCGCCGGGCGCTTCGACGAACTGGTCAGGCCCGGGGAGATGGTGAAGGAGCCTTGACAGGGCTCCGGGAGCTGTCTATCGCTTGACAAAAATAAGAATACTTAACTATTATGCCACCAACTTGCAATATTATCAAACCTGACATCATTGCGATATTTTTATAACACTAACAGGCTCATGGGACTACCGATAGTGTCGTGCCCTATAAATTTTTGTCCTCACAATTAGTGAGAGGGGGAACAATGCCGCCATCTTCGAAAAGAAACGAAAACAAACGCGCAATACCCATGGTCTTCCAGCTGCTGCTGGGTTTCGGCCTGCTTTTCATCGTGGTGCTCGTCATGGGGCTGCTCAATCTGGAAAACTCCGCGCAGCTCTCGGAGCGGACGAAGCAATTGTACCTGCACCCCTACGCGGTGAGCACGGCCATCAGCGAATTGAAGGCCGACATATTCGCGATGTCTCGCTCGATGAAGGACGTCGCCCTCGCGAAGAACGCCGACGAGGTCAAGACCGCCTCGGATCAGGTGAACCTATACGACAAGGACGCCGCCAAACAGCTCGTGGTGCTCGAGCAGCGCTTCCTGGGCGACATGTCCATGATCGCGAAGCTGGAAGCCTCGATCGCCGATTGGAAGCCGATCAGGGACCAGGTGATCGCGTTGAGCGGCTCGGGCAAGACTGCGGAGGCGGCGGCGATCACCAAGCAACGCGGCGCCGCCCAGGTGCAACTCATTCTCTCCCTGATCGATCCCGTGCAGGCCTACGCGAGCGCGAAGGCGGTGAGCTTCAACAACGCCTCCGCCGAGATCGCCGCGAGGGTCATCATCACCCAGATCGTCATAATGCTGATCGCCGCCTTCCTGGTCGCCTTCGTGACAATATTCTTGACTCGAAGCGTGACATCGGTGCTTGGCGCCGAGCCCCATGAAATACAGGCCGCCCTCCGCGCCCTGCGCGAAGGAGATCTCACTTTCGTCGCGTTCAAGGGAAAGACGAGGAGGCGCGATTCCGTGCGCGACGGCATCGAGGCGACCGTCGAGAACCTTCGCGAGATGGTGGCGGGAATCCAGACGGCGACCTCATACGTCGCCGCGGGAAGCCAGCAAATCAGTCTGACCGCGCAGACGATAAGCCAGGGCGCGACGGAACAGGCGGCCAGCGCCGAGGAGGTCTCGAGCTCCGTCGAGGAGATGGCCGCGACGATAAAGCAGAATACCGACAATTCGCTCACGACCGAGGCGATAGCCTCCAAGTCGGCCAAGGCCATGGAACTGGGAGGGGTCACCGTGCGCGAGGCCGTAGCGGCGATGAACGCGATCGCCGGAAAGATCGACATCATCGAGGAGATCGCGCGACAGACGAACCTTCTCGCACTGAACGCCGCGATCGAGGCGGCCCGCGCCGGCGAGGCGGGCAAGGGTTTCGCGGTCGTGGCGAGCGAAGTCCGAAAGCTGGCCGAGCGCTCGCAAAAGGCGGCGGGCGAGATAACCCTGCTCTCGAAGTCGACTACGGAAAAGGCAAGCGAGGCGGCCAAGCTCATCACCTCGATCATACCGGACATCGTCAAGACCTCCGAGCTGGTCAAGGAGATTTCCTCGGCCTCGCAGGAGCAAAGCTCGGGAGCCGATCAGATCGGCCAGGCCATGATGCAGCTCGACGGCGTCATCCAGCAGAACGCGAGCGCGAGCGAAGAGATGGCGAGCATGGCCGAGGAGCTTAGCTCGCAGTCCGGCCAACTCGCCCAGACCGTTTCCTACTTCAAAGTCGACCTGGAGGGGGGGGCGGAGACGCGAAGGCAGGATGCGGCCGGCCCTATCAAGGCAAAGGCGTCGACGAGGACCCACGCGCCGAATTCCCGAAGGCCATCCCCCTCCGTGGCTGGAAAATCCACGGCAATCGCGCAGATCAGGGATCGGAACGCGGTAAGCGACCCGGACTTCGAGGAATTCTGATCGCCAAGCCTCCCGTCGACTCCGCGAAGGCGCTGATCGACGTGATCATCGAGTCGAGGACGGCGATCTGGCCGCCAAGGGAGGCCCGTCCTCCCCTGGCCCGGGTCGCCGTGACGTCCTTGAGGCTCCTTCGATAGCGTCCGACGGCAGGGGCAAAAGAAAGCGGCTGCGCGTCGGTCGAGTCGGCCACAAGCCGCGCCAAACGCTCCGACCGCTCGCTGATGAAATGGGCCACCCCTTCCGCGAGGGCCAGGATGGGGTGCTCGACCCGTGCCGGCACCGGCGCCGAGACCCTCAGGTCCTCGATGGCCTTCTCGATCGCCCCCCGCACATACCGTCGCCAAAGCCATCCCGAGGGATGCCGTCCGTCTTGGAATCACCTTTCCCGCTTACAGCCTGGCCCATTCGGCGCGAATCCCGTCCACAGCCCTGTCCCAGTTCTGGTCGATCGTCGCCGGCATTTCCCTTTCCGATTGGGCACGGAGCCGCTTGGTCTCGGCGCTGACCCATTTGCTTCGTATGTCCACGACCGCGAGCGCCCAGGCGGCGTCTTCCTTGGCCTGTGCCGCGGACAGTTCTATCGCCAGGGCTCGACCCTCTGTAGCCTCGATCGAACTCGGATGCCTTTCGATCAGCGAAGCCAGGGACATGCCCGCCTCCCGATACTCCTTGGCGGCGATGAGCGCCTTCGCCTCGTCCAGAATGCGGGCGGCTCCGAAGGCCGAGGCCTCCAGCTGTTTCTGCAGGTCCGCCACCCGCGCATTCGCGGAATTGACCACGCCGAAGTTCATGACCAGGAAGACCACGAAACCCCCGACCGCCGCGGCCACCGCCCGATTGATTCTTAAATGTGTCTTTTCTTGTGTCATCATCAGCCTCCGGAGAGAAGAGAATCGCCCGGCCAAGCCGGGCTTTGCCGCCTGCAAGCCTGCCTTCAAGAACTTTAGACCCGGGCGCCTATCCCCGCGAGGTTCCCGATTACGTTCACGAGCGCCTCGTCCATGGGAAGTACGATTTTCGCATTGCTGCCGAGGGAAATCTCGACGGCCTGGATCCGCCGGAGGAGCTGGGCGTTGCCGACGAAATAACGTTCGGCCGCCACGTTGACAAGCCGGATGGCCTGGGCCTCTCCCTCGGCCTCGAGAATGTCCGCCTGCCGGATGCCCTCCGCCCTTTTGATTTGCGCGCGCTTCTGGCCATCAGCCATCGTCTCCGTGGCAGTGGCGAAGTCGACGGCCGCGATCTTCTCGTTTTCCGCCTTGACCACCTTGTTCATCGTATCCTGAACGTCCTTCGGCGGGTCGATTTCCTTGAGTTCGGTGCGCACAACGGCTATCCCCCAGTTCTTGGTTTCCTTGAAGAGGGTAAGGAGGAGTTCGGTGTTGATTTTCGAGCGCTCGCTGTTCGCTGTCTTCAAGGTGAGAGTGCCGATGATGTTGCGGAGCGTCGTCCGCGCGAGATTGACGATCTGCACTTCGTAATTGTTCACGTTATATTGCGAGGCCATGACGCTTTTCTCGTCGGCGAGGACCCGAAAGTAGACCTGGGCGTCGACGCGGGCGTTCAGATTGTCGTTGGTTATGATCTCTTGAGGTTCGGCGTCGACCATCTGTTCGGTCGTGTTGACCTGGAACATGCGGGCGATCGCGGGAAAGACCCAATGGAAGCCCGGCCCGGCGTAGCGCCAATACTTGCCGAATATCTCGATCAGTCCCCGGTGGGTCGGTCGCACGATCCTGATACCCAAGAGAAAGGTCAAGAAGAGTATGGCAGCGACTATGCCTATCGATATTTGGACCGCGAACTCATTCATGCGAGACCCCTCCCTTTCAGTTCTTGCTCGAATATCACGTTTTCATCTCTTCCGGTCTGTACGCTGGCATACACAGGGCAGCGATTAGGCCGATTCGAAGCTTCTCTATCAAGGTGGCGGGAGGATTTCTCCTATTGTTCGCTAGCGAACGGACGCGCCTCTCCAGAACCCTTATGTTGAAGGCAGTCCTAATTAAGGGAGGCATAATGAAATTCACCGAAAAGGTCGGAGGAGTCTTCAAAAGCGGATTCGCCATGTCGAAGGCCATGGCGCGAAAGGCGGGAAAGAAGGCTACCGAACTCGGCAGCATGGGAGCGCTCAAGATCGAGGGCGCTCAACTGAAGTCCGAGGAAAGGGAGCTCATGGAGAAACTCGGCGAAAAAGTCTATTCCGCCCTCATGGACAAGAATCACGCGCCTCTCACCCGCGAGACTCCCGGGGTCGGCGAACTGGTCGTCGAGATAACGAAGCTGCGAAAGCGCCTCGCGAGCAAGGACAAGGAGTATCTGGCGATCGGCGCGACGGAGGAGATCCGATGAGCTATCCCTCATTTTTCAAGGCCTTGTTCACGGGCCTAGTCGGGGCCGTGATAGGAGTGATCTTCGTGGCCATAGCCAATTTAGTGAACCCGATCGCGAGTCTCGTCCAGCTCCTTATAATCGTCAGCGTTCCCGCCTTCCTATCGGCGATCGTCGGACATGTCATAGGAGCGAACGGCAAGGATGGGCACCCATAAATGGCGGGGTTCGGCTTCATCTGAGGAGGTCGAGCAGGGCATCGAGCCCCACTCGGCTTATGACGGTCGCCGTATCGCTGACCGCGTAGGGGAGGATGAGTTCCCTGCCGAAAAGCATGGCGCCGCAGCTGTAGACGACATTGGGCACGTAGCCTTCGCGCTCGGCGCCCTCGGGCGACACGAGGGGCTCCCTCAAACGCCCGATGATCTTCGTCGGGTCCACGAGGTCGAGAAGCACGGCCCCGATGCAGTACTTTCGCATGGGCCCCACGCCGTGGGTGAGCACGAGCCAGCCCG
>DATKTD010000003.1:0-13426 GCA_035531315.1 Rectinemataceae bacterium
TCCCCGAGGAATGGAAGGCGCCGGCGCCGGAAGAATCCGCGGTGGAGCGCGTCGAGACGGAACTCGAGGCCCTCGCGAGCGGGGAGGAGGACCCTCGCATCCTCCTCGTCACCGGCCCCGGAGAATCTCCGAAGGCGATCCTCGAATCGGCCATGCAAAGGCTGGACTACGGGCCGATCCTCTTCTCCGGCGCGGGTCTGGCCTCCTCGCCGCTCGCACCCTTCTTCGGCCTCCCCCCTCCCCCGGCCTCCGACAGCTCGGCGCCGGCCCTCGCCGCCCGCCTCGTCGCCTCCTGCCTCTGCCGAAGACGGCACACGCCGGCCCTCCTCCAATCCTACGCCCTCCAGGTCCGCTCGGCCCTGGCCTCATTAGCAGCGGTGAAACCCGAAAAACCTGCCTGGGTCATGTACGAGCGCCTCGACGCCTTTTCGGCCGAGAGCCTCGATGTGCTCTCCGCGCTCTTCGATGGGACCGAGGCTCGAAATCTCCCCCTCTTTGTCGCGACGGGAAGCGTCGTCCCCAAGGGCCTCAAACCCGGCCTCCTTCGCGTCGTGCAGGTGCCTCCCGTCCCCGCCCGGGCGATAGCCGAGGCCGCCCGGCTGGGCGCCCTCGCCCTCGGGATCCCCGACCTCGCTCCGGTCCTAGAGGCCGCCGCGAGGGGAGAGGGCTTTAGGCTGGTCCTGGCCCTGAGGGTCGCCGGGGCGGGTGGAGGGGCGGGTCCTGCCCTCCTCGGCGATCCGGAACTCGACACGGCCCGCCTTCTCGACGCGGCCCTACGGACCTTCCCCGCAGAATTCGGCGGCTGGCTCAAGGCCCTGGCCCTCGCGGAGGACCTCTTCGACGACAAGGCCTTCGACGGCTTCCTCGACGCCGCGGGCTACCGGAGCGGCATTCGTCCCCTCATCGCCTCCTCGCTTTCCGCCCTCGGCATCGTGCTGGGAGGAATCCGTCCTCGCATAACCCGCCCCGAGCTGGCGGAATGGCTGGCTCTCACCGCCGGCAGTCATGACGACATCGATAGGGCCTTCGCCGCCGAGCTCCGACACCTATATTCCACGAAGACGATCGTCCCTTCCCTCGCCTTCCACCGGCGCCTCGTGGAGGCGAATCCGGACGAGAGGGGAAGGGCGGCCATCTTCCTCGACGCCCTCGCGGCGGACATGACGGGCGGACCTTCGATCGATTGGGATCAGGTCCTTACCCCCGGTCCGGCCTTCGCCCGTTGCATGCCCCTCTTCCAGTCCTGGACCGAGAATTCCGGCGAGCTCGCCGCGGAGGCGATGGCGGGCTTCGCCATGGACGCCGCGAGGGAACCGACGGGAAGCCTGGCCCAGGCCATCCTCAGCCTCGCCCGTTCGGTCGACGACCATTCGCGGGCGGTGAAGCGTCTCGATCCATCGCAGATCCGCAGCGCCATCATCCGCCTCCACGAGTTGGGCGCCATCCGGGCGGAGGCCAAGGCCCATCGCCTCCTCGGCCTCTCCTCCCTCTCCGCTGGCCAGATAAACGAAGGCTCGGACTACCTCCTCAACGCACAGGAAATCGCCGCCGCCATTCCAGACGAGCTGGAATCCTTCTTCTCGTCCCTAGCGGCGGCAGGGGCCACCTTTACGCTCGGCGATTTCAAGCGCAGCGCTCTCCGGCTCGAGACGGCCGCCGAGACCGCGCGTTCGGCCTTTCGGCCCGATTGGGCCCTTGGTTCGAGCTTTGCCGCCGCCCGCCTCGATTTCGAACTGGGGCGCTACGGCAAGTCCGAGGAAAGCTTCGAGGACATAGCCGAGAAGGCCGGATCCCTCGGCATCGAACAGGCGAGGACGAGGGGAATCGTCTGGGCCGGGCGGGCCGCAGCCTGGTCTGGAATGGGCAACCGTGCCCGGGCCCGCCTCTCGGGCCTGCTCGCCGACAGCGAGGCCGCCTGGTTTCTCTCCGAACTCGCGGCCTGGGAGGGGGACTGGATCGAGGCGGCACGCCTGGCCGACCTCGCCCTCGACCGAATACCGCGACGCGCCTGGAGGCCGATCGACGCCCTGTCCTGGACCTCGGGCTTCGACCTCCTCGAGGGACCCTGCCTCGGTCCCTGGCCCGGGAGCTCCTACCTCGAGGATCAGGTGAACGCCTTCTCGGCCTTCGTCCACGCGATGGCGGAAAGCGATCCCGCGCGGATCGTCGAACTCGCGACGAGGAGCAGGGAGGAGCGCATCGCCGCCCACCATCCCAAGGCCCACCTCTACGACTGGTTCGCCTTCATCGCCTGCGAGACGATGGAGAATCCCCCCTTCGATCCCGAGACCCTGCTTTCGCGAGCATGGAAGGCCCTGCAGACGAGAACCCTCCGGATGGAGGAGTCCACTCTCAAGAACCAGTTCCTCGAG
This sequence comes from Rectinemataceae bacterium, assembly GCA_035531315.1. Lineage (GTDB taxonomy): Bacteria > Spirochaetota > Spirochaetia > Treponematales > Rectinemataceae > CAIJMU01. The sequence continues at coordinate 2,373 of DATKTD010000003.1, forward strand.
GGCAACCGCTGGAACCGCGAGATAGTCGCCGCAGCGCGATCGAGGAGGCTGATATGAGGCAGCTGCCTGAACCGAAAGAGGCCGCATGATCCACCGCGAACTCGGCGGCTTCTGCTACCACGCGGCCCGCGGATTCCTCGACCACCTCCTCGACGAATTGCCCGAAAGGGATCGGGTCGACGGCGAGTTGGTCACCGTCCTCGGGCCGCGGCGCAGGACCTTCTGGACCCGCAACGTCTGGCTCTCGCCCATCCTCATCGAGTATTCCTCGGTCGGCGACGCCGCGAAAAAACTCCGCGACATCCAGCGCAACTGGGTAGCCCTCCCCGCCCGCCTCTTCCGGCGCGCGGCCCTCATCGCCGAAAGACTGCCACCTCTGCCCACGAAGCCGAAGCCCTTCCCCTTCGAGGTCCCCGCCACACCGATGGGGGCCTTCACCCTCCTCGACGAGGGCATGCTCCTCGCCTCCCCCAGCTGCTCGAGCCCCTTTCCGGGGGGCGAATTCGAGTTCGAGGAGGATCATGAGGGGCCGCCGAGCAGGGCATATCGCAAGCTTTGGGAGGCCCTCCTCCTCGCGGGGAGGATGCCGGGCAGAGGAGAGCACTGTCTCGACGCCGGCGCTGCCCCCGGGGGATGGACCTGGGCCCTCGCGGGACTCGGAGCCTCGGTTTTGGCCATCGATCGGGCCGATCTCGATCCGCGGATCTCCGCCATGCCCGGCGTCGAGAGCAGGCGCGGCGACGCCTTCGCCCTCGGCCCCCAGGAGGTCGGAGCGGTCGATTGGCTCTTCTCCGACGTCATCGCCTACCCGCCGGCCCTCCTCGCCTGGGTGGAGCGCTGGGTCGACTCGGGCCTCGCCAAAAACATGATCTGTACTATTAAAATGCAGGGCGACTTCGACCGCGCCACCACCGAGCGTTTCGCCGCCATCCCCGGATCGCGCGTCGTCCACCTCTGGCACAACCGCCACGAGCTCTGTTGGATAAGGGTGGCCGGGGACAGGGGTCTGGGATCCTGAGGGCGGGGCCGGAGTGGCACCGGGTCAAGGACTCTCCACCTCGGCCTTCGGGAACATGCCCGCCATCTTGCCGAAAAAGGCCTCGCTCTGCTCCTCCGAGGTCTCGCTCGACATCTCGCAGGCCAGGAGGAGGTGGGCGGGTATCTCGGCGAGAAAGGGGCTCGGCTGCATTTCGACCGTGTCCTTCTGGCGGCGGCGGCGCGCGCAGCTCGTCACGAGAAGGCGTTTCCTGGCCCGCGTGACGGCGACGTAGAAAAGGCGGCGCTCCTCGTCGAGCTGCCCCCCCTCCTCGAGACTGCGAGCGTGGGGAATGATGCCGTCCTCGCAGCCGGCGATGAAGACCACCTCGAATTCGAGGCCCTTGGCCGCGTGGATGGTCATGAGATTGACCTTGCCCTCGTCCTCGCCATCGTCGTCGTCGCGAGTGACGAGGGTTATGCGATTGAGCCAGGCGAAGAGGCCCGGATCGAGGTTGTCGGGATCTTCCTCCCAGACCTTTATCATATTGATGAAGGTCTCGACATTGTGGAATTTCCACTTCGCGGCCTTGTCGTTGTGCCGGTTCTCCTCGATGAGATAGCCCCAGTAGTCGATGGCGTCGACCATCTTGCGCACGCGCTCGGCGATGCGCTTCTTGCCCAGGAGTTCCTCGCGCCACTCGTCGAGGAGGTCGAGGAAGGTCCCGATATCGGCGACCGCCTTTTCGGAGAGCCCCGCGAACACCCCGCCGTCGCCGCCCTCGGCGGCGAGGAATTTGCCCGAACGCACGAGCTCGAGGGCGCTGCGCATCGAGGTAGCCTTGGCCGCATGGACGGCGGCCGTCTGCGGGGCCGCGCTCTGCCGCGACTCGCCGGCGCCATGCGACGCGACGGTCTCTTCCGCGCCGGATTCGCGGCTCTCGCCGAGCATGAGCTGGGCCCCGGACGCACGACCCGTCCCCGGCGCGCCGAACCTCGCCACGGCATTGAGCTTTTCGATCGTCGCCTTGCCGATCCCTCGCCTCGGCGTATTGATGACGCGAAGGAGATTGATATCGTCGTCGGGATTCGCGAGCACCCGGAGGTAGGAGATGATGTCCTTGATCTCCTTGCGGCCGAAGAAGGATGTGCCGCCCGAGATCCGATAGGGCACGTTTTCGGCGAGGAGGGACTCCTCCAGGCGCCGGGCGAGATTGTTGGTGCGGATGAGGATGCCGAAGTCCTGCCAGGGCCGGTGCTCCTCGAACTTGATCTCCTTGATAGAGCGGGCGATGAAATCCGCCTCTTCGGCCTCGTCGCCTGGGGTATAGAGCTCGATGGGCCTGCCGCCGGGGCCGGCCGGCGACCAGAGCGCCTTTTCCTTGCGGTTTCCGTTGTTGGAGATGATGGCGTTGGCCGCGTCGAGGATGGTCGTGGTGGAGCGGTAATTCCGCTCGAGCTTGATCTCCTTGCGCTCGGGGAAATCGCGTTCGAACAGCACAATGTTCTCGTAATTGGCCCCGCGCCAGGAATAGATCGACTGGTCGTCGTCGCCGACGACGCACACGTTGTGCGAGGCGATGTGCCGCATCATCTTGTACTGCTGGAGGGATGTATCCTGGAACTCGTCGATCATCACGTAGCGATAGCGCTCGCGCCATTCCGCCGCCGCCTCGGGATGGAGGTCGAAGATGTCGATGGGCAGGCCAATGAGATCGTCGAAGTCCACGGCGTTGAAAATCCGCAGGGATCTGCGGTAGTCGTCGTAGAGACCGCGATAGGCGTCATCGGCCTTGGACCAGTCGCGTATGCCCGTCGAGATCTCGGAGAAGAGGGCGCCGACCTTCCAGGCGTCGAAGCCCTCCATCCTGAAGCCCATCTCGCGCGCGCAGTCCTTGATCAGCTGATTGCGGTCCGCCTCGTCGTAGATCGAGAAGTTGTCGCGGAAGCCGAGGCGGTGGATCTCCTTGCGGAGTATCTGCACGCCGAAGGAATGGAAGGTGGAGACAGTCAGGCCTTGGAGCTTCTTGCCCGTGATGGCGCGGACTCGCTCGGCCATCTCGCGCGCCGCCTTGTTGGTGAAGGTGAGGGCCAGGATGGCATGCTGGGGAATCCCCTCGTCGAGCATGTGGGCGATGCGATAGGTGATGACCCGGGTCTTCCCCGAACCCGCGCCGGCTATGATGAGGAGGGGCCCTTCGATCGTCTCGACGGCCTCGAGCTGCTCGGGGTTGAGACCCTTGGCCCATTGATCACGCATGCGTCGCCTCTCCGCGCTCCGGGCTCGACCATCCGGGGGCGTCAGGGCCGAAGGATTCGTCGAGGAGGCAGGCGAGGCGACCAGCATCCTCGCTCGGGCTCGAGGCCTCGAGCGCGACGAGGCGAAAGGTCCCGGCGGGCCGCTCCGAGAGGGCCCTGGCCAGACCTCGAAAGAAGGTCTCCTGACGTTTGGCGTAGTGGAGGGTGTCGAGAACGATGCGGTCGCGGATGGCGTCCGGAGAGGCGTCGCCCGGCCCGCCCGAAGCCTCCAATTCGAAGAATTCCGCATAACCTATGGCCTTCATGCCGGGTGATTCCTTTCCATAGCCGGCCGCGCGAAGTCTCGCCACCTCCGCCGGAAGGCCGGCCGCGAACATGGCGTCGACCCGGGCGGCGATGCGAACGGCAAGCTCGCCTCGGGGGCGGCGGTAATGCACGAGGAGCCAGCGCCTATCGGCCGGCCCCGGAGCGGGGGGGGCCGAAGCCTTGGCGGCAGCCCTTTCCGGGAGGAAGCTGGCCAGGGGTCTGCCGGTCGCGCGGACAATCTCCAGGGCCCGCGTGAGGCGATAGAGATCGTTGGGATGGATCCGCGCCGCCGAGACAGGATCCCCCGCCGCGAGCTCGGAGCGCAGGGCCCCCGGCCCGAGCCGCTCGAGGTCGGCGGCGACATCGGCCCTGATCGCGGGATCGGCGACGGGAACGGTCGGCATGCCGAGGAGGAGGTTCCTCACGTAAAAGCCCGTCCCCCCAGAGACGATGGGGAGGCGGCCGCGTCCGATGATCTCCCCGATGGCCGAAGCGGCCAGGCCGACGAAATCGCCGGCCGAGAAGGGCTCGTCCGGATTCCTGATGTCGAGGAGATGGTGGGGTAGGCCGGCACGAAGGGAGGGACCGGGCTTGGCCGTCCCGATATCCATGCCCCTATAAGCCTGCATACTGTCGGCCGATACCAGCTCGGCCGCGCCTGCGCGAGGGCCGCCGGGACCGAACAGGAGCTCGAGAAGCTCCGTTTTCCCCGAGGCTGTCGCGCCGACGAGAACAAGAACATCCTGCATTGTTTTCACCAGGGTCCCGCGGACCCGCGGGGGGAGGAGAATTCAGGATCGCTGTCGCGATCGGCCCATCCTAGGGCTGGCTAGTCCAACAGCCGGTATTCGATCTGCTTGGTGAATATCTGCCTGGTCGCGAGGGAAACGACCTTGCCCGAAATCTTGTCGACCTCGGGACCGCGGATGACGGCGAGCTGGTAGGCGCGGTGGGTGACGGCGACAGTGAGTTCGTAGGCGTTCTGGTCATATTCGATAAGCTGCTCGAGGGGCATTATCATGCCGGTGGCTCCTGGGCGTCGTGGTGGAGCTTTCAAGGTAACAGGATGGGGGTCAGGTATACAAGCCCCCCGGGGCTCCCCACCGCTACCAGGAAAGGGCGTTGTTCTGGTAGACGATGGCGCTCTTGATGGCCGAGATATCCTTCCAGGCCACCGTCAGGCTGAAACTGGGGTTGATGTACCAGTAGCTGCCCGTCGAATCGAGGGTCGGGGTGGCCGTCCCCGTAGCCGCGAGGGTCCAGTCCTCGAGATCCTGCGAAAGCTTGAAGGAAAGACTCTTCAGCTTGAAATTCCCTTTCGTGAGCGCCGTTGAATCGAATACGGAAAGCGAATTGAGAATGTCGGTGAGAGGGTTGATTCTGAGTTGATCGGCCGTGCCTATGTTCGTGGGGATGGAGAAAAACTGGGGCCAGTAGCGCCATGCGTTGCGGTTCTGCGATTGGCTGGAAAAGCTCAGGGAAAAGCCGGAACCGAGCTTGAGATCGAGGGATAGGCCGAGATTTATCACCGAATCGGAGAACCTGAGAAGATTCTGCGCGTAGGACAGGGAAGCCGAGAGGGTCGGCTGCCAGTCGGCGTCCTTGGGCGGATCCAGGCGGGGCGCGAGGTTGAACGAAAAGGAGGAGGGGATGAAGGCGGGGCTGCCGACAGCCTGCCAGCCGACATCCTTCACGGGAACCAGGACCTGGCCGTACTGACTTTGCAGGGTTGCGCTGGCCCAGCCCCAGGTTGCATTCGCCACGTTCGAACTAAGGCCCCCCTGGTCGAAATCCCAGGTGGCGTTGTCCGAAAGCGAGAAGCCTAAGGGCATCCCGATCTTCCCGCTGGCCGAAAGGGGGGACGGTAGAAGCGGGCCCGAGCTCTGGCGCAGCGCCTTTTCCTGGCCGCCCAGTGAAAGAGTCCAATCTCCGGCATTCGCGGCGAGCGCGAGGTTGGCGGAATAGGACTCGGCGAGGGGCGGTAGGCTGGCCGTCAGGCCGAGGCTCTGCTGGCTCGACCCCGTCTTCGCCACCAGGGTCAAGCCGAGGGTATTCGCGGTGACGGAATCGGTCGTCCAGCTTGGGTAGGTGGAGGAATAGACGGCGGTAGTGGGATCGCCGGTCACGGAGAAATGGTCGAAGTTCCAAGAATAGAGGAGGGAATCGAGACTCCACGAAAGACTCGAAGCCGAGAATATGCTGCCCGCCGGGATGGGCTGCGAGGCGAGGCGAAGAGAACCGCTCAGCTTCCTCTGCGGATACTGGGCATCGGAAAGGGCGAGGGCCTGGGTGGTCCCCGCATAGGCCGAATCCTTCGTAGCCTGACGAGCCTGTTCTTGTTGGGACCAGGTCAGGTTGTAGCTTCCCGTTAGCGCGTTGCCCAGGATGGCCAGGGATGAGGAGAGGGAGGCTCCGAGCTTCCACGATTCGAGGTCGTAGAGCGGGTCGTAGTTGACATCCGATAGTCCCTTCCATGAATCCGAGAGGAATCGGCGCTCGAGGACCAGGCCAGGCTGGAAGGTCCAGGATATCTTCGAGGAGAAGGGAAGAACCGAGGCCGGAAGGCTCGGATCGGGGGCGGTGGCCGGGGCGGGAAACACCTGCTCCGCTGTCGAGAGGCCCGGGGCCGAGGGGGAACCGCCGGAATCGTCCCCGCCCTCCTTCGTCCCCGACCAGGGTGAACGGAGACCAGGTAGCTTGGCGGAATCCGAGCTTGTTGCGGCGCCCGTGGCCGAGGCGGCCTCGTCCTTCGCTGCCGAGCCCTTCGCGGCCGAGCCCCCCGACGAAGCGGGAAGGTCGAGAAGGGTGCCCGCCAGATTGAAAGTGAGATCCACGGGACGCAGGCTGTCGGGATAGAAGAACTGGCGAGCCGGATCGTAGGCGTACAATCCCGATGACTCCGTCCCCGAGAGATTCGAGTCGGCCTTCGCGAGCCAGGAAAAACTCGAATTGAAGGCCACCGAAAGACTCTGGACCCAAGGCGAGAGCGCGGTCACCGGCAAAGAGCCCGAAAGGCTGAGCTTCTGGGCGAGGCTGCTACGCACGGCGATGGTGCTCGTCTGGGTCGTCGTCTTCGCCATCCCCAGCCAATCCATATCGAAGCTGCGGTCTCGAAAGTCCTGCTCAAAATACGAATCCGAATAGAGGGGCAAATCGACGCTGGCCTTGAGACTGCCGAGAGTCAGGCCGGCGGAAACCTGGCCGCCGAAACGAAAAGGAAGACCGATGCCGAAGAAATCCGAGCCGTTCCACACGGAGTACCAATTCCCCGCGGAGCTATAGGGGGAATAGAGGCCGGAGAGGCCGGGGAAGAGGCTGCGCGATTCGCCGAGGCCGGCTTGAACCGAGAATTTGCTCAGGATACCCCGCGGCTTAAGACTGGCATCGAAGCCGAGAAAGCCGCCCAAGCCAACGTACCAATCGGCCAGGAGCATGAGACTGTCGGCGTTGGCGACCTGTTGGACCGCTGCTCCGCCAGTCGTCGCCTCGGCGCCGACCGATGATGGGGCCGGACTTGCCGACGAGGATGCGCCGGAAGCCTGGGAACTCGGCAGGTGCTTGAGGAAGATGCCTCGAGCCTCGGTGGGGCCGCTCGCCTGCGAGAACTGTATGATTGTAGAGGAGGAGGCCGCGGGAGGTTTCTGGCCGAGGAGCCAGGTCGTCGTTTGGAGGAAGCTCCCTTCCCTCGAACGAAAGCCGAAGACGGGATGGAAGATGATCTCCTCGGAAGGGTTGTAAAAGAAAGGTAGCCAGAGCACGGGAACCTCACCGACGTAGATCAGGGCGGAAAGGGCGGCCCAATCGCTCTCGCCGAGGAACCAGAGCTTGTCGGCCCTGATGGAAAAATTGGGCGTGTCGCCGGAGCCCGGCGACACGGTGGCCTTGTCGAGGGAAATGAAGTTGCCCGGCCTCCGGTTGAGAGTGCTGGAGGAAAAGACGAGACCTCGGTCGCCCGTGCCGAGGCTGGCCCCTTGCTGACGCCACACACCGTCGAGGAAGAGTCCAGACCAATCGTCGAGATCGGCGGCCAAGGTGGAGCCGCGGAACTCCTCGCTCCGGCCCTGGCTCGTCCGCGTGTAGACGACCGATCCCGATGCGTAGAGGGAATTATTCCCGCGATCATAGACGACCTTGCGCGCCGATATCGTATAGCTGTCGCCCGAAGACTCGCTGACCGAAAGCCTCACTCCCCCGGAGAGGCTCACGACGCCCTTGTCGCCCTTCGCGTCGCCGCTGTAGTCGGCCTGGTCGGCGGACAGGATGTTTACCGTCCTCCCTCCGGCGGCGACAGCCTGGGGAGCCTCGACCCCGTAATAAGTGTAGAGTCTGGCCCGCAAATCCTCGGAGCCTCCCGAATCCGAAAGACCAAGGGAGCGGACCCAGTCGACGAGTTCGTAAAAAGAGGCCGTGGATATGTCGAGGGGCAGGGTAACCTTCACAAGACCGGCTTGGACTGTGTCGGCCGGGGAGACGAGGCTCGAAGCTTGGGCCCCGGGACCGGCTGCCCCGATCGTCGAGGCAGGCTCCTTGGCCCGGGGACCGACGGTCTGCCTCGATTCCCCTCCCGCGGCCGGGGACCAACCGTCGGGATAGACCGGAAGGGAAGCCGCCTCGTGAGGAACGACCGCGAGGAGGGCGAGGGCGAGAGATGAGAGAAGGGCCCTCATCGTCGGAGGCGACATGATTGTCGCATACTACCCGCCCCGTCCGCGACGCGTAAAGCCGTCGCGGAAGCCGCGCAGGTCGCGGAAGCCGCGCAGGTCGCAGAAGCCGCGGCAGGCCGCGATGAGGCCCGACTATCGCGAGGCCAGGTAGGGCTTGAGATAGCGGCCGGTATGGGAGGCTTTCACCTTCACGATGTCTTCGGGGCGGCCTTGGGCAATTATCTCGCCGCCCCTCGTCCCCCCCTCCGGGCCGAGGTCGAGGATCCAGTCGGCCTGCTTGATTACGTCGAGGTTGTGCTCGATCATCACCACCGAGTTGCCGGTGTCGACGAGACGCTGGATGACCTCCATGAGCTGCTTGACGTCGGCGAAGTGGAGACCCGTCGTCGGCTCGTCCATGAAATAGAGGGTCTTGCCCGTGCTCCTCCTCGATAGTTCGAAGGCGAGCTTGACGCGCTGGGCCTCGCCGCCCGAGAGAGTGAGGGCGGACTGGCCGACTCGGATGTAGCCGAGGCCGACGGAAAGGAGGGTCTTCATGCGATGGGCGATCTGCGGGATGTGCTCGAAGAAGGTCGCCGCCTCCTCGATCGTCATGTCGAGGACCTCGGCGATGTTCTTGCCCTTGTAGCGCACGTCGAGGGTGTCGGCGTTGAAGCGCTTGCCGTGGCAGACGTCGCAGGTGATGTAGACGTCGGGGAGGAAGTTCATCTCGATCTTGATCGTGCCGTCGCCCTGGCAGTTCTCGCAGCGGCCACCCCTGACGTTGAAGGAGAAGCGTCCCGGCTTGTAGCCCCTGGCCTTGGCTTCGGGGAGGCTGGCGAAGAGGTCGCGGATGTGCGTGAAGACACCGACATAGGTGGCGGGATTAGAGCGCGGGGTGCGGCCGATGGGGCTCTGATCGATGTTGATGATCTTGTCGATGGCCTCGAGGCCCTCGATCGAATCGTAGGAGCCCTCCTGCCAGGAGGTTTCCATGACCCTGTTAGAGATCACCGGGTAGAGGAGGTCGGTGAGGAGGGTGCTCTTGCCCGAGCCGGAAACGCCGGTGATGCAGGTGAAGCCGCCCAGTCTGATGGTGACGTCGATGCCCTTGAGGTTGTGCTCGCGGCAACCGCGGATCGTGATGGCCGATCCGTTGCCCTCGCGACGCAGGACGGGCACATCGATGGTGAGGGTCCCGGCGAGATACTGGCCCGTCAGACTCTTCTTCGACTTCATGACCTGCTCGGGGCTGCCCTGGGCGACGACGTGGCCGCCGTGGACCCCCGCCCCTGGCCCGAGGTCGACTATCCAGTCGGCGGTGCGGAGGGTCTGCTCGTCGTGCTCGACGACGATGAGGGTATTGCCGATGTCGCGGAGGTAGACGAGGGTGTCGATGAGGCGCTGGTTGTCGCGCTGGTGGAGACCGATGGAGGGCTCGTCGAGGATGTAGAGGACGCCGACCAGGGAACTCCCGATCTGGGTGGCGAGCCTGATGCGCTGGGCCTCGCCGCCCGAGAGCGTGGCCGCCTTGCGCTCGAGGGTAAGATAGTCGAGGCCCACGTTCTTCATGAAGGTGAGGCGCGCGACGATCTCCTTGAAAATCTGTTTGGCGATCTGACGCTCGGTCGCCGAAAGTTCGACAATATCGAAGAAGGCCAGGGAGTCCTCGACCGAGAGCTCCGAGACCTCGAGGATGCTCTTGCCGCCGACGGTGACGGCGAGGGCCTCGGGCCTGAGCCGCTTGCCGCCGCAATCGGGGCAGGGCCTTTCGATCATGAAGCGCTCGAGCCAGCTCTTGACCCCGTCGCTCATCGTCTCCATGTATCGGCGCCTGAGGTCGGCGAGGATGCCGATCCAGCGCGACTCGTACTCGAACTTGCCCGTGCCTTCCCGGTTTTCGTATTTGATGCGCACTGCTTCGTCGCTGCCGTAGAAGATGGCGTCCATGACCTTCTTCGGGAGTTTTTCGAAGGGCGTATCGAGGCTGAACTTGAAGTGCTTCGCGAGGGCCTCGAACTTGGAACGGTTCCAAGCCGCCTCGGGATTGTAGGGCACGCAGCCGCCCTCGTTGTAGGAAAGGCTCTTGTCCGGAATGAGGAGGTCGGGATCGAACTCGAGGTTCTGACCCAGGCCCGTACAGGTCGGACAGGCCCCTTGCGGAGCGTTGAAGGAGAAGAGCCTCGGCTCGAGTTCGGGGAGGGATATCTGGCACTCGGGGCAGGCGCCCTTCTGGCTGAAGAATTCCTCGACGGGCTCCTTTTCCGTTTCGCGGGCGACGATCACCGTGCCATCCGCCACTTGGAGGGCGGTCTCGACCGCCTCGGCCAGGCGGCGTCGCGAGTCCTCGGCCAACTTGAGGCGGTCGACGATGATCTCGATGGTATGTTTCTTCTGTTTCTCGAGCTTGATGTCGTCCTCGAGCGAAAACAGTTTCCCGTCTATCCTTGCGCGCACGAAGCCCTGCTTGGCGGCGTCCTCGAGGATCTTCCTGTGCTCGCCCTTCATCGCGCGCACCACGGGCGCGAGAATCTGGAGCTTCGAGCCCGCCGGCCAGGACTGGATCGCGGAGAGGATCTGGTCGACGCTCTGTTCCTTGATGACCCTTCCGCACTTCGGGCAATGCGGCACGCCGATGCGGGCCCACAGCAGGCGGAAATAGTCGTAGATCTCGGTGACCGTGCCCACCGTGGATCGGGGATTCCGGTGCGTCGTCTTCTGCTCGATCGAGATGGCGGGCGAAAGCCCCTCGATGTAGTCTACATCGGGCTTGTCCATCCGCCCGAGGAACTGCCGGGCATAGGCCGACAACGATTCGACATAGCGGCGCTGGCCCTCGGCGAAGATCGTGTCGAAGGCGAGGGAGCTCTT
>DATKTD010000004.1:0-2782 GCA_035531315.1 Rectinemataceae bacterium
CACGCGCAAACCCGTTCGACCCTCGAAGACCTCAGCTATCTGAAGGCGGTCAGCGCCTATGCCTCCCTCCTTCAGCTCGAACGCGGCACGGCAGGTCTCGTGCTATCGGGCGGGGCCGAGGCGAGCGCGTATCAGGATCTCTTTCCGAAGACTGACGCCGCGGAAAAAGCATGGGTTTCGGAAGCGACGCGCATCGGGCTCAAGGGCGACAATGTCACGGCGGCCAAAGCGGGCGCAGCGGGGATTTCCAATATCCGAAATACGGTGGTCTCGAAGAGCGCGTCCAACGACGACGTCTACTCAAGCTATACCTATCTCGTCGATGCCATTCTCAAGAGCGCCAGGGAAGCCGCCGCGATGTCCACCGGCGGCTTCGCCAACCGCCTCCTGTCCCTCATTCTCCTCGAAGAGGCGAAGGAATGGATGGGACGCTGCCGGGCGCTCATTTCCTATACGCTCGACAATGACGCGCCGATCAACGAGCACAGCGTCCTCGATCTGGTCGATCGCTACGGAGCCGTGGGCGCCATCCTCTCGAGCAATGCCCTATCGCTCAGCGATGGAGGCAAGTTGAGGCGGGACGAGATTCTCCTCGCCGACTCCTATCTCCTCACCGGGGACATGGTCGACACGATCGTCAAAAAGGCCGATCAGGGACACTACGGCGAGAACGGTGCGAAGGCATTCAAGGACGCGACCGCCTCCATCAGCCAACTTCAGACCCTCATCGACGGGGAAAGCAAGGTCACCTCCCAGGATCTCGCCGCCGCGGCGCGGATAAAAGAGACCAACTACTACCTTTTCCTCGGCATTCTGGCCTTCGCCCTCCTCGGCACGGCGCTAGCGGTCTTCGCCATCCTCCTCTCCGTGTCGAAAAGCGTCAGGCGCATCTCGATCGCCTTCGGCGATGTCGCGCGCGGCGAAGGAGACCTTCGGCGGCGTATCGATGTCGCCTCGCGCGACGAGCTCGGCGCCCTCGCCTCGGACTTCAACGGCTTTGTCGAATCCTTAGCCGGCGTCGTGGTCACGGTAAAGTCCGAAACGGAAAGTCTCTCCGCCGACATGGAATCGCTTTCCGCCACCATGGCACAGACGGCCGGCGCCGTGCAGGAGATCGCCGCGACCATCGACTCGATCCAACTTCGCTCTGCGGAGCAATCCCGGACGGTGGCCGAATCCGCACGGCGGGTCGAGGGGATCGGGACGGGGATCGAATCCCTCGCCAACGCCGCCTCCAGCCAGGAGGAGGAACTCGCCACCTCCTCCTCTTCGATCGAGCAACTCGTCGCCTCCATTCGATCGGTAAACGTCAACGTCGACAGGGTCTCCACGGGCTACGAGAAACTCGAGATCGGCGCTTCGGCGGGGCGGGACGCCATCAAGAAGGTATCCGATCAGGCCCGGGACATCGGCACCCAGTCGGAGGGCCTCAGCGAGGCCAACCAGCTCATCAGTTCGATCGCCTCGCGGACCAATCTCCTGGCGATGAACGCGGCGATCGAGGCGGCCCATGCCGGCGACTTCGGCAAGGGCTTCGCGGTGGTAGCCGACGAGATTCGCAATCTCGCCGAGGGCGCGGCCGAACAATCCAAGGCCGTTTCCCAGAGGATCGCCACGATCGCGAAATCGATCGAAGGCATTGTCGGGTCGTCCCGCGAAGCCGAGACTACCTTCGATGCCATCGCCGCCCAAATCGCCGGACTATCCGAACTCCAGGACGAGGTAAAGTCCGCGATGGACGAGCAAAGCGCCGGATCCTCCCAAACCCTCGTCGCCCTCGGCCGGATGAAGGAGGCGGCCGGACAGGTAAAGGGCGAATCGGCGGGGATGCGAGAAAACGCCCGTTCTGTGCTCGAAGAAATGGAGAAGCTGACGCGCCTCACCCGCGAACTCGACGATGGCATGAGGGAGATGGCATTGGGGGCCGGGGAAATCAGACAGGCCGCGGCCGCCACGAGCGACCTCACCGCCAAGGCCGACGATTCAGTGAAGTCCCTCGCCGGCCTGATGGAGAAGTTCAGGGCTTGATGAGGACCGCCGCCACGACGCATCGGGGAGCGGGGGCGGCGAATCGCATCCGGAAGCGAGGCGGCCCTGGGTCCAATCAGGCCTCAAATCTCGTTCGCGGCCTGGGCCCTCAGGATATCGTGGAGGGTCACGATGCCCACGACATTCGATTCGTCGCTAACTAGGACTATCACCCCGCTCTTCGATTGGATGAAAAGGTTTGAAGCGTCGCGGATGGCGCGATTGGGGTTGCAGACGACAGCTTCCTCCGGCCTCGGACTATCCCCCCTCGCGAAGGCCCGCTGGACCTCCGCCCGATCGACGATCCCCTCGAGGCGGCCGTCGATGACCAGGGGGAAGCGATCGAAGCGGTATTTCCCGAACAGTTCCTTCAATTTTGCCGGGTCGAGGGTGGTGGCGAGCACCGGCGTCTTGTTGGCGATCGCCGAGAGTTCGAGATTTCGCCAGCCGTCCAGGTCGAGGGGGGGGCGCACCTTGTGGAGCTCATGACCGTCCTGCACGAGGATTCCGTCGTAGAAGTTCTCCTTGCCCGTGAGGCTGGAGGCGGCCATCGTCGTGAACATGCCGATCAGGAGGGCGGGCACCATGGCGAATTGATGCGTCATTTCGAAGACGATGAGGAGGGAGGACAGGGGAGCCTTGAGGACCGTACCCAGACAGGTGCTCATGCCGACGGCCGAGAGCACGATCCGGTCGGATGGGCTCAAGGGGAGGAAGAGGGAGAACAGGCCGCCGATGAAATAGCCGGCCATGC
>DATKTD010000005.1:0-4730 GCA_035531315.1 Rectinemataceae bacterium
GGTGGCATCGACGACAAGTCCTTCAACCAGGGCACCTGGGAAGGCGTCAAGGCCTACGCGGCCGAACGCGGCCTCAAGATCGGCACCGACGTGAAGTATCTTCAGTCCACCGCCGACGCCGACTACATCCCCAACCTCAGCACCTTCGCCGACCAGAAGATGGACCTCATCATCGCCCCCGGCTTCCTCTTCAACGAGGCCATGCTGACGGTCGCCCAGCAGTATCCCAACCAGAAGTTCATGATCATCGACTCGGTGGTCCAGGACAAGGCCGGCAAGAACGTGGCCAACGTCGCGAACGCCGTCTTCGCCGCCAACGAGGGATCCTTCCTCGCCGGCGTCGCGGCCGGCCTCAAGGCCAAGGCCGACAAGAAGGACACCATCGGCTTCGTCGGCGGCATGCAGTTCCCCCTCATCGAGAACTTCCAGGTCGGCTTCGAGCAGGGCGTCAAGGCGGTCTTCCCGAACGCCAAGATCCTCGTCGACTACACCGGCTCCTTCACCGACGCCGGCATCGGCCAGGCCATGGCCGCCAAGCAGTACAACGCGGGCGCCGACATCATCTACCAGGTCGCCGGCGGCTCCGGAAACGGCGTCATCAAGGAAGCCAAGGAGCGCTCGGCCAAGGGCGACATCCGCTGGGCCATCGGCGTCGACAAGGACCAGTATGCCGACGGCGTCTACGCCCCCGGCAAGTCCGCCGTCCTCACCTCCATGATGAAGCGCGTCGACGTCGCGGCCAAGGACGTCTCCGAGATGACCGAGGCCGGCAAGTTCCCCGGCGGCACGGTCCTCGTCTTCGACCTCAAGTCCAAGGGCGTCGGCCTCCCGGCCAAGAACCCCAACCTCTCCGCCGCCATCGAGAGGGAAATCGCCAAGTACACCCAGCTCATCGTTACCGGCAAGCTCAAGGTCGATTCGAGGGGCTGATCCCTCGCTGACCTTCCCGTCAGGGATGGGGACGATCGTCATGGGACGGTCGTCCCCTTTTTTGTCCGTCTGGCCGTGGTTGACGCCGTCTTTGGCAGCATGTACTTTTGACCCTTGCTCGACCTTTCACGTTTTTTCCCTCGGGTGGGGAGGTTCTGAGGATGTCTGACAGGGAAGAGCGGCAACGAATCCTCGTTGTCGACGATCAGGCTTCGAATCTCAGGATCCTCGTCGAACTCCTCAAGTCGCACTTCGAGTTGACCGTGGCGACCAGCGGCGAGCAGGCCATCGAAAGGCTCAGAACGGCCGCGGCCCCGGATCTCGTGCTCCTCGACATCGTCATGCCCGGCATGGACGGCTACGAGGTCTGTGCGCGGATCATGGCCGACCCGGGGACGAGGGGGATCCCCGTCATCTTTCTCTCCTCCCTCGACGCTGCCGCGGACGAATCGAGGGGCCTCGCCCTCGGCGCCGTCGACTACATTTCAAAGCCCTTCGCGCCGGCGATCATCCTGGCCCGCATCAGGAACCACCTCGAGCTCAAGCGGCATCGCGACGACCTCGAGGCCCTTATCGTCGAAAGGACCAGGGAGGTCGAGCTCACTTAGGCCGTCACCTTCCAGGGCCTCGGCACCCTCGCGGAATTCCGCGATCCGGAGACGGGCAATCACATCCAACGCACCTCGCACTACGTGCGCATCATCGCCGAGAGGCTCCTACGCCTGCCCGCATACGCGGGTCGGATCGATTCCCGCCTCGTCGACCTCCTTTCGCGCTCGGCCCCCCTCCACGACATCGGCAAGGTCGGCATTCCCGACAGCATCCTCCTCAAGCCCGGGGCCCTCAGCGCCGAAGAGGCGGCGATCATGCGCCGCCACGCCTGGCTCGGATTTCAGGCCCTGAGAAAATCCTCCACGGCCCTCGGCGCCACCTCCTTCCTCGACGTCGCGATGGATGTCACCTACTCCCATCACGAACGCTGGGACGGAAGCGGCTATCCCCGGGGCCTGGCGGGGGAGGATATTCCCCTTGCGGGGCGCATCATGGCCGTGGCCGACGTCTACGACGCCCTCAGGTCGAAGCGGCCATACAAGCCCGCCTTCACGCATGAGGTTTCGCTGCGCATCCTCCGCGAAGGCGAGGGGCGGACCTTCGATCCGACCATCCTCAGCGCGGCCCTCGAGGCCGAGGCCGAACTTGAGGCCATCGCCGACGAACTATCGGACGAGGGCGACGTCGACGAGGTGGAGTCGGCATGAAGAAACCGGAAACCGCCCCGGCGAGACCGGCCTATCGCGGTATTCTCGCCGCCGCCCTCTTCGCCGCGGCCCTGGGCCTCCTGGGATTGTTTGGCCTGTATTTCGGCATTCCCCTCCTGGCTTCCCTATTCCCGGGAACCATGGCCATCAAGGCAAACGGGGCACTCAGCTCCATCCTCGGCGGCCTGGCCCTGGCCATCGCCGCCGGGCGGGATACTCCCCCTTCCCCACGCCGGGGCTGGCGGTGCAGGGCCATCCTCGGCCTCGCCATCCTCATCGCGGCGATCGGCCTCCTCACCCTTGTCGAGGACTGCTGCGGCATCGACCTCGGCATCGACCAGTTCCTCTATGTCGAAGCGCCCGAGGCGATAATCGGCGCGACGCGCCCCGGTCGGATGGCCATACTGCCGGCCCTTGGCTTTTCGGCGATCGGACTGGGTCTTCTTTTCCTGGACTTCCGCCGTCTTCCACACCTTGCCTTTTTTGGGGGGGCCACGGCCTCTGCCATAGCCTTCCTGAGCCTCGCCAGCCATATCTTCGGGGTCAGGGACTATGGCTCGGGCCCCTTTTGGGCGGTGATGGCCGTGCCCGCCAGTCTTTCTATAATGGCCCTCGGTCTCGGCCTGGTGGCGGCCACCGCCGACAGGCCGCCCGCCAGCGCCATGGTCGGAGGGGGGGGCGGGGCCCGCCTCCTCAAAAGGGCCATCATCCTCATCTTCATAGTTCCCCTGATCGTCGACGGCTTCCATGTCTACGCCACGGAGTTGGGGATCTTCAGCCACGGCTTCGGGGGCGCCCTCTCCTCCGTCCTGAACGGCGTCGTTCTCCTCGTCGGTCTGTATTTTTTCGCGCGGTCCCTCGACGCGGGCGAAGCGAAGATGCGGGAGATCAATGCCGGTCTCGAGAGACAGATCGAGGAACGCAAACGCATGGAGGAGGAGCTCAGGAACGTCACGAGCGCCGTCGAGCAGAGCCCCGTCGCCGTCATCATCACGGACAAGACGGGCGACATCGAGTACGCGAACGCCAAGTTCTACAAGATGACGGGCTACGATTCGGCGGAAATAATCGGGAAGAACCCCCGGATCCTCAACTCGGGCCTCCAGCCCGCCGCTCTCTACGAGGGCCTCTGGCGCTCGATCCTGAACGGGCGGGAGTGGCACGGCACCTTCCGCAACCGCCGCAAGGACGGGAGCCTTTTCTGGGCCTCGGCCTCCATTTCGCCCATACGCGGCCGAGACGGGGAAATCGGTCACTTCGTCGGCATGACCGAGGACGTGAGCGCCCTCAAGACGGCCGAAGAGGCCCTCCGGACGGAGCGCAACCTCCTCCGCGCCCTCATCGACGCCGTGCCCGACGGCATCCTCGTGAAGGACAGGGCGGGCAAGGTCCTCCTCGCCAATACAGGGGCGGCCCAGGTCTTGTGCCATTCCTCGCCCGATGCCCTCGTCGGCAAGGTGAACGTGGACTACCTGTCCGACGACTCGCTGGAGATAGCCCAAGCCGAGGACGAGGAGATACTCGCGACCGGCCGTGCCGTATATCGCGAAAGGCTCCGCGCCACCGAGGGGGAGGCGAGGAGGTGGATCTCCATCGCCAAGCTGCCCGTGCAGGATACCGCGGGCCTGACGTCCTTGGTCGTGGTCCTCTTGCGCGATATCAGCCTTTCCAAGACCGTTGAGGAAAGCCTCGAGGGGGCCAGGCTCGCGGCGGAGAGCGCCAGGGTCGAGGCGGAGTCGATGAACGCGGCCAAGAGCGAGTTTCTCGCCAACATGAGCCACGAGATACGCACGCCCATGAACGCCATCATCGGCCTCGCCCAGCTCATGAAGGCGACGCCGCTTACGCCGAAACAGCAGGGCTACCTGTCCCGGATCGGTTCCTCCGCCGACCTCCTCCTCGAGATCATCAACGACATCCTCGACATCTCGAAGATCGAGAGCGGCAAGATCGAGCTCGAATCGACGGTGTTCCGCCTCTCCGACATGATCGCCAAGATCGAGGTGATCCTCTCGCAGAGGGTCGCGGAGAAGGGCCTCGGCTTCTCGACCCTCATCCACCCCTCGGTTCCCGACAAACTCCGGGGCGACCCCCTCCGTCTCAGACAGGTCCTCCTCAATCTCGCGGGCAACGCGGTTAAATTCACGGAGCTAGGCGGCGTCGAAATCGAGGTCGGGCCCGAGTCGAGCGAGGAATCCTCGATCCTCCTCCGCTTTTCCGTGCTGGACAGCGGGATAGGCATCTCGGCAGCCCAGAGGGAAAGGCTCTTCGTGCCCTTCTCCCAGGCCGACACCTCGACGACGCGGCGCTATGGCGGCACCGGCCTCGGTCTCGCCATCTCGAAAAGGCTCGTGCAGGCTATGGGCGGGCGGATATGGGTCGAGAGCGAGGAGGGCAGGGGAAGCCTCTTCGCCTTCACCGCTCGCTTCGGCCTCGCCGGGAGCGAGGAGGCCGCCGGCCAGATCGATGGCGTCACCGACGATGGCCTCCTCCCCGATCCGAGCCATTTTGCCGGGCTGCGCATCCTCCTCGTGGAGGACA
>DATKTD010000006.1:0-20550 GCA_035531315.1 Rectinemataceae bacterium
CAGTCGACGGATCGGTGCCGCTCGCCCCCGAAAGAGCCGCGATGATGGCCGAGGCCGGAACGGAGGAATCGAGGAGGGCGAAGGGACGGAGGTCGCCGCCGATCTTGAGATTGAAGTCCTTGGGGCCGAGGGTGATGGCCATGCCCGCGATGATGTTGATCTGGGTGATGCTATTGAAGGTGGCTCCGCCAAGGGTCGCGCCGCTAATGTAGTCCTCGCTGACGGCTGTCAGACCCAAGCCCAGGCCGCCACCGGTAAAGCCGATGCCGAGGGCGGCGCCGCCGCCGAGACCATTGTTTTCGGTAACCTGCGAAAGCAGGGTTCCCATCGGGTCGGTGCCGAGGCCGTCGAGGTTGGCCGAGCTCGGCTTGAAGAAGCCCCAGGCCGACACATTTGCGAGGGTGAGCATGCCCCGGCCGACGCCGAAGCCGGCCGGATTGCCATACAAGGACTGATAGCCGGAGGAAAGCGCGGTGAAGGCGCCGCCCATGGCGATGCTGCGCGCGTCCTTGACGACGAGGGCCTGCTGGGCCCCAAGCCCCGAAGCGATGGCCGCGAGAACGACGAGGGTCGCTAGTATTCGTTTCATCCTGCTCTCCTCTCAGAAGCTCAGGCCGAGAACCTTGAGGAGGTTCGTGATCGTCGTCGACGGCCCCGATGAGTCGTAGACCGAGGTGCTGATGGTGATCCCCGAGACGTCGCCGGTGCTGATGGCATCCCAGAGGGCAAGGATATTATTGGTCGGCGAGGGATTGGTGGTCGCCTCGATTCCGCTGAGCCCGATGGAGAGCAGGGCATAGGTCGCGGTGTCCTGGGCCGTGGCCCCAGGCATGGCGGCCATGGTGTAGGTCGTCACCCCGGTGGCGGGATCGGTCGACGAAGTGACGGGCACGGCGGACAGGAGGGTGGAAGCCTGGGTGAAGGCCGTCATCATGGCGACGAAATTGTCATAGGTTCCACCCGTCAGCGGATTGGCGTCGGGGGGAAGGATGTCCGTGAGGGCCGTCGTGAGGATAGTCTCGGGCGCGACCGTGGTCGTGTCCGAGAGACTCGTGAGGTAGTTCACCGCCTTCGGCACGTTGTCGATGACGGAGCCTGCCGGAGAGGTATTGATGATGATGGCCGCGGCAAGCACGTTCGTCTGCGGATCGGCGCTCGGCACCGGAGCCGTCGGGCTCTGCACGAGGGTCGTCAAGGCCTCGGCCTTGGCGCTCGCGTCGGCGGCCAGCTGGGCATAGAAGGCCAACGGCGCGCTCAACGCGGCCGCGGCGATGTCGACCAGCGACTTCATGCTGTATTTGCTGAGGTCGAACTGTCCGAGATTGGCGGCCTTGAACAGATTCGTGTTGAACATCGCGTCGCAGGAGCCCAGACTGAGCGCTGACGCGAGGGCGACAATAGCCGCGGGCAAGGCGGTCTTCTTCATATACTCCCCTCCTCTAATAGAATTCGTCGGTTCATTTTGGGCTCAGTCGAAAAGGTAGCGCATGACGCGGATTATTCAAGGCGCTATCGTGCTTACTCGATCATCGATTCAAACGTGGCTTTTGTATCGAATCCGGCCCCAAGGCCCTCTTCCTCGAGTTTCTCCGACTCCTCGTTCATAATACTCATTATTGAAGGCCGCGAAAGCGGCGGGGCTCGATCCCCCGCTTGCCCGACCGGGGAGGCAAGGGAAGAGCTTTCGGCCCGCCTCCCATCCAGCCGGCAGCGTATCGCCTCCCCCCCCGACAGGCCCGGAGGAAGCCCCTCGACCAAAATTTTAAGGTAATTGGCTGAGGTGGCATGGCCCAAGCCGTCGCTCCCTACCCTACTGTCGCCCTCGAGGACGGCCGCGAACCCAAGGCCGGCCTGGCGCGCGACAAAGGCCTTCCGCCCCTCCCGCGCAAGGCCTTCGAGGAGGGCGACCCGCTCGCCCGCTACCCTTTGGGGAACCTTGGGTAGCATATCCCAGGCTGCAGTGCCCGGTCTCGGCGAAAAGGGAAAGGCGTGGATCCAGGCGAAATCGCAGCGCTTGGCGAGGTCG
This sequence comes from Rectinemataceae bacterium, assembly GCA_035531315.1. Classification (GTDB taxonomy): domain Bacteria; phylum Spirochaetota; class Spirochaetia; order Treponematales; family Rectinemataceae; genus CAIJMU01. The sequence goes on from DATKTD010000006.1 coordinate 2,027, forward strand.
AGGGTGTCGGCAAAGTCCTTTTCTCCCTCGCCGGGGAAGCCGGTGATGATGTCGGCCCCGATAAAGAGATCGCCCTTGGCCTTCCTCAGCGCCTCGCAGGCGGCGAGGACCTTTTCGCGGCGATAGGCCCTGGCCATCAGGCCCAGGAGGCGATCGGATCCCGATTGGACGGGAAGATGGATGTGAGGCCTGAGACGGGGATGGGAAAAGGCATCGAGAAAATCCTCGTTTATGCCCTCGGGTTCGTAGGAGGAGAGCCTGAGGGCGATTCTCTCGGTTCCTTCGAGGAGGAAGCGAAGGAGGTCGGGAAAGCGACCTTCCCCATCCCGATAGTGAAAGAGGTTGACCCCCGTGAGCACGACCTCGGCCTTTCCCGCCGCCTCGAGAGCCTGAAGACGCCCCAGCACCTCGTCGGCGGCAAGGCTCCGAGCCCTGCCTCTCGCGATGCGAACGCGACAATAGGCACAAAGATTGTCGCAGCCATCCTCGATTTTGAGGGAGGGTCTCGAATGAAAGGCGAATTCTTCCGGCCTGAAGGCGAAGGGATCCGCAGAGCCTCCGCCGGATGCGCGTCTCCAGGCGAGGACGGCGTCGAGGAGGTCGCCATGGCCCTGCCATTCCTCGGCGAGCCACTCGGCCAGGCCGAGGAGGCCGGCCTTTTCTTCCCCGGGGACGACGACAGCCCTTTCGTGGAGGCCCGCAATGCTCTCCGCCTCGACCTGGGCATAGCAGCCGGTGACGATGGCCACGGCTGTCGGATTCCGCGATAGTGCCTGGCGGATAAGGCGCCTGGCCTTCTGCTCGGCCTTTCCCGTCACCGTACAGGTGTTGACGATCACGATGTCCGCCAAGCCCAGGTCGCCTCCCCGGCGCACCATGGCCCCCGAGCGCATGAAGGAATCGGCGAGGGATTCCGATTCGAGCTGGTTGAGCTTGCAGCCGAGGGTGTTAAAGGCGACGGAGAGCTTCATGGCCGGATGTCGCGACTCAGCCCCTGAGCCGGGCAAGGACGCGGGCCCTGCCGATGACGGCGTCATCGAGGCGCGGATCGATACCGAGGGCCGATTCGTAGGAAGCCAGGGCCTGTCTGAAATCGCCGGCCTTTTCCTGTGCCCAGGCGAGGCGGCTCCACCATGTGGCGTTGCCGGGCGAGAGGAAGAGGGCCGTGGAGATGGCCATGTCGGCATGACCGTAGCGCCCGAGCCTGAGATAGATCTCCCCGCTCATATACAGGGCGGAGGCCGCCTGCGGCCCCTCCGGCAGGGCCGCCAGGTAGAAACGCAGCCAGGAGAGGGCCGTGGCGTTCCGCCCGAGGCCGAAATAGGCCTGGCCGAGCAGCTCCGCCAGACGAGGATCGTTGCGTCGCTCCCAGGCCTTCGAGGCGTAGTTGATGGCATCGTCGGAGCGGCCCAGGCCAAGGAGTCCCTCGCAGACGAGGATGCTCGCGTCGACATCGTTGGGATTCGCCTGGAGACCGGCGAGGCCGAGGGCCCTGGCATCGTCGAAACGCCCGGCCTGGAGGAGGCTGTCGCCCCTTTCCCTCAGGTTCTGGGCGGCCGCCCCCAAGGCGGGGATGAGGAGAAGAGAAAGGGAGAGGCCGGCGAGCCTAGACGAGATTCGAGACATTGCCGGGGACCGTCGTCATCCTGCACGCGCCGTTGAGGCGGCAGCCGGTCTCCATGGTGATCTTGGGGGCGGTGATGTCGCCGTCGACAATGCCGGAGGAAAAGAGGTCGATGCGCTCCGTCGCGATGATGTTGCCGCGGACGCCCCCCTTGACGGTGACTACCGAAGCCTCGATGTCCGCATCGACATAGGCGCCCTCGTCGACATGGAGTTCGCTCGCCGAGACGATCGAGCCCCTCACCTTCCCCTTGACCATCAGGGGCTTCTTCAAGTTCATCTCGCCCTCGAATTCGACATCCTGGGCGATGATGGTATCGATCAACTCCTCGTCGATCGCGCTGATCTGGACTTCCGTCATGATGGCTCGATAGTACGGGCTCCCGGCCCCTCTGCGCAAGCACGGGCGTACAAACTCGCGAGGATGGCCGGTGCGAGGGCCTCGGCGCGGATCGACCGGTCGACGGCCTCGGCGTCGAGGACCCCGTCGATGGCCGCCTCGGACCAGCCCGCGGCCTTGAGGTTGTTGCGGAGGGTCTTCCGGCGGGAGGAGAAGGCCTGGCGCACGAAGCGCGAGAAACCCAGCCGATCGCCGGGGACGAGGGGCTTCGGGAGGGCCTCGAGGATGACAACCGAGCTCGTCACCCGGGGCTGGGGCCAGAAGGAACCGCCGCCGAGGTCGAAGGCGAGGCGTACCGCGGAGGTCGAGGCGCAGAGGACGGTGAAGGAAGAATAGTCCTTGCTGTCCGGCTTGGCGACCATCCGCTGGGCGGCCTCGCGTTGCACGGTGAAGACCATCCGTTTTACGGCGCTTCCCGATTCGAGGATGGCGGCGATGATGGCCGCGGCGGCATTGTAAGGAAGGTTGCCGAAGACGAAGTCGGGCAGACCACGCGAGGAGAGCTCCCCCTTCCAGGTATCGAGAAAGTCGCCTTCGACGAGACGGAAGCGCGGTTCTTCCCCGAAGGCCCGGCCGAGGAGTCGGGCGAAGCCATGGTCGATTTCGAAGGCGGTGAGATCGAGGCCGGCATCGAGGAGCATCGCCGTCATCGAACCGATGCCGGGACCTATCTCCCAGACCCGCTCGCCGGCCTTGGCGCCGAGGGTCGCCACGATCTTCTCGCGAGCCCCCCTGTTGACGAGAAAGTTCTGCCCGAAACGCTTCGACATGGCGAGGCCCTCGGTGTCGAGGAGGCGCGACAAGGCCGAGGGCGAATCATAGTCGGGCCTGGATGGCGGGACTCCGGGATTGGACATGGGGTAGAGCATACAGGAAGGCCGAAAAAAGGACTATCGCGAGGGCCGCGGAGAGGCGTGCGGGCCCTTCCGGCAAAGACAACGAGGGAAGGGCGGCGAAGAAGCGCATCGCGTCTTCGAGGAGGCGGATGAAAAAGAGCTCAATCGGCGCGGAAACGATGGCGAGGGGGGGCAGGATGGAAGAAAGCAGGGCCGAAACGAGGCCGCCGATCATGACCAGCTCGACCAGGAGGGCCGTCGCCAGGGTCGCGAGAATGCCGACGGGCTGGACGATGCCGAAAAAAAGGGCGATCCAGGGGGCGGTCGCCAATTGGGCCGCGAGAGAGGCGGAGAGGGCCGTCGCGAGGGCGGGGGGAACGAGGGGAGCGAGAAAATACGCCAGGCGCGGTCCGAGGACGACGAGACCGAAGACGGCCAGGTAGGAGAGGACCAGGCCGGGTTCCCGCAGCTGATCGGGAAAGATAAAGGCGTGGAGGGAAAAGCAGAGCCCGAGAATGCCGCGACCATCCTGGGGGCGATCGGCAAGGGTCGCGAAGCTGGCAAGACCGAAGGAAATCAGGGCACGGAGGAGGGAGGGGCCGGGGCCCACGACGAAGACATAAAGGGAGACGACGCCAAGGCTGGGAAGGAGGGCGCGAAGGGGCCCCATGAGGGGCCTGAGGACAAAGGCCAGACCGGCCGCAATGATGCCGAGGTGCTGGCCCGACAGGGCGAGTATGTGGGTGCAACCCGCGGCCCTGAAGGCTGCCTCGTCGACCGCGGAAAGGCCATCCTGCCAGCCCGCGAGGAGGGCGAGGAGGAGGCCGGCCTCCTCCCTCTTCGTGGCCTCGGCCCACTCTCTTCCCTGCCCGAGTCCCGCGAGAAGGGAGGACAGGAAGGCCTCGTGAAGCCAGTTTCGGATTCTCGCCGGAGCCCTCCCCTCGTCCCGAAGGATGAGATCGCGGCGGTCGGCGAAAAAGAGCTCGCCGACCCCTGCCGCCCTCCGGCCGCCCATCTCGACGTAGGCCCCCGAGGCGAGGGCAGGCCCTTCGCGAAGGAGGACTCGCAGCCGCCCCTTCGTTCCATAGCTCCCCGACAAGCCGGCTCCCTCCACGAAGACCCGGTCCGCGGCCAGGACCATGATGCGCTGACCGGCCCTGGCCGGTCGCGAATCGCCTACCAACCTTCCCGAGATGCCTATGATGGCCAGGGGTCGCGGCCTACCCGCCCCGGATTTCGCTTCCTCGATTGCCCTGGACCCTTCGGCCGGCCAGGGCGGAGCCTCGGCTCCCGCCGCGACGGCATCGAGGAAGGAGCCGGCAATGAGGCCGAGAAAGAAGGCGGCAAGGTGAATCGGCCTGAGCCCGCCGAGAGGATCGCCCGGGCCAAGGCGGCCGACTCGGCCTGAGCCCTCGGCGCGGCCTGAGCCCTTGGCACGGCCAAAGCCCTCGGGACGGTCGACACTGCCTGGGCGACGCGCGAAAAAGAGGGTCACCGCCAAGCCACAGAGGCCAATGGCCCCCCGAATTCCGGGGGAGATAAAGGAGGGATAGAATCCCAAAGCGAGACCGAGGGAAAGACGCCAGACCGGGGAAAAAAAGACCGGTCCGACCCGAAGGAATGCAGGCATGGAACCTCCCGAGGGGGTCGGGAGCTGCTACCGAATCCGCCAGAGCGGACCCGGTAGCAGATGCTCAGGCTACCACTTGAGCTGCTGGAGCGCGTCCTTGGCCGCGGACTTGATCGATTCGGGATACTGGAGATAGCCGATGTAGAGGAGGTAGTCGAAGGCCACCTTGTCCCCCAGGCTGCCCAACGAAGCGATGATGGCGAGGAGGATGTCCTCATCCCAGGGCTTGCCCTGCTCGGTCTGGGCGTTTATCAGCTGGAGATTGAGGGCGAGGGCCTGGGCCGCCTCGGTCGAACCCATGACGCCAAGGCTGTCGATCGCCGCGATGAGGTCCTCCTTCGAGGCCTTCCCGTCCTGCCAGTCTGCCCAGAGCAGTCTGAAGTGCCGCACCGCCAGGCGGGCCGCCCTCTGCCACTTGAGGTCGCCGATGACCTTGTCGGCATCCACCCTGATCTTGTACATGGCCGCCTGCTCGACCGGGGAGTCTCCCTTCCAATCGAGGGCCGCGGAGAGGGCGGCCTCGGCGAGGGCGCCACGGTCGTCGCTCGAGAGGCCGGCGCCCAGGCCCAACTCGAGGGCTGCCGCCCTTTCGAGGGGAGGATTCTTCGCGACGACGTCGCGGAGCCAGGCTCCGAGGTCGCCCTTGACCTTCGTCATCGCGAGGGAGGATTTCGCCTTGATGACCTGATTCGGCGCCGCGACATAGGCCGCGAAGAGGGCGGGATAGGAAGCCGGGTCGCCGAGAAGACCCAGGGCTTCGACCGCCGCCTCTACCGAGGGATATTCCGGCTGCATGCCCGAACGGAAGATGCTGAGCTGGGAGGAGAGATAGCCGCCGATGTCCGCTACGGTCTTGGGATCGCCGAAACCAGTCCGGGCATAGGCGTCGAGGGCCGCCGCGCGAAGTTCCCCGTCGCCGGCGTAGATGGAAAAGACGCTCCAAATATCCATGCTCGCCTTGGCATAGCCGCTCTCCCCGGCCTTTTTGACCGCGAGGAGGGCGAGATCGCGAAGCTGGGCATCGCCGGCGAGGAGTCCCGCGTTGTCGAGGACGAAGCGGAGCGCCGTGTCGTAGAGCGGAGCGATGTCGGCGGCCTTGGCGGTCTGGCCCGCCTCCTTCAGAAGCTCGAGCTTGGTGCCCAGGCTCGAACGGGCGAAATTGCGTTGGTAGGTGAGGAGCACCGACTCCGCGTCCTGCGCGAAGCCCAGCGCGCCGGCGAACAGGAGCAACACCGCAACGAAGAGCTTGCCTTTCATCCGACCCCCTGTGCAGCCATACGCGCACGACTCAGCTTTCCGCTTCAATCCGCGACTCGTCATTTCCGGCATTGTTTCCATAAACATAGGACCGCAGCGCGTTCCGCATCCGCGGGCTCGGCGAGACGGCCTCGACATGGATGGTCGACTGATTCGCCGTCCTGTCGAAGTCGACGCTCTTCACCGTCCCGCTCATCACGATCTGGCGGGCCCCGAGGGCGAACTGGGCCTTCACCAGGATGCCCTCCCGGGCCTTGCCTCCTATAAGGAGGGCGAAGCCATCCTCCGAGAGGTCGACGAGGCGGGAACGCAGCCCCGGCTGGAGTTCGGGCTTCTCGAAGGCGCCCTCAATCCGCTTGAGAAGATAGAGGTAGGCCGGGATCGTCGTCCTCGTGCGGATCGACTTCCGTTTCTGGGTCCTGAGCAGCGATTCGGAGTGGGCGACATGGATGACCGGCACGTCCCTGATGCGGAGATCGTCGAGGACATAGCTGTCGAAGACATAGCCGGCGTCGTCGCGCCTCCAGAAGTATACCGAGACCTTCTTGCCCTTCCACACGAAGCCCTTGGGCAGCTTGATGCCGAGGGGCCAGGAAAGCACCATGTAGCGCGGGTTGTTGTCGATCAGGGTCGAGTGGAAGACGCCTATTCCCGGGAGGAGGACGCGGAGGCGCTGACCCTGACCGAGGTGACGACTCGAGCGGATGCCCATCAGGTAGCGGGGCTGTTCGAATTCGAGACGCTTGCGGAGTTCGTAGAGCTTTTCGAGGAGACGGGCGATCTCGCGGCTCTTGGCCCCGTCCACCCCGCCGATCGCCGCGATCACCCTATCGAGATCGCGGGCCGACCTGAAGATCAGGCCGAGATCCTTTGTCCCCGCCACCTTGGCGGCTTCGCGCAACCTGCTCGTCTCCATGAAGGAGAAGCCCTCGGCGAGAGCCTTGCCCACGAAATCGAAAAAGGGCGTCCGCTTGCCGCTCCGCGCGAGGAGGATGAGGGATAGGAAGGCGAGAATGATGACGACGATGATGAGGGGCAGGAAGCTGGGCATGGCCCGATTCTTCTCCTTGCTATCACGGATCGGCGGGCCGCGATCTCATTGGCCCCCTTCGAGTATACTTGCATCATGGGTGAACGTGCCACTATTCCCGGCGGCAGGGGCGGAGCGGGCATCTTCGAGGCGGCCCTCCTCTACTCGACCTTCTGGCTCAGGGCCCTCCTGCCCCTGGGCGGTCACGGAATCGGTCCCGCCGACGCGATTTTCCATCTCTCCATCCTCCTCAACCTCGTGCCGGCGGGGGGCCTCATCCTCTGGGTCATGCACCGCGGAGAGGGATTCCCCGCCTTTTCCCTCGACACCAAAGCGAGACCGGGCGACGCTGCGGGAGCCCTCGGCGTCCTCGCCGTCCTCCTCCTCGTCGGCCTCCTTCCGGGAAGCGTCGCCGGCCTCCTCTATCACGGCCAGCTTCCCTCCTGGCTCGACAATCCCCTCCTCGCCCCGAGTTCGGGACCGAGGCTTCCCACCCCGGTTTTCATCCCCCTCGTCCTCGCCGCCTCCCTCGTCACGGGCCATGTCGAGGAGCTCTATTTCCGCGTCTACCTTTCGTATCGCCTCAAAGGGGCCGGACTCGGCAAGGCCGCGCGAATTCTTCTCTCCTCCCTGATTTTCGGCCTCTCGCACGCCAACCAGGGCCTGCCGGCCGCCTTCCTCGCCCTTATCCTCGGGGCCGTACTCGCGCTGCGCTGGGAGGCGAAGAAGAGCTGGCACGAGATAGGTCTCGGCCATGGTCTCTACGATTTCATCGTCTTCCTCATCCTTCTTTACGCTTGATCCCGGGAAAGACTTCCTGCGGGGGGGCCTCAACGCGTATGATCGGGGCATGCAGCCGATAGACCGCTGGAAGCACGAGTTCGACAAGATCAGCGCCCGTCTCGAAAGGGCAGAAAGCGTCCCGAGCGCGAGAGGTCCCGTGAGCAGGGGCAATGCGGCCTCGGCCATCCGCGACTACTTCGCGCAGAGCTTCCGAAATCTCCCTCGGGAGCTCCTCGACTCCCTCCTCGAAGGCATCGAGGGGGAATTCGCGAAGGACCGGGACAGGGCCCTGGCCCGCTGCGCGACCCTTGGCAGCATCCTCCTCATGGACTACGACGGCGGAGTCCTCGACGACAGGGACTGGGATTCGATCCGCGAGGCCTTCTCCGAGTCGGGTGGCGAGCTCGACCTCGAGCTCCTCACCTACGCGATGCAGCTCGTCCTCGACAAGGGGCGCCTGTAGGTGGCCTCCTGGTTCGAGGAGGACGATTTCTGGGCGCGTTTCGCCCCCATCATGTTCGACGGAAAGCGCTGGGCCGAGGTGCCCGCCATCATCGACGGGATCGGCGCCCGCCTGACCGGGGCCGGGGGCCCGGCGATCGGCCCAGGCCTTCGGGTCTACGACTCCTGCTGCGGGCCGGGCCGCCACGCCCTCGAGCTCGCGAAGAGAGGCTGCGCGGTGACGGCCGTCGATCTCACGGAGAGCTATCTCGCGGCGGCCCGGGAAAGCGCCGCCGACTACGGCCTCGATATCGAGTTCCTGCGGGCCGACGTGCGCGAGTTCGTCCGCCCCGGGGCCTTCGACCTCGCGATCAATCTTTTCACCAGCTTCGGGTACTTCGATACGAGGGCCGAGGACATAGCCTTTCTCGCCCGCGTGCGAGAATCGCTCAGGCCCGGCGGCTTCTTCGTCATCGAGCTCCTCGGCAAAGAATGCGCCGTGCGCGACTTCCTCGACACCGAATGGTTCGAGAGGGAGGGCCGCATCGCCTGTTCCGAGTACTCCATCGAGGGGGCCTGGGAGTACCTCGTCAACCGCTGGCTCGTCGTGGACGAGGGCCGGGTCTTCGAGCGTCGCTGGCGCCAGCGCCTCTATTCGGCCGTCGAACTCGGCGAGGCCCTCCGGGCCGCGGGCTTCGACGGCATCGAATTCTTCGGCAACATGGCCGGCCTGCCCTATAACCACGAGGCCTGGAGCCTCGTCGCCCTTGCCTCGACTCGCTAGCCTTCACCGGGCCGTCTCCGCGGAAGAAACGCGACAACGGTTGCATTTCGGGGCGCAAATGGCCAGACTGGAGGGAGAGCTTTTGCGGAAAAGGTGTGGAGAGCAATGGACAAAATAGGAATCAAGCTCGCCAACAGCGAATTCTACCCGATCCTCGACCATGGAAGGCCCGCCAGGAAGCGCCTCGTCGTCACGACAGTGAACGATGGCCAGAAAAGCGTGCAGATCGACCTCTACCGAGGCGAGGGCGGTATGGTCACCGATGCCGCCTATGTCGGCAGTCTTGTCGTCGAGGACATACCTCCCGAAAAGGCGGGCCTGCCCGATATCCGGCTCGATGTCGAGCTCGACGAGTCCGACATGCTCAAATGCACCGCGGTAGAGGCGGAAACCGGCGCCACCCAGAGCATCCGCGTCTCCCTCGAGAGCCTCGGCGAGGAAAATTCCTACGAAATACCCGATTTCGACCTCGACGAGGAGGAAACCGACCAGCTTCCCGTCGAGGCGACGAGCCCTGAAGAAGGAGCGAGCCTTCTCTCCGTCGCGAGCGAGCTGCGCGAGCGCGAGAAGAGAAGGCCCATCCTCATCTGGATCCTCGGCATACTCATCCTTGTCCTCCTCGGCTTCCTCGTCTGGTATCTCTTCTTTTCCGGCAAGGGCGGCCCGGCCCGCGATGCCGCCATAGCCCCGGCGACGCAGTCGGCGGCCCCCCTTTCCAGCCCCCCCGCCTCGGCTCCAGTGACTCCGGCGCCGGCCCCGGCCACGAGCGCCCCGGCGGCCACGGCCCTGCCGGCCCCCGGTCCATCGACAGCCGCGGTGACCCCTGCCGCCCCCGCGGCGACGGCCGCGCCAAAGACGGCCTCCGTCGCGGCGTCTACGGGCGCCAAGGTCGCGCCAAAGGCCGGAGCCCTTGGCGGCAAGCGCTACCGCCTCAAATGGGGAGACACCCTTTGGGATCTGGCATGGGTCCACTATCGCGATCCCTGGCTCTACCCGCGCATCGCGAAGGCCAACAAGATCCGGAACCCGGATCACATCATCGCCGGCACCTGGATCGTCATCCCGCCGCTTTGATCTTCGGGACGGCGGCCGAGATTCTCGGGTCAAGGCTCCGCCGCGCTTGACCTTGGCCTTCCCGGCCGGGTAGCTTCCGCGTGCATGCAAAAGCCCATCTTCGCCCCACATAAAAGGCAGAGCCTCGGCCTGACCCTCTTCGTTTTCTCATTGGCCCTCTCATCCTGCGAGGCGAAGGGGCCCTTCGGTCTTTCGGGCTCGATGTTCTCGGGCATCCTCGATAACGACAATCGGGCCGCCATCATCGGTCTTCCGGCCCGGGACTTCGACGAGCCCGGCCCTGAGGGTCCGGCGGCCTGGTACTACACGGCCCTTTGGCTGGACAAGGGAAAGCCGGAGGTCGATGCCAGTACCCAGGCGGCCCGTGAGGCCCTCGTCCAGGCCCTTTTCGCCAAGGCGGCATCCTCCGCCACGGGCTTTATCCGCGACGATGCCCGGCTCCGTCTCGTCCGCTCCCTCGCCGAGGAGGCGAGGGCGGCTTCACCCGCGCAGAGCGAGGCGGCCTGGGAAGCCCTCCTCACGGCCACCCTCGGCGTCGATTCGAGCGACGAGATCGTCGCCGACCGCCTCGAGGCCCTGGCGGGACTCTCCCGCTGGCCTCAACTCCGCGCGGCCGCCTCGAGCCTCCTCCACGACGACATCGGCCGTCCCTCCGCGGATGACGGGGCCGCCCTCTACGCCCGGGCCCTCGCCGACAAAAGACTCGGCCTCCACGAGACGGCGGCCGACCTCGCCGGCCTCCTCTCCCTCGGCAGCGGCCCCTGGGTGGCGAAGGGCCTGGCCCTCGCGGCGGAGGAGGACCAGCCCGATCTCGTCCCCCCCGCCCTTCTGGCCAAGGCCCGCCTCTTCCAGGCCATCGAGGCGCGGGATTACGGCGCCGCCTACCGCGCGGCAAAGACCCTCCTGCCGGAACTGCGCCAAAGTCCCACGCGCGAACTCATCGGCGCCATCGGCAAGGCCTGGCTATTCTCGGGCATGTCCAAGGAGGGCATCGGCCTGATGGATTCGGTCATAGCGGCCGACCGGAGCTCCATTCAGGGCGGATCGCCAGCCTGGACCGCCTCCTTCTACAAGGCGCGGATGCTCGTCGCCCTGAGGCGCTACGGCGAAGCGGCCTCCATCCTCTACCTCCTTTCCGGCAATTCCGGCTCGGACAAGGACAGGGATTCCTGTCTCTATTACGCCCTCGACGCCCAGCTCAGGTATATCGACGGACTGGCTCCGCCCGAGGGCCTTTGGAAGACGAAGGCCCTCAGGGACAGGGCCCTGGCCCCCGCCCGCCTCCTCGTCCTCGAAGCCGCCTCGCGCACCTGGAAGGATCCGAGTACCTTCACGGACCTCGTCGAGCCCCTCTTCCGCGATCTCGTGGCCGATGGGGACTGGAACGAGGTCGATGCCTTCGCCGGAAGTCTCGCCGAGCGGGCCTCGCCCTTCCTCGCCTCCCGCCTCCTCTACGTGTCGGGCCGCGCCCGAGAGCTCGGCCTCGTGACGGATTCGCCACCCCGCCCCCTCGTCCTCGGCCTTCTCGCCGCGACGGAGGCCGGCCCGGCCCGCGGCGAGGACGAGGACATCGCCTCTCGCCGCTTCAAGGCCGTCCTCGACCTCTATGGCGGCCCCGAATACTACTTCCTCGCCTCATCCGCCCGTCTCGGTATCGACATCAGGCCCTGGGGCAAGGAAAAGAAGGCGCGCAAGGCCATCCTCTTCGAGCCCCAGGGCACGGGAAAGGACCTCGCGGGGGCGGTCAAGGGTCTCATCGATTTCGGCCTGCCCTCCTTCGCCTGGGACCTGGCGTCGAAAAACCTCGACGCCATGGACGACGGCGACCTCCTCTCCCTCTCCAAGAAGAGCCAGACCGCGGGCTCCTATATCGCCTCGATGCGTTTCGCCAACGGCCTCGTCTCGCGTTACAACGCCATCGAGGACAGGCTCTCGGCCGAGGGAAGGGCCATCCTGCCGGACAGGGAAATGTACGAATTGCTCTTTCCCCGACCCTGGCGGGCCGAGCTCGATTCGGCCCTTGCCCCCTCGGTCATCCCCGAATTCGCCGCCTACGCCCTCCTCCGCTCGGAGAGTTGGTTCGATCCGGGCGTCAGGAGCGGAGCCGGGGCCGTCGGCCTCTCGCAGCTCATGCCTTCGACGGCGAGGGAAATCGCCCGCAATCTCGGCATGGCGAAGTGGTCGCTCTCCGACCCCGGGGACAATCTGCATATAGGCATGGCCATGCTCCACGACCTCTTCGAGGAGAACGACGGACACATCCTCAGGGCGGCCTTCGCCTACAACGCGGGCAGGGGCAGACTGCGGCGCTGGATCGCCGAATCGGGGGGCTATCCCGACGACCTCTTCCTCGAACGATTGTCGATCGCGGAAACGAGGGAATACGGGCGGAAGATCGTGACGGCGGGAGCCTGGTACGCGGCCCTCTACGAGGGCAGCGGCAGCTCGGAGACGGTCCGCGCCATGATCGCCGGATTCCCGACGGGAAAATGAGGCCTCAGGCGGCCAGCGAGAAGAGCATGCCGCTTTCGACGGGAACCAGGTGGGAGTAGGGGACAGAGGTGGCCACGGCCTTGCTTCGCAATTCCGAGCCGTATTGCTGGATGAGGGCGTCGATGCGCTCGGAACTCATGTCCTCGGGCTTCTCGCTCGCGGCGAGGGGCTCGGACTTCATCCGCGACAGGCGCTCGATGAGGGTGTCGAGGATCTTGAGGCGGTCGATCGTGGCCACGGGCTCTCCTGGAGAGGCCGCTATGCCGCTCACGTGCGCGAAGTTGGCGTAGAGTACCTGCGAGGGGGCCACGGGCAGGCTGACCCGCCCGCCGCCGCTCTGGGCGACGAACGCGTAGGTGAGGGGAACCGCGCTTGTCGCAAGCATTCCCGTCATGTGCTCCTCCATTCCTGTTATCGGCCGGAACGGGGGCGGGTTGACAGGATTCGCCGCTCAGCGGGCAATTCGCTTGCCGGGAGAGTGGCGATCCAGGCGAGGGGCGCTTCCCCGCGAAGGACCTGAAGGCGGAGCTACTTCGTCGAGGCCTTCCAGAGCCTGTCGTTGACGGCGAGGCCGAGGCCCTCGGCGGGCACCCTCTCGGCCCAGATCGCCGCCGTCCCCGCGAGATCGAGCTCATGGAGGATGTCGAAGAGGGAGGCGGCCGCCTCACGGAGCTCCCCCGAAGGCGAAAGCACGCGATGGGCTCCGCGGGCGGAAACCGTCCTCGCCCTCTCGAAGGACTCGCGCGAGGCGTCGTCGAAAAAGAGGACGGCGTCCCCCTCGGCTATGGGCGCGGCGACGAGGCCCCCGGCCCCGACGAGTCTGAGCCTCGCCCGCGGCGCATAGTGGCTCTCGAGCTGGCCCGGGCTCGTGGGTTGGGCGCTCGACCTGTCGACGAGTTCCACGGGACCGCAGACTTCCTCGATGGCCCCGCGCGGGAGCCCGCCGGGCCGCAAGATCCTCGGTCTGGGGCCCCTCACGTCGAGGACCGTCGACTCGACGCCGATGTCGGAGGCCCCGCCGTCGACGATGAAGTCCACGGCCTCGCCGAGCATCCGGGCCACGTGCTCGGCCCTCGTGGGTGAGAGATAGCCGAAGGGGTTGGCGCTCGGCGCGGCTATGGGAAGGCCCGAAAGCCTGATGATCTCCCTCGCCACCGGATGGGCCGGCATGCGCACGGCCACCGAATCGAGGCCGCTCGTCACGAGGCCGGGCACGCGCCCGCGCTTCGGCAGGATGAGGGTGAGGGGGCCGGGCCAGAAGGCCTCGGCGAGACGCCGCGCCAGCTCGTTGGGAAAGCTCGCCACCTCCTCGAGGAAGCCCATCTCGGCGATATGGACTATCAGGGGATCGAAGGTGGGCCTCTTCTTGGCCTCGAAAACCCGGGCGACGGCCCGGACGTCGAAGGCGTTGGCCCCAAGGCCGTAGACGGTCTCGGTGGGGATGGCGACGAGGAGTCCCTCGGCGAGGGCGCGGGCCGCGCGGGCGATGCCCGAAACATTGGGGGCGAGGATTTCCATTGCCGGAAGATTGTACGTGGCCCGGCCCCGGACTGCCTACCTCCCGCGGTAGGGCGTTCCCTCGAGGGGGAGGCTCCTCCGCCAGAGACCGTCGCGGGCCGCGTAGGCCGCCGCCACGGCCGCGGCCGTTGGGATGGACGAGATCTCCCCAATGCCCTTTGCCCCGTAGGCGGAGGCGCTCGTACCCCCGTCCATCGCCGATCCAGGTCCCCCGCGTCGAACGATGAGGGTCTCGATCTGCGGGACATCGGGTGCCCTGAAAAGGCCCAATTGCCCGAATTTCGCCTTCGGGACCCCGCCTTCGAGGGGAAAGGTCTCGGTCAAGGCGTAGCCGAGGCCCATGACGACCCCGCCCTCCACCTGTCCCTCGAAGGCCAGGGGATTCACGACGAGGCCCGAGTCGTGAGCGGCGACCATCCGCTCCAAGCGTCCGTCCTCGCCGAGGATGGCGACATGGCAGGCGTAGCTGTAGGCGACGTGGCGGACGGGATTGGCCTTGTCGGTGGGGAAGCTGTCCGTCTCGGCCTCGAACTCGGCGTAGAACTCCCGGCCGGCGAGGGCGGCGAGGAGGAAGGCCGTGGCGCCTTCCCCGGGAGGCGCGGCGGTAGCTGGGGCGCCCCCGCGCCTGGCCGTCGACGGACCACCGCCTTTTTCCGCCAGGGCCTCGACCGCGAGGGCGCAGGCCCTCCGGCAGGCCTCCCCCGTGATGAGGGTCTGGCGCGAGGCCGTCGAGGTGCCGGCATCGGGAGTCAGGAAGGTGTCGGGGGCGGGCACGACGATGAGGGAGGGGTCGAGGTCGAGGACGGAGGAGGCGATCTGGGTGAGGATGGTCGCGAGGCCCTGACCGACGCAGGCGGCGCCCGTCCTGACTTCGACCCTGTCGGCGAAGACGGCGAGGACGCAGCGCCCCGTGTCCGGATGGCCCATGCCGATGCCGGTGTTCTTGAAGGCGCAGGCGATGCCGGCCCTGCCGGGGGCGGATTCGAAGGCCTCTTTCACGGCGAGGAGACAGTCCTCGATGGCCGTGTCGGGGCCGGCGATCTGGCCGTTCGAGAGGACCTCTCCCGGCCGGGCCGCGTTGAGCATCCTGATCTCCCAGGCGGAGATGCCGATCTGGGCCGCCAGCTCGCTCAGGGCGCTCTCGAAGGCGAAGTTGGTCTGGGGCACGCCGAAGCCCCGAAAGGCTCCCGCAGGGGGATTGTTGGTATAGACGGCCCGGCCTTCGACCTGTATGGCGGGTATCACATAGGGACCGCCCAGATGGGTCACCGCGCGATGGAGGACGGGGCCACCGAGGGAGGCGTAGGCCCCCGTATCGGCGAGGACGGTGGCCCTCGCTCCCAGGATCCGGCCCGCCTCGTCGCAGCCCAGCTCGAGGGCCACCCTCATCGGATGGCGCTTGACGTGGACCCGCGTCGACTCGCTTCGATCCAGGGTCAACTTTACCGGCCGTCCGGCGAGCCAGGCCGCGAGGGCGGCGTGGTGCTGGACCGACTGGTCCTCCTTGCCGCCGAAGGCCCCTCCGACGAAGGTGGACACTACCCTCACCATCCCCTCCGGGATGCCGAGGCTTCGCGCGACATAGCGCTGTCCGTCGTAGACGTTCTGCTCCCCGGTGCGGACGAGGACGACGCCCTCTGCGTCGGGGGGGAAGGCCAGGGCGCTCTCGGTTTCCATGAAGGCGTGGTCGATGAAGCCGGTGGCGTACTCGCGGCGGATCACATGGGGGGCGCTTGCGAGGGCCGAGGCGGCATCGCCCCGGACAAGGGAAATTTCCGAAAGGACATTGCCGCCCGGATGGATGGCCGGAGCCCCGGGGGCGAGGGCGGCCTCCGGATCGAGGAGGGGCTCGAGGAGCTCGTACTCGGCGCGGATGTGGCCCAGGGCCTTCTTCGCGAGCTCCCGGCTCTCGGCGGCGACGAGGGCTATCGCGTCGCCGACATAGCGGGTCAGCTCCCCCGGCGCCACGAAGGTCGGCCAGTCGGCCACGAGGTGGCCGATGAAGCGGTCGCCGGGGATGTCCTCCCAGGAGGCGACGCAGACGACACCCGGAAGGGATCGAGCAGCCGAGAGGTCGAGGGAGATGAGGCGGGCACGGGGATGGGGACTGCGGAGGACGGCCGCGTGGAGCATGCCCGGCACGGAGAGATCGTCGACGTACCTCGCCTCGCCCCGGGCCTTGACGGCGGCGTCCACGCGGTCGAGACGGTCGCCGAGGGCCCCCTGTCTCGCGGCCGACGACGCGAGCTCAGGCGCGACCGCCGCTGCGCCGCCGTCGGCCGCGCCGACGACCGGGCTGTCGCCGCCGACCGGACGGCCGATGCCAGCCCCCGCCAGCGCCCTCCGGGCCTCGGCCGCGAGCATCACCGCCTCGACGATCTTCGCGTAGCCCGTGCAGCGACAGAGGTTGCGTCTGAGGGCGGCCCGGGCCTCCTTCTCCGTCGGCGCCGGGTTCCGGTCGAGGAGGGCCTTGGTCGACATGACCATGCCCGGGGTGCAGTAGCCGCACTGGACGGCCCCGGCGGCCACATAGGAGCGCTCGTAGACCGCCATTTCCGCGCTCTCGATACCCTCGACGGTGAGGACGGATTTCCCGGCGACCTTCTCGATAGGGAGGATGCAGGCGGAGAAGGGGGCCCCGTCGACGAGGACGGTGCAGGCACCGCAGCTGCCCTCGCCGCAGGCGTTCTTCGCCCCGGTCAGGCCGGCAGTCCCGCGGAGCCAATCGAGGAGACTGGTGCCGCCGGGGGCCTCGACCGCTCTGGCGTTCAGGATGAAGGAGATCATGGGCAGCCGCTTTCTTCCGCGGAGGCTCCCGCCTTCGTCTCCTCGAGGGTGACCCCGGCCATCATGAAGCCGAGCTCCTCGACCGTGGCCCCTCCCCTTTCGACGATGCCCATGATCCCGCCCTCGTACATCACGGCGATGCGGTCGGAAAGGGCCCGGAGTTCGTCGAGGTCCTCGGAGACGAGGAGGATGGCCATGCCCTTCTCGCGCTGCTCGAGGAGGCGGTCGTGGATGTACTCGGTGGCGCCGATGTCGACGCCCCGGGTCGGCTGGGCCGCGACCAGGAAGAAGGGATGGCGCGAGAGCTCCCTGGCCATGATGAGCTTCTGGATGTTGCCCCCCGAGAGGTTCTTGATGGGCACGTCGAGACCCGGGGTCTTGACCGCGAAGGCCTCCACGAGACCCCGGGCGTGCTCGCGCATCCTGTCGAAGGCGAGGAAGATCCAGCGTCTGAAACGCCGCGACATATGATCGTGGAGGAAGACGTTCTCGCCGACGCTGAACTCGCGGATGGCCCCGTCGCGCATCCGCTCCTCGGGGATGAAGGCCATGCCGGCCTCGAAGCGCTCGTTCACCGTGGCCCGGGTCATCTCCCGCCCCTCGACGATGACGGAGCCTCCCGTCAGGGGCCTCATGCCCGCGAGGCATTCGGCGAGCTCCTTCTGGCCGTTGCCCGACACGCCGGCCAGACCCAGGATCTCCCCGGAGCGGATCGACAGGTCGATGCCCTTGAGGGCCTCGATGCCGCGGTCGCCCATCGCGCGGAGGCCTTTCAGGCGCACGAGTTCGGGGCCGGGGGCGTGGGGCCGGGGATCGGGCTCCTTGACCTCGCGGCCGACCATCATGCGCACGAGGTCGCCACGCGTGAGATCGCAGGTTCGGCCCGTGCCTACCACACGGCCGTCGCGGAGAACCGTCACGCGGTCGCTTATCGCCTTGACCTCGTTGAGCTTGTGGGAGATGAAGATGAGGGAGTGGCCCGAGGCCACGAGGGTGCGCAGGGTGGCGAAGAGGGCGTCGACCTCCTGGGGCGTGAGGACGGCCGTGGGCTCGTCGAGGATGATGAGGCCGGCGCCGCGGTACAGGGCCTTGATGATCTCGACGCGTTGCTGTTCGCCGACGGAGAGTTGCCAGACGTAGGCGTCGGGATCGACCTTGAGGCCGTAGTCCCGACCGAGGACCTCGATGGCCTTCGAGACCCCGCCGAGGTCGAGGAATGGGGCCCGCGGCGATCTCTGGCCGAGGGCGACGTTCTGGGCCACCGTCATCGTCTGCACGAGCATGAAGTGCTGATGGATCATGCCGATGCCGGCGCGGATGGCGTCGGCGGGCGAGCGGAAGCTGAGGGGAAGGCCATCCACGAGGATCCGGCCCGAATCGGGCTGGTACATGCCGTAGAGCTGGCGCATCAGGGTGCTCTTGCCCGCCCCGTTCTCGCCGAGGAGGGCATGGACCTCGCCGGGCTCCACGTCGATGCAGACGCCGTCGTTGGCCCTGACGCCGGGGAAGCACTTCACGATGTCGCGCATCTCCACGCGTCCGGTCTTGGTTCCTCTCGCTTGGCCTTCAGCGTTCATCGGCATGACTCCCAAAAGAAATTCCAATTGGCTCCGGGTTTTGGAAAGGAGGGGGCTTCGCGAGCCGGACTCGCGGGGAGGAAAACCTTTTGCCCGGAACAAAAGGTTTGCCTCCCCAGTGGACCTATGGCTGGACGGAGATGCTGCCCTTGGAGATGCCGCTTATGGCATTGTCGGCGGCCTTCTTGGCCGCGGAGGGAAGCGCATAACCCGGGTTGAAGGCCATCTTGAGGCCGCCGTTGGCGAGGGTCAGGACGTAGGTCTTGCCGCCGAGGACGCCGGCCTTGTGCT
>DATKTD010000007.1:0-3437 GCA_035531315.1 Rectinemataceae bacterium
ACCCCGGCCTCGCCGACTGGAAGGTCGAGGTCGAGGGGCGTGGCGGCGGAAACGAGGGCCTTCTCGAGGACGGGAACGTCGACGACGTCGGAGACGTACTTGGTCTGACCCGTCGAGATGTCGCTCTCGGAGAGGTAGGAATGCCACTGGCGCTCGTAGAGCTTGAGAACGAGGTCCTTTCCCGCCAGGGGCTTTTCCTCATGATCGACGACGATGATCGAGGGTTTGACCGCCATCCTCTCCGTCTCGAAACGGCCGAGCTTGAGGCCGATGGCGAAGGGCGGGAGGGCGTAGACGGTCCGCGATTGGGAGACCGTCTGGGCGTCGGCTCCGCGGACCGAAGCCTGGACCCGGTAGAAGCGGGGCGAGATGGATTCGGCGGTGCGCGGATCGATGGTGATCCGTGCCGAGCCTTCGTCGTCGGTTACGTCCTCCGTCTGCGATGCGGAGACACCCTCTTCGCGGTACTCGCCGCCGACCGAGAGGTAGCTCGAAAAGAGATAGTCCGGATAGGCAGCGGGCGAGATGGTCCAGACCCCTTCGGCGACCGACCAGTCGACCTTCTGCCCCACGACCTTGCCGCCCGAGTAATAATTCGCCGTCATCAGGATCTGGAAGGGTGCGTCGAAGGGAACCTTGTCGGGGCCGGTGAAATCGATCTCGAAGGTCGGAACCCTGTAGGCTTCCTTGCGGAAGCTCATCGAGGCGAGGAGCTCGTCCTTCGGACCGAGGAGCTGCACGCGATACTCGCCCGTGGGCAAATTCTTTTCGTCGAATTTTTGGTAGAAGTAGCCGTTGCCGAGGATGCTCACCGGATAGCGATAGTCCGAGCCGTCGGGCGAGGAGACGACGAGGACTCGGCGGCTCTTCGGGTCGTCGGCCTTGATGAGGCCCTTGTCGCGGAGGCGCACGAAGCCCTGGATGTGGACGGCCTCCTCGGCCCTGTAGAGGGGCCTTTCGGTGAAGACATAGGCGAGGTTCCGGGGCGCATCGACCTTGAACTCGGGTTCCATCGTGAGCCAGGACAACCAGCCCGAATTCGAGCCGAACCAGTGGTTGTTGTGGAAATAGGGCGGGGCCTGGTCGGGATCGATGACGAGGACATCGTCGCCGAAGCTCACGCTGACGCGGCTCGCTTGGGCGTCGAGGGCCTTCACGTGGTCGTAATGGAAGCCGCCGTCGGCATCGGTCGTGCCCGAGAGGAGATTATCATAACTAATATCACCTGCGGGATCCTGTCTGCGCGACTCGAGGCGGACGAGGGCGCCGGCGATCGGCTTGGCGGTCGAAAGCGAGGTGACGGTGAAGAGGAGGCCGCGGGTCTCCTCCACTACCGTCAGACAGAGGTCGGTGACCTGGACGCGGACGAAGTCGCGGGCCCCGCTCGCGCCGAGGCGGCGATAGCCGACGAGGTAGGTTCCCGGCTTGCCCTCCATGCCCATCTTGGCCAGGGCGGGGGCGAGGTCGAGGCCGAAGCTGGCCCTGGAGCCCGTCGCCTTCATCGGTAGGCTGGCGATGCCCGAGAAGGGCGGGCTGCCGAGGAGTCTGATCTGCTTGGCGAGGTCTGCCCCCGCGGGCGGCTCCTCGCCGGGCATGGGCGGGGGAGAAGCCTCGTCCACCTTGAAGGAGCCCTCGGGGAAGGGCCAGAAATCCGGATCGAGGGGATCGACGCGATAGACGCGGAGATCGACCTTGTCGATGCCTCGGGCCTCCATCGGGAGGCTCTGGGGACCGTAGCGCTCGAGGATGGCCTGGCCGGCCGACCACTGCACGTAGGGCTCGAGGGCCTTGTTGAAGAAATGGAAGGAGGAGGATGCGAAGGGGCTCAGGCCCCGGCCCGAGGCGCTCTCGAGGGGGGCGGGCGAAAGACGCATCGTGTAGTCGGTGTCGGCGTCCCTGTCGAATTCGATGAGGAGGCGATTGCCCGAGACCTCGAAGCGGAGGTTCCGCACCGCGGGCTCGAAGGAGACCATGGACTTCCAGAGGGCCACGGGCGTGTCGGAAGAAGGCGCCTCGGAGAAGACGACGAAGAGGGGAGCCTGGGCCGTGCCCGCGAAGATGGCCTGGTCGGCCGGGTAGTTGGAGCCCGAGCTCGACACGGGATAGGAGGATGAGCCCGAACCGAAGGCGAGGACCCGGAAGTCGGTGCGGGTCGTCCAGGAGTAGCTGGCCACCGAACCGGGTATGCCCTGGTCGAGGGAGAGTTTGATATTCGCCCTGACGGACTTCCCGTCGCCGACGGCCTTGTCGAGGCTGAGTCGATAGCGGGCGGGCGCCGTACTGTCGCTCCTCTCGAGTTCCTTGAGCGTGAAGTCGCGTCTCGTCAGGATCGTCGAGCCCTGGGAGCCGAGGCCGGGCAGGGGCCTCAGCTCGAAGCTCAGCATGTCGGCCACGGCATCGACCGGAAGGGGGGCGGCGAAGGAGAGTGTGATGCCCCCGAAGGAGGGGAGGTTGGTCGAGGAGGGCGATGGCGAGACCTCGATCGGTGGACTCATCAGGGTGGAGCGCTGGTAGCTTCCGCTCTTCGTCGTGAAGGTGAAACTGCGGAGGGCGGGCCAGGCCTGGGCCGGAAGGAACTGGAGGGTCCGCGCGTCGAGCCAGCGGTATTCTCCCGGCATGGCGGGATTGATCGAAAGGATGGACGAGGCGTCGTCGCCGGGGCCCCCGTTCTTCGGCCCCCTGTCCTCGGTGAGGAAGATCGTCACCGGGTCGTATTCGCGGAGGTAGCGCTCCGGAAGGAGCTTCTCGGTCTGGGGCGCCGCCTGGGACCAGGCCGTCGAGGCCAGAAGGACGGCGAGGGCCGCGACGAGGCCTCCCCTCGCGGAGAAGGCGGGGGGCCTGCGCCCGGCCGAAGCGCCCGAAGGCCGGCGTCTCGAGTAGTTCGTATCAATTGTCATATCTTTTTCCTCGGCCTTCGGCCTGTCTTTGCTCTTCATAGGAACCTCACTCCCCTTCCCCGTCGGAGCCGTCGACCGGCATGTCGTCCTGCGATGCCTCGCCTTGATCGTCGGCGCCCGCCGATTCCCCGTCGCTCGAGGAGGCTGTCGCGCTCTGGCCACCCCACACATGGAGTCCGCCAGGCGAACTCAGGGGGAGATCGACGGATGCGGCCGGGGCGTCGCCGCGTTTGTAGGAATCGATGACGTCGGGTGGGGTGCCCTGTCTCGAGCCCTCCGTTCCGGCGAGGGCGACCGAGTACTCCATCGGCGCCTCGGGAAGCCCCTTCACGAGGAGGAGGTAGTCGCCGGCCTCGAGCTCGTCGAACATCAGGGGCCCCTTGTCGAGGAGCTTCTGCTGCCGGTCGTAGAGGAAGGCCTCGAGACCGTCGCGATCGGCCTTGAGACCGATGCCCACCTTTCCCTGCGCCGCAACACGGAAGGTCCAGGCCTGGTACTCGCCCGCGGCGATGAAGGCCCGGGGCGGGGCGAGGGGATCGA
>DATKTD010000008.1:0-5620 GCA_035531315.1 Rectinemataceae bacterium
CTTCGAAGGGCCCTTGTCCGTCCCATCGAGGATCTTCCGGCTCCGCGCGAGCTTTACGAAGACCGGCAGGCTGACGGCCGAGTGCTCCTTCCTGAGGTCGCCGAAGCGGAGGGCGGGTCCGCGATGCCCGATCGAGCAAGGTCGTCCTTCGGGACGGCCCAAAACCCTTCGGTTAGTCGGATCATTCGATCGCCAGTCAGTTGGCCAACACAGTCACCTGGACGTTTCTGCTCTCGATGAAGGCGTGGGGGAAACGCACCTGGAAGGAATGGGTGCCCGCCGACAAGGGCCAGCGTACCTCGTAGGGATAGGCTTCCCTCGCGAATTCCTTGCCGTCGACGAGCCACACGACCTCGGGTACGGCGGGGCTCACCGTGGCCCGGAGGGCGAGAGTTTGGAAGCGAAGGGGCGTCTCGGGATCGATGAGGACCCGCGTTCCGTTTATCGGGGCGGTGAGGGAGACGGAAGCCTGCGCGAGGGCCGCGGCGCTGCCCGGGGGCTGTCCGTAGCCTCGGCTGGCGGCGAAGCTGGCATATTCGGGCGGGAGGACGGTGATGCCGCGCGCAGCTCTCGCCTCCGCAGGGGTGGCCATGTCGGCGAGGTTCCCCGTCCGGGCGTCGACGATGACGCGGCGGTGGACCAGGCATTCCTCGCGAGGGGCAGCCCCCGGAGGAAAACGTTCGACAATGGCCGAGGGACAATAATCTCCGGCGAGTTCGCCCGACACGGGGCAGATGCGCGCCGTTTCCCAGCCGCGGGGAGGCGGGAAGGTTTCCTCTCCGATGCCCTGCACGGCCTCCGGCTGGAGAGCCTTGAATAGCTCGAGGAGGAAGGTAGCCACGGTGGAACCCGCCAGGTGGTTGGTGCCGAGGGCATCGGCATTGCCCGTCCAGATGCCCGCCACGTAGCGTCGTGAATATCCCAGCGCCCAGGCGTCGCGGAAGCCGTTGGAGGTGCCTGTCTTCACCGCCACGGGGAAGGGGAAATGGGTGAGGGCGGTGCCCGCGAAGGAAGGCAGCCTCGCGTCGGTATCGGAAAGGAAAATGGAAATCATTCGGGCCGCCGATTCCGAGACGAGGCTCGTCCGCGGCGGCGGGTCTTCGCCTGCGAGCCAGAGGAGGGGCAGGCTCTGGCCGTCGTTGGCGAGGCAGCCGTAGGCGGAGACGAGACGGTCGAGACTGGTGTAGAGGCCGCCGACGGCGAGGCCGTAGCCGTAGAAGGACGCGGGGTACTCGAAATCATGGAGGCCCAGGCGGCCGAGCCAGCGCCAGGCCTCATCGAGGCCGAGTCCCTCGAGCACCCGTATGGCCGGCACATTGCGCGAATTTCCCAAGGCGACTCGATAGGGAAGGGGGCCGAGGTAGGAGTCGTCGAAATCGACGAGGCCGTATTCGCCCCGCGCGTCCTTGAGGCGAAGGGGCATGTCGGAGAGGATGGAAGCCGGCCCGAAGGCCCCGCTCTGAAGGCCCAGGGCGTAGAGGAAAGGCTTGAGGGTCGAGCCCGAGGAACGCGGCACCCGGGCGAAGTCTATGGCTCCGTGGTGTTCGGCATCGAAATAGTCGACGGAACCGAGATAGGCGAGGACTTCCCCCGTTTTCACGTCGGCGACGATGACGGCAAGGTTGTCGGCCCCCAGGGAGCGCCAGTGGGGAATGTATCTTTGCGCAAGGACCGACACCTTGTCCTGAATCTCCGGGTCAAGGCTGGTCCTGATGGGCTTTGCGATGCGCGCGAGCGGGCGGGCCCGGTAATCCTCGAGGACGCGGAAGATGTAGTGATAGGCGTCCTCCCTCCTCGATTCTCGAAAGAAGGGTCTGACCCCGGTGAGCTCGTAGCGCGAAGCCGCGAGCTCGTCCCGATCGATGACCCCCTGGGTCGCGAGCTGGCCGAGTATGGCGTTGGCCCTGTCCTTGGCCTTGTAGAAGGAGAGGTACCCGAAGAGGTCACGGCCTCGGGGGTCTTGGGGCACGGCGAGGAGGAGGGCGGTCTCGGCCCAGCTCAGGTCCTGGGGGGGCTTGTCGAAAACCCGACGCGAGGCGTAGGCGAGGCCGTACATCGAACCGCCCTCGGGGACCATCTCGAGGTAGGCCTTGAGTATGCCCTTTCTCCCGTATACGGCCGTCGCGAGGAGGGCCGAGGCTGCCTCCTCGGCCTTGGCGAGAAGGTTGCGGGGCCGGGGATGGCCGAGGCGGACAACCTGCATGGCTATCGTCGAGGCTCCCTCGAGACGGCCTTGCGCGTTATGCGCCATCGCCCTCGCGATGCCCCAGGGGTCGACGCCGGGGTGGGAGTAGAAGCGCCTGTCCTCGATCGCGATGAGGGTCTTCGTGACCTTTTCGGGAAGGGGGTCGGGCATCGACCAGTAGCCGAGGGCTCCATAGACGGCCTGGCCGTCCGAAAGGAAGCCCCCCTGGGCGTCCTCGAAGAGGGGGGTGGGGCTGTGCGCGGGGATGGGCACCTGGGAGATGATGACGATGGATCGCCAGACGATGAGCCCAAAGAGGGCGAGCAGGGCGAGGCGGAGGAAGGCGGCGCGACGATTGTGCGACGTCGCGTCGCTCTTCCCGGCGGGAAGCTTCACTTCGCCGCCGCCTCGATCGCGACGGGAGCCCCGTCGCTTGTGCCCTGGAGACCGAGCTGGTAGAGGACCTGGGCCGTCGCCGGTGGCAGGCTGAAGCTGCCCGCGAAATTCGCCCGCTCGCGGAAATAGAAGTCGAAGCTTCCCGCGGGAAGGTCGGTAAAGTAGAAAGTCACCTGGTCGTCTTCGTAGTCGGCCCAGGCAGCCTTCAAACTGTCGCTCCCCGCGGGCCTGGCCTCCTCTGGCGAGGTGGCCAAGTTGGGATTGAGGGGCTCGAATCCGGCGGCGAGGGGGACGCGCACCGCGACGAAGCTACGGGCCTCGGGATTGACCACCGTCACATGGTCCTCGACGACGGTCTCGGCCGCGAGAGGAATGGCGGTTCCTGCGCGGACGGGCCAGCGGGCGACGAGGCCCTTGCCCGCGCCATAGTCGAGGAGCTCGCGACTGACCACGAAGCCGCTGCTGGAGCCTCGAAGTTCAGAGCCGAGGGCCGCAGGGACATAGCTCGTCTCGAGGAGGAGGGTCGGGGGCCGCTTCGCGTCGAAGGAGCGCATCCTTACCTTGAGGCTCGCCTCCGAGGGAATCGACAGCTTTGCGATGAAACGCCCCTTGCCGTCGAGGGTCTTCCATGAGGAGCCGTCCCAGAACTCGGCGGCCCAGGCAGAACCCCGCATGGCGGAGAAGGCCTCGACGAGGGAAAGGAGAACCGAGGTATTGGTATAGGTGTCGCCCCAGCCGGCATAACCGGAGCCCGAAATCAAATAATTGAGAATAGCCTGGGTTTCGGGCTTGCCCGGCCTGTCCCGGGCGTATACGGCGTAGACGGCCGCGACGCTGCGCCAGTCGCTGTAGAGGAAGGGATTGCCGAACCAGCTCCGCTTCCCCTGGAGTCCCGAGAGGACGAGTCCGCCGCCCAGTTTCTGGAAGACAAGTTGCTCGCCGATGTGGTCGCGGAGCTTCCTGAGCTCGCCGACGTTGACGCCCTTCTTGCCGTTCAGGGTGAGCCAGATCCGGGCCTGGGAGTAGAGGTCTGCGTCCTGGGAGAGGGCGAGGAGAGCCTGGCCGTAGGCGGGATCGTAGGCGCCAACCGAGTCGAGGGCGACGAGGGCCATGCCCCTCTCGAGGAGGGAATAGCCGGCCGCGAAATGGTCGTAATCTGAGCGGAGGGCATCCTTCAGGGCCTTGGTCGGCAGGTCGAGGAGCTTGGCCGGTATCGTATAACCCGCCTTCTTGGCCAGCGCTAGGAACTCCACCACGTAGGAGGTCAGGGCCACGGAGCCCGAAGAGCCCGGATAAAAGGAATACAGACCGTTCCCGTCGATGACCGTATCGAGCCAGGAAAAGATGATTCGCATCGAAGCCTCGGGAATCTTGTAGTCGTCGGGGAGTCCCGTCGCTCCCATGGCCGCCCCGAGGGCCAGGACGGCGTGGACCTTGGCGAGGCGCTGTTCGGTGCAGCCGTAGGGATAGGAGGCTTGGAAGCGGAGGGCCTTGAGAACGGCGAGGAGCTCCGGCTGGGAAACTACATAGAGGGTCTGCAGCGTGGAACCCGCCCTGGCTCCGCCCGCGGGCATGGGGAAGGAGTATTCCTTTCGCCCCTCGGGAACCCAGGAGATCTCGAGGCGCTGGGTGATCGTGTCGCGCCTGATCGGAAGGTCGAGGCTGAAGGCGTCCCTCGCCCCGTCGGAGAGGCGGGCGAGACCGAGGCTTACCGTCGCCGAGGAATCGGCCTTCGAGGCGAGCTCGGGCGGGGCCGTCATCGAATAAAGGAGTCTCGTCGGGAGGCGCTGGTCGAGCTGGACTCGGGAGAGGTCGCCCGTCTTTCCACCCTCGAGGACGAGGCCGCCCTCGAGCTTGAGCTCAGCCTGGGCGGGGCCGCCCGGTCCCTCGGCGACGCGGCCGATGCCGCCTGCGACCACTTTGTCTCCGGGGCGGATGAAGCGCGGCAGGGATTCCTGAACCATCACGGGAAGGCGCATCGCGACCAGGGAGCGGGCCGTGCCGAAGGTATCGTAGCCCGAGGTGGCGATCGCGCGGACGGCGAATTCCGTGAGGTTGTCCGGCAGGGGAATGTTCACCTCGGCGACGCCGTTGACGACCTCGATGGCCGGCTCGTAATAGGGAACAGTCTTGAAGTTCTTGCGCACCGAGGTCTTGTCGAGGAGGGCGCCGAAGCCGAATTCCTCGGCCATGTCGCCACCGGAGAGTTCGTCGAAGGGAAGGTTTCCCACCGCGAGGTTGCGCGTGTCGGAGATGCGCACCGAGGCCTTCACGTCGGTGATGAAGGAGGAGAGGGGCGAGGCGAAGCGCTCCTTGCCGAGGGCGAGGACGGCTCGGTCCACGAGCCAGAGGGTGACCTCGCCGTTTACGGGCCGGCCCTGGCTGTCCTTCACGTAGATCTTCATTGGAAGATTCGAGCCCGGCACGGCCGTCGGAGCGTGTTCGAGGCTGACGGCGAGGCGGTTCGTCGCCGGGTCCACCGTTATCCAGGTGGTGTTGGCCACCGAGAGGGGTCTGAGTCTGTCCTGGCCCCCGGTGAAGGAAGGATCGCCGGGGAGCCTTCCCCGCATCAGAACGAGGTGGACGGGAAAGCGGGGCACGAGCTCGGCAGTCACCGGAATCTCGAGGAGTCCCTGTCCGTCCTTGACATCGACCCATTTATAAAGATTTCCCGAGGGTCTTTCGACGACGGCGAGGGCCTCGGCCTGCTGGAAGGGACTCTTGAGGAGGACCCGGGCCGTGTCGCCCGGCTTGTACATGTCGGCGTCGAGGCTGGTCTCGAAGACGGCGGCCGTCGTGCGCTTCCACGCGAGGGGCGTCGGCCCGGCCACGTAGAGGTCGCGCTTGACCGACTGGAGCCTGCCCTGGGCGTCGCGGCCCTGGATCTCGACGATGTAGACCCCGGCCTCGCCGACTGGAAGGTCGAGGTCGAGGGGCGTGGCGGCGGAAACGAGGGCCTTCTCGAGGACGGGAACGTCGACGACGTCGGAGACGTACTTGGTCTGACCCGTCGAGATGTCGCTCTCGGAGAGGTAGGAA
>DATKTD010000009.1:0-9258 GCA_035531315.1 Rectinemataceae bacterium
GCGCGCCAGGCTCTTCGGCCTGGCCCTCGGGACCTCCGACGCGGCCGGGACCTCCGACGCGGCCGGGGTCGCCTCGAGCCGCGACGAACTGAGCCAGAAGGCCGCGGTCCTGCCCCCCTTCGAGGCGGCGATCGCCGGCGATTTCGACTCATGCGGGCTGTGGTTCGGCTTGGTCACCTCGCGGGGTTGGCGAAGGGCGGGGGCCGAGTGGAAGAACGACAGCCTCGATCTCGCCCTTGCCCTTCCACGCCGGGGACTCATCGTCGCGGCGAAGGGAGGGGCCCTCGACCTCGCCGCAAGAGCGGGCCAGGCCCGACCCTCGCCAATCCCGGGGCGCTATGAGCGGCTGGTATCGGAGGGCATCCTGGCCTGGTTCCCCGATCCCCTCCGCCGGCTCGCGCCGGGCCTCGGCTTCGAGACCGGGGCCATGGCCTCGGCGGGTATGCCCTCCTTCGACCTCCTCATCGTTTTGGGGAAGGAGGGTCTCGCCAGGGCCGCGGCCATGGAGGCTCCGCAGGGCAGGGCCTCGGCAGGAGGCGGCTCCGGGAGCGGGGCCGCCGAGGCCGGCATCGATATCAGCATATTCGCGATCACGGACAGCGAGCGCTCGGCGAGGATCATCCAGCCGGCGATCCGCCTCGGTTGGTACTTCCTCTCGCGGAACCTTCCCCTGCGCATCGAAGGGGAGCCGACCTTCGAGCGAGATGGGGAGGCGATAAGGATCGAAGGCCTCAGCATCCCCCCCTCCTCCCTTGCCGAACTCGCCTCGCGGGCCATCGCGGGCCGAGGGACGGGGCGCAGCCAATCGGCGAACTGAGGAATCCCGGATACCCCCCGACGATCCTACTTTTTCCCGCTCGTCGCCGCCGAGAACAGGCTCGCCGCCGCCGCGAAGCCCCCTGATCCTGTGTTTCCCGGCAAAATGCCCCCGTCGACCCGGATGAGGGCCGCGGGCAGGGACTCGCCCTTCGCGAAGGCAGCGATGGAGACGACGAGGTCCTCGGCCACGGGGAAGTCGGGATTCGAGAAGGACGCGTAATTCGCGTCGACCTCCGCAGGCACCGACTTGAGGACATGATTCATGTCCGGCACGACGACGGCCGCGGCCTCAGGCCTGATGGCGGCCAGCGGGAGAAAGTCGCCGAGCTCGACCTGCATGTCGCGATCGCCCTGGACGAGGAGGAGGGGCGATGTGACTTTCGGCAGGAGACTCTTGAGGTCTCGGTTTAGCCAGCCCGTAAGATAGGCCTGGAAGGAGGGGCGGAAGAAATCGGCATAGTAGGGAGAGGGATGGGGCCAGGGCCTGCCGGCGAGAACGGCCGCGAGGATGGCCCTCCCTTCGCTCCGTTGCTCCGTCGGGGCGCCGTCGATGGCCTTGCGGAAGCTGTCGAGGGCGCTCGTGGCGCCGGTGGCGAGGATGGCGAGCTTCAGGCCGGCCGAGACGGCCCTTCCTCGCGAGACGAGGAGGCTGGCGGCGACGAGGGCGCCATCGGATTGGCCGACGAGGACCAGGGAGGAGAACCTCGGATCCTGCCCGAAATGATCCACAATGGAACCGAGATCGGCGATCTCGTCCTCGAAGCGGAGCGAGGACTCGTCGGGAGCCAGGGCTATCGACTCGCCCACCCCCCGTCGATCATAGCGAAAGCTCGCGACGCCCGTCCGCACGAGGGCGGAGGCGAGGAGTCTGAAGGAATCGCTCCGGCCGGGGACCTGGTAATTGTTGCCGTCGCGATCGGTTTGTCCGGAGCCGGCGACGAGGATGACGAGTGGCGCGGGCGAGGACGGGAGGAGGAGGCTTCCACGCAGCTCCCCCCCCCTCACGGCTATCCCCAGGGACTCGCCGTAGTCTCGGCCTCGGGCCTTCGGCTCGAGCATCCAGCTTCCCGACACCGCCCCTTGAGCAACCTCTCCGGAGAGCCGGAGGCTTGGCTCGGCCAGGAGGCCGCCCTCGAAGCGCAGGCCGGAAGGACCGGCACCGAGACCGAAGGATAGGCGATCGCCAGCGGACAGTCTCAGCGTCACGGGAAAACCGAAGATGTTCCTTTCGGGAAGGTCCACGAGGGCGTAACCTTCGGAAAGGATGCGGAGGGCGAAGCTGTCGCTCTGCATGCGTCCCTGACCGAGATCGGGTCTCGGGACGAGGAGACGGCCCTCCCAGCGGCCAACAAGGCTGGCCGGCAGGCTCGGGCTCGCCGCCGTTTCGGCACCCAGCGCGATGCCGAGGAAGGCGAGAAAGGCGAGGAGGAAGCTTCGGGTTCTGCGCATGGGCGGGAATGATCGCACGATCCTTCCCCCCATTTCAACGCTTCGCCGGGTCAGCGTTTGGTCAGCAGGGCCTCGAAGGCCGCGAAGACGGCCTTGGGATCGCCCTCGCCCTCGAGTCTGACCAGGTTGCCATGGCTGCCGTACCAGGCGATGAGGGGGGCGGTTTGGGCGTGATAGGTGGAAAGCCTCGTCCTGATGGCCTCCTCGCCGTCGTCCGGACGCGTATATACCTCGCCTCCGCAGGCGTCGCAGACGCCGGCGACCTTGGGGGGCATCGTCTTCACATTGTAGATTTTGCCGCAGGACCTGCAGACCCTGCGAGTCGAAAGGCGACCGACGACGACCTCGTCGCGCACGCCGAATTCCACGACAAGGTCGACCTTCGCGATCCGCGAAAGAGCCTCGGCTTGGGGCGTTGTCCTCGGAAAGCCGTCGAGGATCCAGCCCTTCGCGGCATCGGGCTTGGCGAGCCTTTCCTCGACCATGGCCACGGTCACATCGTCGGGGACGAGGCCGCCGGAGGCGAGGATGTCCTTGACCTTCTTGCCGAGGGGGCTCTCGTTCTTGATGGCCTCCCTGAAGAGATCTCCCGTCGATATATGGGGAATGCCCAATGTCTGCACCGCCATGTCGGCCAGGGTGCCCTTGCCCGCGCCAGGAGCCCCGAGGAAAATCAAGTTCATCGCAGTCCTCCTTTTCGTGGGCCCAAGGATACGCGAGTCTCGGCCCGCGCGAAAGCCAAAAAATCGGCCTTGCCCAAGACGGGCCCGGCTTTTCGGGGAAGACGAGGCGCTCTCGAGGATAAACCACGCCGGAGGGTGGACGCCGGAAGTGCATTCAGGTATATATGCTCGCGTGAAATATCGCGCGGTCGCCTTCGATATCGACGGAACACTCTATCCGAGCCTGGGTCTCTACCTGAAAAACATCGGTTTCGGCCTGAGGCATTTTCGCGTTCTGATGAAATTCTCGAAGGTCAGACACGATCTCCATGCCCTCGCGATGGACAAGGCCGCCCGACCCGGACTTCCCCGCGACCTGGCGGGCTTCCGCTCCCTCCAGGCCCGGCTCCTCGCCGAAAGCTGCGGCATGACCGAGGCCGAGGCCGCAGCCTGGGTCGAAAGCGTGATGTACGGGGAGCTCGAGGACTTTTTTTCGACTATCACGCTTTTCCCCGGCGTCGAGGGGGCGCTAAAGGCCCTGTCTTCCGCCGGACTCAAGCTTGCGGCCCTTTCGGACTTTCCCGCGCCGAACAAGTTGAGGCACATAGGCCTCGAAGGCTTCTTCGAGGTCGCCATGTCCTCCGAGGAATCGGGCATCCTCAAGCCGGCCCCCGAGCCCTTCCTCGACATGGCCCGGCGCCTCGGGGTGGAAGCCGCCGACATCCTCTACGTCGGCAACTCCCCCGGCCTCGACATCGCCGGTGCCCATGGGGTGGGCATGGACGCGGCCCTCCGCGGAGGCAGCCCCATCAAGCATCTTATCCGCGAGCCCTACGCTCCCCGCGTCAAGGGCAAAGAGCGTGGGCCGGAACCGGAGCTTGTCTTTTCGGACTGGAAGGACCTCGTCGCCTTCGCCCTGAAATGAGCCTCTGAAGAGGCGCCCGGGCCTCTTCAGAGGCGCTTTCCGGAGAGTACTTACTTACTAGAGGGCTTCCGAATCTCGCCTTCCACAATGAGGCCTCTCTCTCCCCCCGAGTCTACCCAGCCAAAGGCCGCGGCATAGGAGCCTGTTCTGAACCCGATTCGCAGGCTGAGAGAGGCCCTAGGAGCCGGCCAGGCCGGGCTCGTCGCGAAGGCGCACTCGAGACCGAGGCTCGTGCGCTCGCTCAAGGCTTCGATCGCCGTCAGGGAGAAGCCAGCCCTGACATCGGCCCTCCGCGACGGAGCGAGGCCGGCGAAGAGATCCAGGAAGAAGAGGAGGGGGTCGACCATGATGCCCACCCCAGTCCTTGCGGCCAGGAGGGCATCGGATGCGCCGCCGAGGGAGGCCGCCGGGACATCATCCCCGAAGGAGAGCGCCAATCGCGCAAAGCGTCTTTCACTCGCGAGGCTCTTCTCGATGGACAGGAGCGGGGCAAGGGACCAGCCGCCGGACCCAAGCGAGGCGCCGAGCCCGAGATCGAGCGAAAGGCCCCAGGGGCCGAAATCCAGGCCTGCCGCGACACGGCCCTCGAAACCCGGCCCTGCCGCCGTCTCGGAGAAACGAACAGAGCCACCGAGGCCGATCGATCGAAGCGGCTCAGGGCTCGGGCCGGCGCCGGTGGCCGCGAGGAAGTCGAAGCTCTCCTCGGCCCTCTTCCTCGCCTCGGCGAGCCTGAGGCTCAGGCCCGCGTCGAGCGAAGAGGGATCGACAAGCATCGCTGCCCCGGAAAAGCGCCAGGCCATGCTTGCCTCGTCGACCAGCTCGAGCCCCCTGGCCGGATCGCCCACCTCGTAGCCCCCCCTTCCCTTGCCGAGGAGGAGGGCCCAGTGAGGATCGGGTCTTGCGTAGTGCAGGACGATAGGCGCGAATCCCATGGAAAGCGCGGAATCGAGCCCCCTCGGGTCGAGGCGTCGCGGATAGGCGCGAATGCCCGCTTCCGCGGCGATGGCGGCGAGATCGGCGAGCGTAAGGGCTCCGCCTTCGGCTCCCCTTGCCGGGATGGGGCCATCCGGTATGAGGGCAGAGGCGACAGCCAAGCCGCAGCCCTCCGGGCTGGTCTGTTCCGGCACCGGGTCGAAGCGGAGTTCGCGCCTCGAAATGAGGGCGACAAGGGCGAAGGAGGCGAGGTCGAGCATGGCCCAAAACACGCCCGCCGCCCGCGGCGGCGCTTCAAAAGCCCTCCTTCCGGCGCAGAGCTCCTTTGAACGGGGAAGCTCCACGACAGAGGGCCGGGCTAGCTGGCCCAGGCCTCCACGACGATGGGCAGGGAGCGGAAGCGCTCGAGGACATCATCGGCGGGGGAACAGAGAATCTGCATGTTCGCCCTGACGAGGACCTCCTTCGGGGGAGGCCCGGCCAGGGGGGCCTGGCGAGCCGGAATGACGGCCGACTCTTCCTCATCCGCGCAGGCCGGCGAGGCGGCGGGGATCGGAATGCCATCGTCGTCCGTTTCGCAATCGTCGGCGCCGATGCCCGATCTCGCTTCGACCTGGCCCTCCGCGACGCCCTGCTCGGCCCCGCCTTCCCGCGTGGCTCGCTCTTCCGCGACCCGTCCCTCCGGGACGTGGAAGAAGACCTGGCAATTTCCCCTCGACTCGAAGAGGATGTCGCGCAACTCGTAGAGGTCGTCCTCGCTCTTGATGCCGGGGGCCAGGCGGAGATGGACCTCGCGCCAGGACTTGGCCGTGAGTTCGCCGGGGTCGAGGAAGTCCTCGACCTTGAAGCTCGGGGCGCTCCTGCCCGTGTCGATCTTGCCCCGGAGGAAGAGGACCTTGTCGACGAGAAACTTGTCGCGATGCCTCTCGAGAGTGTCGGGAAAGACGACGATCTCGAGGGAGCCCGAATAGTCTTCGACCTCGCCGAAGGCCATCTTCTTGCCCGATTTGGTGATGATCTCGCGGAAGGTCTTGAGCATCGCCACGAGGGTGTAGGTACGATCCGCCGAGGCGCGTTCGGGATGGGCGACCGGGGCGTCCGAGGAGCGCTCCCAGAGCCCCCTCCACTCGTCCATGGGATGGCCCGAAAAATAGAAACCAATCAGTTCTTTCTCGAGCCTGAGGAGGTCCTGGCGCGGGTATTCCTCGGCCGTCTCGTATTGGAAGGGGGGGAATTCCTCCTCCCCCGTGGCCTCGAAGAGGGAGGCCTGGCCGTAGCGGCCCGCGTCCTCCTTGTTGCCGACGTACTCCACCGCCCTCTCGATGTTCTGGGCAAGTTCCCTCCTCGCCCTGCCCGTCCAATCGAAGGCGCCGGCGTGGACGAGGCACTCGAGGGTCTTGCGGTTCATGGCCGATGTGCCCATGCGCTCGACGAAATCGACGAAGTCGGCGAAGGGCCCCTTAGCCCCGCGCTCGGCCTCGATGGCCCGCGCCACCGCCTCGCCCACGCCCTTTATGCCGAGGAGACCGTAGACTATCTTGCCCTCGACGACGCTGAAGAAGGCCTCCGAGAAGTTGACGCTCGGCGGGAGGAGGGCAAGACCCATAGACCTGGCCTCGCCGATGTACTCGGAAAGCTTATCGGTATTGGTTATTTCATTGGTCAGGTTGGCCGCCATGAATTCGGCCGGCCAATTGGCCTTGAGCCAGGCCGTCCGGTAGGCGACCACCGAGTAGGCGGCGGCGTGGGACTTGTTGAAGCCGTAGCCGGCGAAGGGGACGAGGAGGTCGAAGATCTCCTTGGCCTTCTCCTTGGCGAAGCCCTTCTTGACCGCGCCCTCGATGAAGGGAACCTCCTCCTTCTCGAGGACTTCCTTCTTCTTCTTTCCCATGGCGCGACGGAGGAGGTCGGCGCGCCCGAGGGAGTAGCCCGCTATCTCCTGGGCCACCTGCATGACCTGCTCCTGGTAGACGATGACGCCGTAGGTCTCCTTGAGATACTTCTCGAGGGAGGGGTGGGGGTAGACGATGGGCTGCCTGCCCCACTTCGAATCGATGAACTGGGGGATGTATTCCATCGGGCCGGGACGGTAGAGGGCGTTGAGGGCGATGAGCTCCTCGATGCTCGAGGGCTTGGCCTTCTTGAGGATGTCCTGCATTCCGCTCGACTCGAACTGGAAGACCGAGGTGCTCCTGCCCTCGCCGAGGAGGGTGAAGGTCTTGGGGTCGTCGTCGGGGATATTGTCCTCGTCGATCTCGACGCCGCGCTTCCTGATCAGGCCTATCGCGTTCTTGATGAGGGTCAGGGTCTTGAGGCCGAGGAAGTCCATCTTCACGAGGCCGCATTTCTCGAGATAGTCCATCGTGTACTGCGTCGCCACGATGCCCGACTTCGGATCGCGGTAGAGCGGCACGAAGTCGGAGAGGGCGGACTTGCCGATGACGATGCCGGCGGCGTGGAAGCTCGTGTTGCGGTTCTTGTTTTCGAGCTTCCGCGCCAACTTGAAGAGCTGGGCGTTGCGCGGCTCCGCCTCCAGGGCGGCCAGCTTGGGCTCGAGCTCGAAGGCCTTCGTCAGCGTCATCTTGGGATCGTCGGGCACGAGCTTGGCGATGGCGTTTGACTCGTCGAAGCTGATGTCGAGGACGCGGGCGACGTCCTTGATGGCCGCCTTCGCCTTGAGGGTCCCGAAGGTCACGATCTGGCCCACGCGGTCGGCCCCGTACTTGCGCGTCACGTAATCGATGACCTCGCCCCTGCGCTCGAAACAGAAGTCGACGTCGAAGTCCGGCATGGAGACGCGCTCGGGATTGAGGAAGCGCTCGAACAGGAGATTGTAGCGGAGGGGATCGATATCGGTGATGCGGAGGGCGTAGGCGACGATGGAACCGGCGCCCGAGCCGCGGCCCGGACCCACGGGGATGTCGTGGCGCTTGGCCCAATCGATGAAGTCCCAGACGATGAGGAAGTAGCCCGTGAACTGCATCTTGATGATAACGTCGAGCTCGTACTCGGCGCGCTGCCGCATCGCGTCGTTAAGGTTCGGATAGCGCGCCTTGAGCCCCTCGTAGGTCAGGTGCCTGAGGTAGTCCTCCGGCCCCGAAAAGCCCTGGGGAATCTCGTAGTCGGGAAGGAGGGGCCCCGGGTAGGCGATGTCGAGGCCGACCATCTCGTTGATCCTGAGGGTGTTCGAGAGGGCCTCAGGGACCTCGGAGAAGACGGCCGCCATCTCCTCGTAGCTCTTCATGTAGAATTCCCGGCCGGAAAAGCGCATTCGCTGGGGCTCGGCGAGCTTCTTGTTGGTGCCAATGCAGAGGAGGACGTCGTGGGCCTCGGCGTCCTCCCTGTCGAGATAATGCATGTCGTTGGTGGCGATGAGGGGGATGTCGAGCTTCCTCGACATGGCGACGAGGAGCTTGTTGATCTTGGCCTGCTCGGCTATCCCGTGGTCCTGGAGTTCGAGATAGAAGCGCTCCCTCCCGAAGAGTTCGCGGAACCACAGGGCCTTCTTTTCGGCCTCTGCCTCCTTGCCGATCGCGAGGAGGCGGGGTATCTCGCCGGCGAGGCAGGCCGATCCGGCTATCAGGCCCTTCGAATGGCGTGCCAGGATCTCGTCGTCGATCCGGGGCTTGTAGTAGTAGCCCTCGGTCCAGGAGGCGGAGGAGAGCTTGAGGAGGTTGCGGAAGCCTTCCTGGTTCTCCGCGAGGAGGACCAGATGAAAATATTTATTTCCCGATTCCGTGCCCGTCTTCTCGAGGCGGGAACCGCCCGCGACGTAAAATTCGGAGCCGATGATCGGGTTGATGCCCGCTTCCTTGCAGGCATCGTAGAATTTCACGGCCCCGAACATGTTGCCGTGGTCCGTGAGGGCGAGTCCCGGCATGCCCAGCCGCTTCGCCTTGTCGACCATGGACTTCACCGAGGCGGCGCCGTCGAGGAGGGAATAATCGGAATGGTTGTGGAGATGGACGAATTCGGCCATGACCGGATTATATCGGGGAGGAGGATGGGGCGGGAAGGGTCGGAGGCGAGGAAAGGGCTTCCATCGACGCTCCGAAGCCCGGTCGCTGTTTACACGACAAGCCCTGGACACTAGATTCATTGAGGGAGGCCAAGGATGCCGACGAAGGGAATCGCTTCGGGCGTGTCGCGCGACGAGGCCATGCAACGCCTCCCCCCCGACAGACGCATCTGGATACAACCGGGCGAGCATCGTGCCGTGTCTGGCTCCTGGATAATCTCCACCCTCCTCGGTTCCTGCATCTCCGCCTGCCTCTACGACAGCGCGGCCGGGATTGCCGGAATAAATCATTTCCTCCTCGCCGGCAAGCGCTTCGCCCGCAGCATGCCGATGAATCTCACCGAGGCCGGCCGCTACGGCATCAATGCCATGGAACTCCTCATCAACGACATGCTCAAGCTCGGAGCCTCGAAATCGAGGCTGCGGGTCAAGATCTTCGGTGGCGCCATCTT
>DATKTD010000010.1:0-7887 GCA_035531315.1 Rectinemataceae bacterium
GCCTACGACTTCATCAAGTCCGCGGTGAAGTAAGCGTTTCGCGGGTCCTGCCATGCTTTTTCCCCAAAAAAGCAGCCTGACCCGCGAGCGCCGGGCCGAACTTTCGGCATTCCAGAAAGAAGCACAGGCGAGGTTCAGGGACATCGATCTCTTGAATCTCGCCTTTACTCATCGTTCCTGCACCAACGAAGACAAGTCCCCCAACAACGAAAAACTCGAATTCCTCGGCGACTCGGTGCTCGGCATGGTCGTGGCCAATCGCCTTTTCGAGCTTCTCGCCGACAAGGCCGAGGGCGATCTGGCCCGCGTCAAGAGTTACGTGGTGTCGGAGGAGTCCCTTGCCGGCATTTCCCTGGCCTTCGGCGTCGACAGGCTCCTCCTCCTCGGCAAGGGCGAGGAACACTCCGGCGGGCGGACAAAAAAAGCCATCCTCGCCGACGCCCTCGAAGCCATCATCGGCGCCCACTATCTCGATTCGGGCTTCGAGGCCGCGACGAAATTCGTCCTTCGCCTCGTGGAGCCCGAAATAGAGAAGGTCCTTCAGAATCGCCATCGCAAGGACTACAAGACACTCCTCCAAGAGTATCTCCAGAAATTCCATCGCAGCTATCCGGCCTACCGCCTCGCGAAGAAGACGGGACCCGACCATGACAGGACCTTTTGGATATCATGCGCGATAGGCGACACGGAATACGGGCCGGCCTCGGGCAAAAACAAGAAAGAGGCCGAACAGGCCGCCGCCTGCATGGCCTACGAGTCGATCATGGCCGGCGGTGGCGTGGAAGCGGCGAGGCTTCGTCAGATCGAGAACCAATAGGCTCCGGGGCCGGCTGCCTGCAGGCGCCGACCGGCCGCCGCCCCCATCGGCTGGGGTGGGCCGCCTCAATGGCCTTCGGATAATCCGTATTTTCCCTTGATCCTCGTGGCGATATCGCCAAGCCTCTCCTTGCTGTTGAGGCTCGGATCCTCGATCACGGCCTCGAGGAGCTCGTTGAGCATCTTTCCCATGATGGGACCGCGCGGCACCCCGATGGCGGCGAGATCCTCGCCCTTCACCGCGAG
This sequence comes from Rectinemataceae bacterium, assembly GCA_035531315.1. Taxonomy (GTDB): domain Bacteria; phylum Spirochaetota; class Spirochaetia; order Treponematales; family Rectinemataceae; genus CAIJMU01. The sequence continues at coordinate 1,063 of DATKTD010000010.1, forward strand.
GTCCTTGATCGCGAGCGCCTCCTGCGCCTCGATGATCTTGCCGAGGCGGCGTCTCAGAGGGTCCAAGGATCGAGGATCGACGGGGTGGCCGCTCATGGCGCTGCCGTCGGCGATCCTGAGGGAAAGCAATTCCTCCATCGATCCCTCGCCGACACGGGCCAGGAAGCGCCTCACGGCCGCATCGCTCCAGTTGTCCTCGTAATGAAACATATGCTGGCGAACGAGGTGTCGGACCTTGTCCGTGAGGTCGTTGGGGTAGCGGAGGCGGCGCATGATGGCCTCGGTCATCGTGGCCGAGAGCTCCTCATGGCGATGGAAGATGACCTCGCCGTCGGCGTCGATGGCCTTCGTTCCCGGCTTGCCGAGGTCGTGGAAGAGGGCGGCCAGCCTGAGGGGCAGGCGACCCTCGACGGCGTCGGTCGCGAGGTAGAGGTGGTCGAGGACATCGAAGCGATGGAGGCCCTTCTGCTCGACCCCCCGCGCGGCGGCCAATTCCGGCAGCACGAGCCCGAGTATGCCTCCTTCTTCCATCAGCCTGAGGGCGACGGAGGGCCGTCGCGAGAGTAGCATCTTCGAGAATTCGTCTCGAATCCTCTCGGCCGAGACCGAGGCGAGGCGATCGCGTCTTTCGGCGAGGGCCCCGAGGGTCGCGGCCTCGATAGAGAAGTCGAGTTGGGAGGCGAAACGGATGGCCCGTAGGATCCTGAGACCATCCTCGTCGAAGCGCTCGGTCGCCTGCCCCACCGCCCGTATCAGCCGCGCGTCGAGATCGACCTTGCCCCCAAAGGGGTCAGCCAGGCGCGAGCTCAGGGGATCCCAGGCCATCGCGTTGATGGTGAAGTCCCGGCGGGCGAGGTCCTCTTCGATGCCGACGCCGAAGCGCACCTCGTCCGGATGGCGGCCGTCGCTGTAGCCGCCCTCCGCGCGGAAGGTGGTCGTCTCGACGCTCCAGCCCTTCCAGAGAACGGTGACGGTGCCGTGTTTGATGCCCGTGGGGATCACCTTGCGGAACAGGCCCATCACCGCTTCGGGCCTCGCGTCGGTGGCGACATCGAAGTCGCTGGCCTCCCTGCCGAGGAGCTCGTCGCGTATCGCGCCTCCCACGAACCAGGCCTCATGGCCGGCCTCGCGGAAGAGACGGGCGAAATCGACGAGTTCGCGGGGTATATGGATGATCGGCATGGAGGGAAGATAGCCGGATTGGCCGGCGCCGGGCAAGGATGAGCCGTCACGTTTCGACGAAGCTCTGGCCGGGGTCCTCAGTCCCCAGCGGCCTCGAAGGCCCTTCGGATGGCCTCGAGGCTATCGCGGGGATCCTCGACGAGGACGCGTTGCCCCGCGATGAGTTCGGCGATGCCGATCTCCCGCGGATAGCGGGGAATGACGTGGAGGTGGAGGTGGTCGATGCTCGCTCCGGCCGCATAGCCCATGTTGTAGCCGATGTTGAAGCCTCCCGGACTGTAGAGGCCCTCGAGCACCCCGACCGTCCTCTTCGTCAAACGATCCAGCTCCGCCGATTCGGTCTCCGAAAGCTCCCTTATGTCGAGGACATGGCGCTTCGGGAAGATCAGGACATGGCCGGGATTGTAGGGATAGAGGTTGAGGGCGACCATGAAGGACTCGGTTTCGGCGGCCACGAGCCTGTCGACCTCGTCCGAAGCCTCGGCATAGAGACAAAGGATGCATCCTGAAGGGCGCTTCCCGCGCAGATAGGCGATCTTGTCGAAATTGAAGAAATACTCCATACCTGCCTCCATGTCGATCAGCGAGGACTCGCCGGAAACCAAGCATAGCATGGACGGGGCCATGGCGCCGAAGCGCCCCTTTCGATTGCTCGTAAAACGCCTCGCCTATCTCTTCCTCATCATGTACTTCGTGATCCTGGCCTTCTGGGTGACGGGCAATCTTCGTTCCTACCTCGATTCCACCCAGTCCCTCCTCCTCGGTACCCTCGCATGGGACTCGGTCCTTCTGACTTTTTTCGCGCTGGTCGGCATTGGCTCCATCGTGGTCCTTCCCCTCGAAGGCGAGAGAAGACAAAGGATCGGGCAAGCTGTCTGGGGGATCGGCGGCTATATCCTCCTCCTTGCCATCGGCATTTTCGGTGCCTTTTTCGGCGACGCCATCCTCACCCTCGCGGCGGGTCTGCGCTAGCCTCCGCGCTCAGGCCGGATGTGGACAGGGCTCCGGCATCGTCCGTATAATCCTCGGGGCTTCGCAAGCCGCAGCCCCGAGTCCATCAGTTCATCACTTTCGAGGTCATCATGGAAGTCAGAGTCCGCTATGCTCCGTCGCCCACCGGTCTCCAGCACATCGGGAGCGTCAGGACAGCCCTTTTCAACTACCTCTTCGCGAAGTCGGCCGGAGGAAAATTCATCCTCCGCCTCGAGGATACCGACCGGACCCGCTCCTCCGAGCGCTATGTGCAGAACCTCTACGACACCTTCCGCTGGCTCGGCTTCTATTGGGACGAGGGTCCCGATATCGGCGGCCCCTCAGGACCCTATGTCCAGTCGGAGCGCTTCGAGACATACCGACGTTATGCCGAGGAACTCGTGGCCAAAGGCCGGGCCTATCGCTGCTTCTGCTCCGAGGAGCGCGTCTCGAAGATGCATTCCGACACGAACTCGGAGGAGGGCGAGGGCGGAAGCTACGGCTATGACCGAGCCTGCCGCGACATAGATCCGGATCTCGCGGCCGACCGCGTCCGGGCCGGCGAGACCAACGTCATCCGCCTGAAAATTCCCCTCGAGGGAACGACGACCCTCCACGACCTCCTCCTCGGGGAGGTTCAGTTCCGCAACGCCGACGTCAATCCCGATCCCGTCCTCCTCAAGTCCGACGGCTATCCCACCTATCATCTCGCCAACGTCGTCGACGACCACCTCATGGGCATCAGCCATGTGTTGCGCGCCCAGGAGTGGCTGCCCTCGGCCCCCCTCCACCTCATCATGTACGAGGCCTTCGGCTGGGAGCCACCGGCGATTTGTCACCTGCCCATGGTCCTCGGGGAGGACGGCCACAAGCTTTCCAAGCGCCACGGCGCCACGGCCCTCAACGAATTCAGGGACAAGGGTTATCTTCGCGAGGCCCTGATCAACTATGTGGCGATGCTCGGGGCGAGCTACGAGGAGGGCCGCGACCTCTTCTCCCTCGACGACCTCGGCCGCCTTTTCCGCCTCGAGAAGATCAACAAGGCCCCGGCCATCTTCGACTACCAGAAACTCGAGTGGTTCAACGGCCAGTATATCCGTCTGAAAGGCGACGAGGAACTCTTCGAACTCGTGCTTCCCTTCCTCTCCGATGCCGGCCTCGTCGAGCCGACCCCCGACGACAAACAGAGGAAGGTCATCCTCGGCGCGATGCCCCTCGTCCGCGAGCGGCTGAAGTTCCTTTCCGACGCCCCCGCCATAATGGCCTACCTCTTCAAGGATCCGCCCCTGGCCGCGAAAGAGGAATTCGTTCCCAAAAAGCTGGACGTGGCCAAGGCCGCCGAGATCCTCGCCCTCGACGCCACCGTCCTCGCCGATTGCGACATCGAGGATATCCCCGGCTCCGAGGCGAAGTTCCGTTCCGCCTCGGAGAGGAGCGGCATGAAATTCGGCGACCTCCTCATGCCCCTTCGCGTCGCCGTCACCGGCGCCAAGGTGAGCCCACCCCTCTTCGAATCGATTCGCCTTCTCGGTCTTCCGAGGACCCTCGCCCGAATCGAGGCCGCCCGAGCCCATCTCGCCGGCTAGAGCGATATCGCTCCACTCGAGGCTGTTTTGGCATTACTATTTCGCTATATGTGAAAAGGGATCCCGGAGGGGCGAGGCGTTTTTCATGCCGGGGTCTGCCGACAGCGGGTCTGGACCGGGCTGGCTTCCGGTCAGAGGGGTCCGCGAAAGGGGAAATCGACCGCATGAGCATCGTAACGAAACCGGGCGTCAATGATTTCAGCATTGGCATTGCGACGCGAAACGGCTCGGGGAGCCAGACCGCCAACCAGGTCATCCTCAGGTCCCTGTTCGCGATGGGCATCCCCGTCGGGGGAAAGAACATCTTTCCCTCGAACATCTCGGGCATGCCGACGTGGTTCTATATCAGGGCGAGCGCCGCCGGCCATGTCGGCAGGAGCGAGCGCACCGACCTCATGGTCTGTCTCAATATGGAGACGGCCGCCGATGACCTCGGCCAGCTCGGCCCAGGCGCGGTCGCGCTGATCGACGAGGGCATGAGGGGTCTTGCGACGAGGAGCGATATTCGATATGTCATCGCTCCCTTCGCCAGGCTGGCCGAGGAGGCCTGCCCCGACAAGAAACTCCAGAAGCTCGTCCAGAACATGATCTATGTCGGCATCCTTTGCCGCCTCTTGGGCATCGAGCTCGAGGAGGCCAAGGCGGCCCTCGGGCGGATGATGGGCAAGAAGAGCTCGGCCATAGCCCTCAACGCCGGGGCCATGGACCTCGGTCATCGCTGGGCCCTCTCCAACACCGAGAGGCTCGATGACTTCGGCGCCGAAAGGGCCTCGGCAACCAAGGGCAAGATCCTCGTCGAAGGCAACACGGCTGTCGGCCTCGGCGCCCTCTTCGCGGGGGTCACCGTCGCGGCCTGGTATCCCATCACGCCGAGCACGAGCGTGATAGAGGATCTTACGCACTATGCCAAGCGCTACCGCCGCAATCCCGCGGACGGCAAGCTCGATATCGCCATCATCCAGATGGAAGACGAAATTTCCTCGGCTGGCGTCGTCGTCGGCGCCTCCTGGGCGGGGGCCCGTTCGATGACGGCGACCTCGGGCCCCGGCATCGACCTCATGAGCGAGACCATCGGCCTGGCCTATTGGACCGAAACCCCCGGGGTCTTCGTCGATGTCCAGCGCACCGGGCCCTCCACCGGACTTCCGACCCACACGGGCCAGGGCGATGTCGAGCTCTGCGCCAAGGCCAGCCACGGCGACACCCGCCACATTTGTCTCTATCCCGCGACGATGCAGGAATGTTTCGACTTCACCTATGCGGCCTTCGACCTCGCCGAGCGCTACCAGACCCCGGTCTTCGTCCTCACCGACCTCGATCTCGGTATGCAGACCTGGATGAGCGATCCCTTCGTCTATCCGGAGGGCAGGCTCGACAGGGGCAAGGTTCTCGACGAAAAGGCCCTCGCCGACATCAGCAACTGGGGACGCTATCGCGACCTCGACGGCGACGGAATCCCCTGGAGGACCCTCCCTGGAACCAAGGGCGGCAAGGGGGCCTTCTTCACCCGCGGCTCCGCCCGGAACGACGCCGCCCTCTACAGCGAAAAGGCCGCCGATTATGTCGGTCAGATCGAACGCATCGCGCGGAAGATCGAATCCGCGAAGGAAAGGCTGCCCGGCCCCCTGGAAGTCGCCGATCCGAAGTCGGGGAAGGGAGGCCGGGGTATTATCGCCTACGGCTCTTCCGATCCCGCCGTGCGCGAGGCCCTAGGCCTCCTTTCGACCGATGGCCGACGCTTCGATTACCTGCGGGTCAGGGCCTTCCCCTTCTCGAAGAGCGTCGAAGATTTCATCGCCTCCCATTCCGATGTATTCATCGTCGAGCAGAACCGCGACGGCCAGTTGGCCAACCTCCTCGCCGACGACTTCCCGGCCCTCGCCCCTCGGCTCAGGAAGGTATGCTATCCCGACACCCTCCCGCTTCCGGCAGAGGCTGTGGTGGAGGGAATCGAGCGCGCGGTCAGAGACGCGGCCCGCGGGCAAGCCCGCGTGGCGGGTTGAGGAGGAAGAGCATGGCACAGGAAAACGACAAGCCGGTCAACAGCCTCGGCTTCGGCATACAGGAATATCAGGGCGGCAAGTCCACCCTCTGCGACGGCTGCGGCCATAATATGATCACCGCCCAGATCGTCCAGGCGGCCTGGGAGTCTGGAGTCGAGCCCCACATGGTCTCCAAGATCTCGGGCATCGGTTGTTCGTCCAAGACGACCGCCTATTTCATGGGGAAGTCCTGGGGCTTCAACACCCTCCACGGGAGGGCCGTGGCCGTCGCGACGGGGGCCGCCCTCGCCAACAGGAAGCTTCTCAACATCCTGATCTCGGGCGACGGCGATTCCCTCTCCATCGGCACGGCCCATTTCGTGCACATGATCAGGCGCAACATCCCCCTTGTGTACGTGATCGCCGACAACGGCGTCTACGGACTCACCAAGGGGCAGTTCTCGGCCACCAGCGACATCGGCTCGGCGCTCAAACATGGGGAGATCAACGAGATTCCCCCGATCGATCCCTGTTCCCTCGCCATCGAGCTGGGCTGCGGCTTCGTCGCCCGGACCTACGCGGGCAATGGCAAGCAGCTCAAGACCATCCTCCGCGCGGCCATGGCCTACAAGGGTCTCGCGGTCATCGACGCCCTCTCCCCCTGCGTCACCTTCAACAACCACGAATCCTCGACGCGGAGCTATCGCGCGGTTTCGGACAAGGCCCTCTCCGTCCACGATCTGGATTTCGTGATGGCCCATGAGTCTCATCCCGTGGATATCCCACCAGGCGAGGCGAGGGAGATCGAATTCCCCGACGGATCGAAACTGACTCTCAAAGCGACGGGAGAGGACTACGACCCGAGCGATCGCGCCAAGGTCTTCGAGGCCATCCACGAATCGAGGGAATCGGGAAGCATCCTGACCGGCCTCCTCTATCATCGGCCCGGATCCCCTACCGTCCATGAGCTTGTTGGAACGGTCGATGAAGCCCTCGTGTCCCTCGGCGAGGCCCGCACGAAACCGGGGCGAAGTGCCCTCGACGAGATAAACGCCGAGTTGCTCGCCGGCTGAAGCACCCGATCGGCGGCCCCCTCCCGGAGG
>DATKTD010000011.1:0-19957 GCA_035531315.1 Rectinemataceae bacterium
ACTCGAGGCCCTTGCTCTTGTGGACGGTCATGATGTGAACGCCCTTCCTCGCCTCGCGGGGGGCCTCGATTTCGTCCTCGGGCTTGTCCGGCGTGCCGAGGAGGGGGGCGAGGCGGTCGAGAAAGGCGGCGAGACTCTCGCCATTGCGGTCGGCGGCCACGGCGAGGGCGAAGAGCCAGTCGAAATGCTCGAGGAAGGGCTGGGCCGCCGGATCGGAAAGGATGGAGATCCGGAGCCCGCATTCGTGCCAGAGCCAGGACAGGAGGGAGGCGAGGGGCATCCGATCGATGCGTCTCCTCGTCTCAGCGAGGAGCCTGCGGGCCGCCGCCAGGCGCAGCCCATCCTTGGCGGAGAGGTCGAGGGCGGTCTCGGCCGCTTCGAAGCCCGTGGCCTCGGCGAGGACGGCGATGAAGCCCTCGTCGGAGATGCGGACGAAGGGCGAGCGGAGAAAGGTGGCGAGGGCCGCGCGATCCGTCGGGATAAGCGCGAGCTTGAGGAGGGAGAGGAGATCGTTGGCGGGCGATTCGACGAAGAGACTGCGGACCGAGGCGGCCCCATGGGGTATGTCGTGGAGGCGGAGGAAGCGCTCGACGAGGTACTGTTTCGAACTCGAGCGGAGAAGGATGGCGATGTCGTCCCAATTCGCGCGGCGCGCCCCTCCCTCCCCGTCCGGCACGAGGCAGCCTTCCGAGGATACGAGGGACTCGATGTGTCTCGCGATGCCCTCGGCCAGGGCCTCGTCGTCGCTTCGCGTCTCTTCCTCCGCCGACTCGCCCTTGATCTTGAGGAGGAGGCTGACGCTCGCCTCTATTCCCGGCGTCGGCTTTCTCGCGAGGCTCTTTTCGAAACGCGCCTCGTAGTCTTCGGCCTCCCCCGAGGCGAGGAGGGAGGCGAAGACCTCGTTGAAAAACTCGATGAGGCGGGGTTCCGAGCGGTAATTCGTCCGGAGCCTGGGCATTGCGGGGGCCGTCCCTCCCTCCTCGCGGGCCCTTCCCCCGCCGAGTTCGCGGCCGAGGCGGTTGAAGACGGCGACATCGGCCCCGCGGAAGCGATAGATCGACTGTTTGTCGTCGCCCACGAAAAAGAGCTTGTCGGGGGCCAGCTCGGAGGCCTCCGGTATGCCCTCGCCTTCGGTCTCCGCCCCTTCGGCGAGGAGGAAGAAGAGGTCCTTCTGGAGTTCGTCGTCATCCTGGAATTCGTCCACCATGATCCAGCGGTAGCGCGCCTTCCACCAGGCCCTGATGCGGCGATCCGAGGCGAGGAGGTCGACGGTGGCGACGATGACGTCGTGGAAACCCATGATGCCCGCCCGTCGCTTGGCCTCGACGACCAGGGCGGCGAATTCGACGAGGAGCTCGACTATCCTGTCCTCGAGGCCGCGACGGCCCGCCGCCACCGCGCAGGCGGCGAGGAGCCTGGCCGCCTCCCTCGCGGCCTTCGCCGCCTCCTTCAGCCTGTCCTTGTCGCCCCCATCGCCCTTGCCGAAACGGAGGCCGAGATCCCTGAGGGCCCCGGCGCGTCGCGAGGCTTCGGCAATGGCCTCTATGCCCTCGTCTCCCCGGCCCTGGGCAGCGCAATGCAGGGCCTCCCGGGAATCGGCCGGGAAGGCCTCCAGGGCCGCGACGAAATCGGCCCCGGCTTTTATGCCGAGATCGCCAAGTTCGAGGGCCTCGCCACGGGCGGATTCGATGGCATCGAGGGCGGAGAGGGCGATGCGGAGGAGGGCAGCCCGGGCCCGTGCCGGAGTCGCGGCAGGATCGGCCCGCCTGTCGGGAACCGGGGTGGCGAAGCGGTGGCCAGCTTCGGCGAAGAGGTCCCGCCAGGCCGTCATGAAACTCTGGTAGGAGAAGAGCTCGCGCAGGGCGGGATCCTCGCGGCGGGCGAGAAGGAATCGGAGGGCCTCGTCGAGGGCTATCCTTCGCGCCTCGTTCTCGTCGACGCCGAAATCGGGGGCAAAGCCATAGCGCTGGGCCGAGCTCCGAAGCACCGAGCCGCAAAACGAGTCGATGGTGCTTATCGTCGCCTCGGAAAAGCGGGCGGCCGCCGCCCGCGCCCGGGGCGAGCCGTCCTTCGAGAGTTCCCGCCAAATCCTCGCCCGCATCTCGGCCGCGGCCTTGCGGGTGAAGGTGAGGCAGAGGATCGACCGGAGGTCGGCCGCCCCGACTTCCCCGCCCGAATCGGCCTTGAGGAGGAGGTCGAGGTAGCGGGCCGCCAGTACCGTGGTCTTCCCCGAGCCGGCCCCCGCCGAGACGGTTCCGTTGATTCGGAGCTCGACCGCCGCCCTCTGGTCGGGATCGAGGCGGGCAAAAAGCTCGTTCATCCTCAGCGCCCCGCCGAGTAGTGGCTGCGGCAGACCGGCTTGACCCTGCAGTTCCTGCAGGCCGGAGAGGAGGGAGCTGCCCAGCCGAATCGTCCTTCCCGAATGCCCTTCGCGGCTCGGGAGAGGAGCTCGCGAAAACTGGCGATTTCCATGCCGTATCCCCCCGGAGGCCTGAGGCCGTCATCGCCGATGACGACCCGATCCTTCGCGTCCTCGATCGACCAGAAATATGCCCGTTTCACCCTCTCTCCCCCCGCCTCCACAAGGCTCACATAGCTCGCGATCTGGGTGTTGGCGAGTTCGCCGGCGACGATGTCGCCTCCCCTCGCCTCATCGTCGGCAGCGTCTTCGCCCTCGCCTGAGGCCCCATCGCCGGCCGATTCCTTGGCGACGACCAGGGCGGCCTTGGCCGGCATCCTGCGTTTTTTGTAGTCGACGATGGCAAGCTCCTCGCCGCGCCTGGCGAGGCGATCGATGCGGCCCTCGAGGACGATGTTGTCCTCGGAAATAACGAACTCTTTCGCGCTTTCAAGTTCGCCGACCTCCCAACCAGGGTCCGAGGCGAGGTGGTCGACGAGGCGGAGGAGTCTGTCGGCGAGGAGGGGCGACCAGGCCTCGAACATGGGTTCGAGGAAGGGTCCCTTGTCGCGGGCGAATTCGGGAAGGATGGCGGCCGGGGCTTCGGCCGCGAGGCGCCGGTACTCGTCGAGGTGGCTGCCGGTTATGAGACCGAAGCCGCGCATGCCCTCGAAAAGATGTTCGATGGCGCGATGAGCCATGTCGCCCGCGAGGAGGGCGTCGAAAAAGCCCGGGTCGAGGATCTCCTCCTCGACCCGGAGGGCGCGGGCGACGAGCCAACGGAAGGGACAGGCGCGATATTCGTCGAGGAGGGTGTGCGACATCCGGAGTCGGCCCTCCCGGGAAAGCCGGGGAAGGAGGGCTTCCAGGGCGCGGGTATCGACCGGATCGAAGCCATCCGCCTCTCCTTTGGCCCTCGCGACGACCTCGAAGGCGGCGAAGGCGGCCTTCTGCATCGGGAGGAGCCTCGTGGGGATCTCCCCGAGTCCGGCCCAGGCGAGGCCTTCGAGGGCGAGGGGATCGGGAGCCAGGGGGATCTCCGCCGTCGTTTCGCGGCCGGGCTTCGTCGAAGCCGCGGAGAAAAAGGGGTGGGGGGCGGACCAGCCGCCAATCTCCTCGGTAGCGTGACAGGGAAAGACGAGATCGCCCGAGAGGAGGTAGGCGCGAAGGAAGTCCAGGGTGGCGTCGCGGCCCGAGCGTCCGAGGGCCTCTTTCTGGTCTTCGCGGAGAAAGTTCTCGGCGCCGTAGCGCACCGCCACGGCGTCGAAGCCGCAGCCGAGGAGAAAGTGGTACTTGAAGGGAAGAAGGGCCGATACCCGCCAGGGATAGACCTGGACGAAGGCCCCATGGCGCTGGGGCACATAACCTTCCGAACGAAGGGTGGCCATCCAGAGGGCGAAGGGCGATGGCAGTCTCTCGCCACGCGCATAGTCGGCCTCGGCCCTGCCGAGGGCCGCCAGTTCCTCCATGCAGCGCTCGACCAGGCGGTTCTCCTCGGAACTCCAGCCGTCTTCGTCGAGAAACTGTTTGCGAAAGGCGGTGACCGCCTGGCCGAGGGCCCGGAAATCGCGGGCGCCGGCCATGTCGAGGAGGGCCCTTCGGAGGAGGCGGTACCAGGAGCGGAGCCCCGTCCTTCCGGTCACCCGGAAACTCTCCTCCCAAACATCGATGGTGGCCGAGCCCCGCGTCCAAGAGGCGAAGGCGTGGTGCTCGATGCCGAAGCGTACAAGGTTGGTGGCTGCCTCGGCCTCCTTCCATACCGCGAAGCGATCGAGGAGGAGGGCCTTCATGGCCGGCAGGCCGAAACCCGACTCGGTCGCCGCCCCGATCGCCGCGAGAAGACGACCGAAGGGAGACGAGGCGAGGGGGAGGCCGCTTCTCACGACGAGGGGCACCCCGGCCTTTGCCGCCGCTTCTTCTACCCAAGGCCGGGCGGCATCGAGGTCCGAGACGGTCACGCCGATCTCGTCGGCCCTGATGCCCGAATCGAGGAGGGCGGCGATTCTCAAAAAGACGTCGCGATATTCCTCCCAGGCGTTCTCGTAGGAGAGAAGGGCCGTCGCCGTACCCGCGCCAGCCGTATCGGCCTTCGCGCTGTCGACGGTCGGTCTATCGACTCTAGCCGCCCCGACGACCGGGAGGGGCCAGGTCGCGAAGCCCTCGATTCCTTCGAGATGATCGCGCCATTCATCCCAATCCTCGACGAGTTCGGGGGCGACGAGGAGGTGGGGCCTGTCGAGCCTCAGGACCGAGGGTCTTTCCCAGGAGGGCTCGAAGAGGCTCCGCGTCTCCATGAAGCGCCGGCAGTCCTCATGGAGGCGGAGGAGGTCGAGGATGAGGGGATCCTGACCGAGCCTGGCGTCGAGGCTATTCTCGAGACCACGAGCGATAGCGGCGAGGGCGGGCGGCACCGTGGAGAGAAAGCCCACGAAGGAGGGCGATGGTTTGCCGGAGCCGAGAATCCGCTCCAGGAAGGGCTCCCGCGTCTGTCTCGAGACCACGAGGGCCGCCCATAGGGTTCGCGTTACGCGATTCGCCGGCCTGTCGTCGCGCCGGGTGGAGAGGAAGCGCTCCTTGAATCGATCCCAGACGACGAGACGGTCCGGATCGACGGCCCCGCCCCCCCCCATTCCAAGGGCCTCGATCGCCCAGGCGTCGGCCGCCACCTGGCTCGGGAAGACAAGGACCGATTTCCCATCGGCCAGACGGGCTTCGATGAGGTCGCGAAGCGGCTGCATCACTCGGAGTCGCGCCCCTTCCCAGGTTTGGCGGCCGGCTTCCGCCGCCCCCCTCCTTCGGGAGCCGCCGCGACAGCGCGGGTCGCCCTCTGTGCCCCGGCGCTTGCGGGCTTGGCCGCCTTTCTTTTTTCGGGCCGACGACCATGCTCATGGGCGGCGAGGACGAGATTCATCGCGGCGAGGAAGCCCTCGAGGCGATAGGCCGAGGCGACTTCGGCGCCCCGTGCCGTCGCGATCTCGGCCTTGAGGACGGCGACACGATCCAGGGGAGCCCCTCCCCTCACGAGGTTGGCCACCGAGGCGAAGCAGAGGAAGGCGTCGAAGGCCTCGCGCTTGAACCAGGTGGTCCCATCCCAAACGTTGACGCCGAGGAAGTTCCGGAGTTCATCGTCCCGATCGAGGGAGGCGAGGAGGGGGAGGAGGCCCGAGGCCGAGGGCTCGTCCCATGCGGGGCTTCCCGCGAAGAGGAGGGCCAGCGACATGCCGTGCCAGGCCTCATGGCCAGAGACCCCCGAGAGCTGGATGGCCTCGCGCAGCTTGCGCCCCAGCGCCAGCTTTTCGGCGAGCCTCCTGGCCGCCCTCTCTTTCTCGAGGCCTGGGCTTAGTTCTGCCAGGGCCTCGAGGACAAGGAAGGCCGCCGCCGACTCGATGCCGCCCTCGCGGTCGAGCCAATCGTGGACGAGGCCGTCGGGCTCCCCATCCTCCGAGGCGAAAAGGACGAGGGCCTCGAGGCCCGCGAGGAAGCCATCCCTGGCCTTGCGGGCGGCGGAGCGATCGGCGGTCTTCGCCCTTTCGCCATCGCCTCCCTCCTCCGGCCCAAGCCCCTCCTCCATGGCCTCCTGCCGCATCAGGCCGCGTACGGCCGAATAGAAGTCGAGGACGGCGGCTTCCGCCTCGGGCGAAAGGCCGCCGGGCGTCCTTGCCGTCGATCTCGCCGAAGTGCCTGCCTTCCCCGCTCCACCGCTGTCTTTGTCCTCGGCCCCGGGGCCCAGTGGGTAATGAATGGCATCGCTCGAATCGCCCAGGGCCTCTTCCGCCTCAGGCTCGACGAGGGAACGGAGCGAGGAGAGGAAGGTCGGGGTGAAGAAGCGGGCGAGAATCCCGTAGAGATCCTTCCGCGCTATGTCCTCGAGGGCTTCGGAGAGGTCGGGCACGCCCCTTCCCCCGAGCTCGTCGTGCAACTGCGACCAGAGACCTCGCTTGTCGTCGATCGCCTCGAAAATGTCGAGGAAGACCTGGCTCTGGAATCCCTCGAGCATGAGATGGAGGCCCGTTTCGGCGATCTCGCGAGAACGGCGGAGGAACCAGAGCCCCGATCGCTGCTCGCGGAGGGCGAGGTAGTGGCCGTCGACGGCATGGAGGCCGAGGGCCCAGGCGATGCCGCGCTTTTCGAGGCGCTTATTCCCCTCGCCCGTTTTCACGGCGAAGGGCGTCGATTCGCGCACGCGCCCATCGGCCCTCGCGTAGGCGTTGTTGTAGGCGACCAGGCTCCTTTCGGCGCCCGCGCGGTTGGTGTAGACGAAGACGTTTTCGTTGACGCCGCCCAGCTCGGCGAAGTCGAAGAGGAGGAAGTCCTCGACTCCGGAAAAGAGGTGACGCCGTCGGAGGAGGGGGAATATCTCCCTCTCGTGGCGGGCGAGGAGGGCCTCGTCGGGGCTCTCGTCTTTGTAGGCCCGTCGATATTCCATGCCGTACTTCTCCGTAAAGCCCTCGATCTGCCCGTGCCCGAACATGGGAAGGCCGGGCATCGTCGCCATCATCGTGCAGACGCCGAAGTACTTGTCGCCGGAACCGAACTGGGCGATGGCTGTTTCCTCGTCGGGATTGTTCATGAAATTGACGAAGCGCTTGAGGATGTCCCGGTCGAATTCCTGGGTGTTGCGGATCGTCTCGCGGTACTTGGCGTTCTCTTCCTTCTTGAGCATGTTCATGAAGGCGGAGTTGTAGACCCGGTGCATGCCCAGGGTCCGGACGAAGTAGCCCTCCATCATCCAGAAGGCCTCGGCGAGGAGGAGGGTGTCGGGTGTCTCGCGGGCGCAGAGATCCACCAGCTCCCGCCAGAACTCCTCGGGCACCGCGGCTTCGAAGGCCTCCTGCGAAAGCGCGAATTCCGCCCTCGAGGGCACGGCGCCGCCCTGGCCCGGCTCGGGGTACCACAGACGCCTGAAGGACCTCTTGGCGAGGACCATGGCCGCGTCGAACCTTATAATTGGGAAGTTTCGCGCGACGTGGAGGATTCGCTCCTTCACGGCCTCGCGCGTGGCCGGGTTGAGGAAGTCGAGCTGGGCCGTGTCGCTCCAGGGCAGGCCGGTCCCGTCGTTCCCGTGATAGATGTAGTCGCAGCGTCCCGAGCCGAAATCGACCCGCTTGAAGACCACGGCGGCGTCGCGTCTGTCGTAGTAGTGATCCTCGAGCCAGATGCCGAAGCGGCCGTCTCGCGAGAGGTTCTCGCCGTTGAAGGAGTAGCCGGGATAGGGGCAGTCGTTCCGACGCATGAAGAGCTCGGGCCGCTCCCTGACCCAGGCCGAATCGATGCCCGTGTGATTGGGCACCATGTCGGCGGCGAGACGGATGCCGCGACGGCCGGCCTCCTCCCTCATCGCCTCGAGGGCCGGCCAGCCGCCGAACTCCCCGGCTATCTCGTAGTCGAAGAGGGAATAGGCCGAGGCCGCGGCCTCGGGGTTTCCGCAGAGGACCTTGATGCGGGCGCTCGCCTCGCTCCTTTCCCAGAGACCGATGAGCCAGAGCGCGTTGATGCCGCGGGAGGCGAGGAGGTCGAACTCCTCGCCCGGGATGGCGTCGAGGGTCTTGATGTGGCGGCCGTAGCGCCGCGAAAGCTGGTCGAGCCAGACCAGGGTGGTCTTCGCGATCATGACGACATTGGGCATCCAGTCGCGATCGGCGCTGAAGCGTTCGTACTCCTTCTCCATGCCCGAATACACGAGGGTCCGTGAGGGGCCGGGGCCGGGGAAGAAGGGCCGCTCCTCCTCCTTCATCAGATCGAGGCCGCCCAGGAGCCTGAGGAGCTTGTCGCCGATGATGAGGCCCCACTTGCGGCGGATGAAGTCGAGCTGACCCGCGAGGGACCAGGGGGCCGCGCGCATCGGCGCCCTCATCATCGTGACGAGATCCTCCTCATCGGGGCCGAAGCTCGGCAAGCTCGCGAAATGGGCCTCGATCAAGGCGATGGCGCCATCGTAGCCCGGTTGGGCGGCGAGGCCTGTCGCCTTATTCCTCTCGTCCGCGCCCAGCATCGATCCGTCGTCGAAGAGGAAGCGGAAGGGGCCGAAGGCCGGGTTTTCGTTGGCGAGCCTGAGGAGGATGAACTCCTCGAGGGCGAGTTCCCTGTTGGTGATGAGAGTGGGCTCGGTCGCCGTCTTCGCGGCCAACCATTCGCCGACATCGAGTTCCCCGCGGTGCACGGCGAGGGGGGGGAAGTCCTCTACAAAGGCGTAGAGGAGGCCGTCGATGACATCGGAGCCTAGTTCGCGCTCCAGGGTCGCGAGACAGCTCGCGAAGGCTTCGACGCTGATCTTCTCGCGATACAGCCTGGCGATGTCGTGGAGAATCTCGTCGATCAGGGCCATGGCGTTGAGCTTGCCCGCCTTGACGGCCTTTTCGGGCAGGACCGAGGCTCCGACCCGTTCGTTGATCCTGCGCGCGAGGAGCCTGGCCTCCCGAAAATCGGGGATTATGACATTGCCCGTGCTCTTGAAGAGGGATGCGTCGAAGTCGAATTCTCTCCTCGCTTTGCGGGAGATGTGGAATTCCATGACACGGTCGCCCGCGAGGGCCGCGGGCTCGTCGCTTCGGCTCGCGTCGGACCGACCTTCGGCGCCATCCATGGCAGGACTGCCTTCGAGGGTTTCGAGCCGAATTGTCAGGACATTTCGTTCTTTCACTTTTCCCCCTGCGACGAGGGCGCCTTTGCCGAGAGCGGGAAGGCCGAAGCCCCTAACGCTCGCCTGGAGCCCACCGAGATCGATACTACCCGAGGGCGGAGAGCCTCACAAGTTGATGCGGGAAAATGATTGTTTCAATGAATTTGTCTTCACTAAAGAGGAAAGGATGAATATACTGCACATTCAGACGCGGGGGGTAAAAGTGTCAATCACCGTAGAGCATGATAAGCGAAAGCGCGAAATACTCGAAAAATCCCTCGATGTTTTCATGGACGAAGGCTTCGAAGACACGACCTTCCAGAAAATAGCCGAGCGTTGCGGCATTACTAGGACGATACTCTACCTCTATTTCAAGAACAAGCGAGAAATCTTCAATTTCAGCATCAAGCTCTTCACCGACCGCATCGAGACCTCCCTCAAGGAGATTGCGGCCGATCGCCAGCTTTCCCACGTGGACCGCCTCGCCGCCATCATCGAGCGCACCGTCGCCGACTGCATAGCCAACCGCCGTCTTCTCCTCGTCATCCACGACTATCTCGGCCACGTCCGCACGGCCGGCGGCAATCCCGACGAGAGGGTCAAGCGCCGTACCATCAGGATGAAGCATCTCATCGCCGGAATTCTCATCGACGGCCAGAGGTCGGGCGAATTCGGCCGTTTTTCGATCAAGACCGCCTCCGAGCTCCTCTATTCGCTCATCGAGGCCGAGATCTTCCGCCTCACCGTCCTTGCGCGGGAAGACGCGGGTACCATCCCCCAGGCGGCCCGCCTCATCGCCGAGTCCTTCCGCGCCCTCCTTGCCTTCCAGGCCGCGGGGACGAGCGGTCTCCTTGGCAACACCGCCCCGACGGCCCATCCGGGGGGCGGGGGGGCGACAAGCTCGCGCGCGAGCGGATAACCTCCCTAAACGCGACGGAGGGGGAAGGGAATGGCTTTCGAAGAGAGTGTCGGGGTTTCGGGCATGGCCCCGCGTAAGCCCGACTGGCTCAAGGTGCGTCTCCCCTCGGGTTCGGTGACCGGCCATGTCGGTGCCACCCTTCGGCGCCATGGCCTCAACACGGTCTGCGACGAGGCGCGCTGCCCCAACAAGGCCGAGTGCTGGGGCATGGCGACGGCGACCTTCATGGTGATGGGAGCCGTCTGTACCCGGGGATGTCGCTATTGCGCCGTCGCCACCGCCAAGGAAGGCCAGGCCCTCGACCCCCGCGAGCCCGAGGAGCTCGCCGCCGCCATTGCCGAGCTCGGCATCCGCCACGCCGTCGTCACGAGCGTCGACCGCGACGACCTTCCCGACCGCGGCGCCTCGCATTTCGCCGCCTGCATCCGGGCCATCCGCGCCCGCGACCCCTCGATAGGCATCGAAGTGCTCGCTCCCGACTATCGCGAGGAAGAGATCGAGATCCTCCTCGAGGCGGGACCCGACGTCTATGCCCACAACATCGAGGCCGTCGAAAGACTCCAGTCGGTGCGCGACGCCCGCGCGGGTTGGCGCGCCAGCCTCCATAGCCTCGAACTCGCCTCGGTCTGGGCATCGAGCCACGGCCCGGATCGAGAGGGGAGCCCTCGCGTCAAATCGAGCATCCTCCTCGGAATTGGCGAGGATCCCGAGGAGGTTCATGCGGCCATGGACGCGCTCCGGGCCGCGGGAGTCACGATGCTCGTCCTCGGCCAGTATCTCAGGCCGACACCTAAGCAGATCCCCGTCGTCGAGTACGTGACGCCGTCGGCCTTCGCCGCCTATGCCGAGGTCGCGAAGGCGAAGGGCTTTTCCGCCGTCGTGTCCTCGCCCCTCGCCAGGACCTCCTACCACGCCCGTTCGGCCTTCGCGGGCGCGGGCGGCCGCTCCGGCGGGCCTGGCGGCGCGGAAGAGGCGTTCTCGTGACGAGGCATCTCGACCGCAAACCCGAGGGCTGCAAGCTCCTCCGCGTCGAAGTGGAGATCGAGGGGAAGCGGCTCGTCGCGGCGCGGGTCCGCGGCGATTTCTTCGCCCATCCCGAGGAATTGTTTGAGGCCGCCGAGGCGGAGCTCGCGGGCCTGGCTCTATCCGCCCTGCCCCAGGCCGCGCGGGCGGCCTTCTCGCGGCCAGGCCTCAGGCTCTACGGCGTGACGCCGGAGGCGATAGCCGACACTGTTTTCGAGGCTTGCGGAGGCGGAGATGCGACTGAGGCTCCTTGATACCGGTGCGCATGACGCGGCATTCAACATGGCCCTCGACGAGGCCGTGCTCGAGGCCGTGGCGGCGGGCGACTCGCCGCCCACCCTCCGCTTCTATTCCTGGTATCCCCCGGCCATAAGCATTGGTTACTTCCAGGGCATGCGCGAGGAGATCGACCTCGCCGCCTGCGATCGCCTCGGCGTCGAGGCGGTGCGCCGCGTGACCGGGGGCGGCGCGGTCTTCCATCAGCGGGAACTGACCTACTCTGTCGTCGTGCGGGAGGGGCATGAGCTGGCCCCGGACGACATCCTCGAGTCCTACCGCCGCATCTGCGCCGCCCTCGTCGTGGGCTACGAGAAGCTCGGCGTCGAGGCCGCCTTCGCGCCGATCAACGATATCGTTGCCTTCGCCCCCGGGGCGCCGAAGGGCGAGGGGACGGCCAGAAAGGTGTCGGGCAACGCGCAGACGAGGCGCAGGGGCTGTCTCCTCCAACACGGCACCATCCTCCTCGACGTCGACGTCGAGACGATGTTCGCCCTCCTTCGCGTGCCCCAGGAAAAACTCAAGGGCAAGCTGATAGCCGACGTCAAGCAGCGCGTGGTGGGCTTGAAGGGCCTTCTGGGCCGCGAGGTGGGCTATGGGGAGGCCGTGGAGGCCATGAAGGCGGGCTTTGCCGAAGCCTGGGGCGCGGCCTTCGAGGCCGGGGAGCCCCGGCCGGAGGAACTCGTGCGCGCCAGGGCCCTGGCCTCGGAACGCTACGAGACGGAGGCTTGGAAGCTCAGACGTTGAGCGCTCAAGCCCCCGTCGCCCGGCCCAGGCTCAGGGGATCGCGACGCGACCCGGTGCTCCCTTCGCGCCGCTCTGCGTATGACAGAGATTGCAGTCGCCGCTCTTCTGGGGAGAGTACATCTCGCTGGTCTTGCCCTTGTAGATGACCTTCGCCGTGATCGGAAAGGTGAAGGAGACGCCGCGCCGGGCGGAGAAATTGCCCGACTTGTTCGTCTTCAGCGTGAGCACCCTGCCCTTGGCGTCGATGATCTGCACCGTGGCTCCCTCTACGCCGAGGTCGAGGTTCTTCTCGTCCAACTTCGCGTAGACGGTGCCCGCCGCCGCGAAGCGCGGTCCCTCGCCCCTTGTGTGACAGCTGATGCAGGCCAGTCCCGGGTTCATGAGCGAGCCTCCCGAGTTGCCGGCGACCCATTTGAGCCCCGAGGGTCCGTTCGAGGCCGCGAAGGGATTGGCGGCGGAGCCCTCGTCATCGTCGGCGGCGAGGCCGGCTGCGGCTACGAGGGCCAGGGCGGCGGCGAGGGCGAGGATCCAGGTCTTGCGGAATTTCATCGATGACCTCCAGGTATATGCCGCGCGCTAAGGGCGCGGGAATGAATAATGTTGCGCATCCGCCTCAGTCGTACCACTGTACGCCCGAAAAATCCGGCCGGAACGAGGCTAGACCGTGGCGAAGAACCGAGGCCGAGCGCCGATTGTCGAAGAGGGGAAATAGCTTTTCGGTGAACAGTCGCAGGGTCGTCCCCTTGGCGACGTCCTCGTCGAAAATCAGGACAGGCGATATCCGGAAAGGCGCGAGCTTCGCGATGTCCGATTCGGAGATCACCGGCTCCCTGTCGTTCCGCTTGAACATGGAAAAACGGATGTACCAGAGCTTCCAGCCGAGGGTCTCGGCGAGGATGAGGCCGGGCACCAGGGAGCCGTGGGCGGCGCCGACGACGAGGCCCCCCGGGGGATCGACGACGAGGCCCGTGGGGCCGGGTACGGATCTGCCCTCCAGGCGGGCGACATGGCCGAGACCGGGACCCTTGTAGAAATCCCGATCCTTCTCGATCCTCGAGGCGAGGGCGAGGATCTTGGCGGGCTCGGAAGCCCGCCAGGTGTACTTGTCGGGGACGCTCGTGAATACGAAGTCGAGGACCGCGGGGTCGATGCCGGCGCGGAGGCTTCTGATCTCGTCGACGGCCACGGGGTCGAGGCGCATCAGGGCCCGAGCGACGCGGATCGAGGTCGAAAAGACCTTGACGGCCTCGGCGACCAGGTCTGCCGGCCAGGCGACGCTGTTGCGCGTCCGATCGTTGACCTCGAAGTAGTGCGTCGGATGGAGGGGAAGACCCTGCTCGAGACAGATCTTCCAATTGAGGACGACGTTGATTATGGCGGGGGCGCGGACGAAGAGGTCGAGGGCGTCGCGGCGAAAGCCCTCGTCGGCCGAGGCGGGCTCGGCGAGGATGGCTTCGGAGCGGGAGCCGACCCGGTCGAGGAGCTCGATGGATCGGTCGAGGACCTCCCCCCACGGCGCCTCGAAGGACATCGCCGCGGGGGCCTCGTCCCATTCGGACCATAGGAGACGAGCGAGGCGGGGAAGCTCCTCCCTCGTCATGCTATCAGTGCGCTCCTGTGGCCAGGGCGAGGGGGGTGCCGAGGTTTCCGGCCCGGAGGCCGACCTTGGCGGTGAAGAGCGACAGGATGTTGTCGCGACGACCTTGGATCCTCGAGATATAATCGAGGGTCTTCCGGGGCGTCGCGCCACGATCCACCGAGTACCTGCCGGCGTTGTACATGGCGAGGGCCGTCACCTCGTTACCCGCGTTCTCGAGGAACCAGGCGAGGTGGGAAATGCCATAACGGGCGTTCGTGTCCGGATCCCAGACCTCGGAGAGCTTCACCTTGGGAAAGGCCTTCGAATTGAGCTGAAAGAGTCCCCTATCGATCGAGCCGGAGGCGGGGTTGGCGTTCTGGGCATGGATGTCGAAACGGCTCTCCTCGTCGGCGAGGGCGAAGGCCAGGGCCGGGGAGACCCCGTAATGGAGGGCATTGTCGAGAATCGCCTTCGCGATATCCTCCGATCCGGTGATCGACGTGAAAAAAGCCAGGGTCTCTTCCCGGCCCTGCGGGTTCGCGGCTACCTCGGCTATCGGATCGCTTCGATCGAGATTGGCGAGGTAGGCGGGAATGTCCTCGGGACCGAGGGAGGCTACCTTCATCAGCTGGGCATCGATGGCCGGGCCGAAATCATGGTCCCAGCCCAGGCTCTTGCCGCCCTGGGAGCAGGTCATGGAGCTTGCGGCCAGGAGGAGAAGGAAACCTATCGCCACTTTTGGTGCATGTCGTGATTGCATTCGCCGCTTGTCTTCCTTTGTTGTTACCGATATGGCCCGGGGGCATCCGCTTGGCCTTGACGACCTGGTTTCGACGTCGGTCCGGACCCCGGCCCGCTCCAATTGGGGGCCTCTTCGGAAAGATATGCAAAAACCTGAAGTTCGGACATTGTAGTTTTTTTCAAAGTTATGTCTAGTGGCTGACATGTAGCCAAAAAATGTCATAGTGTCCCGCTCGGCCAGCTCGGCCAGCTCGGCCAGCTCGGCCAGCTCGGCCAGCTCGGCCAGCTTCGCCCACCTTGCCAAAGCCCTAAGCCTGGGACAATACTTCCGAACCATGGCAGCCAAACCGATTCGCGTCATCGTCACCGGCGGAACCTTCGACAAGCTCTACGACGAAATCAGGGGCGAACTCACCTTTAAAGAGAGCGCCCTTCCCGAAATCCTCAAGCTCGTGCGCGTCGACGTTCCCGTAGAGACCGAAATGAACCAGCTCATCGACAGCCTCCACATGCAGGACGTCAATCGGGCAAGCGTCGCCGAGGCCTGTCAGCGAGCGACGGAAGAGTGCATCATCATCACCCATGGCACGGATACCATGGTCGAGACCGCGGCCATGATCGGCAGGGCCGGTCTCGAAAAGACGATCGTCCTCACCGGGGCCATGGTGCCCTATCGGGTCCAGGGCTCCGACGCCCTCTTCAATTTCGGTTCGGCCTTTTCGGCCGTGCAGATTCTGCCCCATGGCGTATGGATCGCCATGAGCGGGAGGGTCTTCGCCTGGGACGCCGTCCGCAAGAACCGCGAGAAGGGTCGCTTCGAGGATATTCCCTGAGGCGGGGACGATGGCACGCGAAAAAGACGAAAACAAGCGTCAGGCCATCCTCTCGGCTGCGGGCAAGCTTTTTGCCGAGCGGGGCTACCACGGCAGCAGCGTCGCTGACATGGCTCGTGAGACCGATCTTCCCGTCGGCTCCATTTACACCTACTTCGAAAACAAGGAAGCTGTCCTCTCCGCCGTCATCGAGGAGGGCTGGTCGGCCTTTCTCGAGGGCATGAAGAGCAGCCTGGCCGGGGTTGCGGGTCCCCGGGAACGCATCTCCCTCCTGATCAACGAGGTTCTGCCCAGCCTTTTTCGCGACGTCGATCTCATCACCATCCTCCTCGCCGAGGCGGGGAGGGGAGGCCTTGATGGGGTTTCGGTGGGGCTCAACGCGAAGCTCGAAAGCCTCGCCGATGTCATAGCCCCGGTGATCGGCCCGCTCGCGGCCGAGGGACGATCGGGCTTTAGTCTCGACCAGGCCCAAGCCCGCTCGGCCATCGCCGTCTATTTTCTCGGGAGTCTCTACAGCATCAGGCTTTCGCGAACGGCGGGGCTTTCGCTTTCCGAGGCCGATATCCTCTCGTTCATCAGGCTTTCGATAGAGAACAGCTTCGGTTTCAAGCTCGAGCCCTGAAAGCGCCTCCGCTTGGCCCCTCAGGCCTGGCCCGCGCCTTTTTTGAGGAAGGGGCTCTTGGCGGCGATGCCGGCTCGGATGAAGGGGCGAAAGACCGCCGCCGCGATGCGCTTCCATCCCGCTTCTTCCGCCACCTCGACATAGTAATCGGCCAGAGTCTTGTGCCTGAAACCGAGGACGCGATCGGCCTCGTCGGAATCGGCGTACCAGCCGCAGTGGAAGCCTGAGGGAGCGAAGGCGGCCTCGGGGACCCTGCCGAAGCCCCCCAAGCCGAAGAGCCTGAACATGGCGTCGAGGTAGTCTCGATAGCTTGTCCGACAGGTTTCGCCGCCCCCGATGTCGAAGGTCCGGCCCAGGGCCGCCGGATTATGGGCCGCCGAGGCGAAGGCCCTCCCCGTATCCTCCGTGTGGCAGATCTCGATCCTCGTCGCCAGCGGCATATGGAACATCAGGGGATCTCGGGCGAGCTTCTTGCGCCAGACTATGTAGGTGAGTCTTAAGATGCAGAAGGGGAGGCCGGATTTCCTGACGAGGGACTCCGCCTCCACCTTGCTGCTTCCATATGCGTCTCCTGGGCTCGGTGCGAGGGGATCAGTGGCGCTGATCCAGAAATTCTGGAGTCTGTCGCCGTAGGCGGCTATGCTCGAGGCGAGGATGAAGCGCGGCGCCCCGGCCCCGAAGGCCTTTGCCGCCTCTATGAGGGCGGCTGTTCCCCCCACATTGATTGAGCGCGCGAGCTCAGGCTGCCTGTCGGCCGCGGGGGGGATGAGGGCGGCGAGGTGGATTATGGCGTCCTGGCCTGCGACGGCCTTGGCGGTTATGTCGGGTTCACGCACGTCACCCAGGATGAGGGAGGAAAAGGCCGCTTGTCCCCTCCTGCCCAACTCCCGCGCGAGTCGTGGCGCAAGGTGGCGGTTTCTCCGGGTATCGGCTTCGAGTACCGTCACTTCGGCGCTTCGCTCGGCCAAGGCGGCCAAGGTGCTTCTCCCCACGTTGCCGAAGGCTCCACTTACCAGAACTCGCATGGATGGCCTCCATTTAGATGAATGAGCGTTCATTCGATAATATACAACTAGCCTGCCACACTGTCCATGTTTTTGTGCCGATCGGGAGATAAGAAAGTTCCGATGATTGTATGGTGAAGAGTCCTGGCATATTATATGGCGATGAATGTGGGAGCAGATGAAGGATGGCTTTGAACGAAACGGGTGTTCGCAGCATCATCGAGATCGATTCGGAACTCTTAAAGATCCAGGACGTCGACCTCCTCCTCGAACGCATTCTCCTTGAGGCGCGTCGCCTCCTTTCCGCCGAGGCCGGCACCATCTACGTTCGCGACGGCGATCAGCTCCACTTCCGCTATACGCAGAACGACCTCCAGGAGCGAAAGCTTCCTCCGGGCACGAAGCTCCCCTACGCGAGCTTCTCAATGCCGATCGATGAGCGCTCGATCGCGGGTTTTGTCGCGAAGACCGGCGAAATACTCAATCTCTCCGATGTCTATACGCTTCCCGAGGGCCTGCCCTTTTCCTACAATCGCTCCTACGACGACGTCACCGGCTATCGCACCCAGTCGATGCTCACCGTCCCCCTCAAGACAAGCGTCGGCGGCCTCCTCGGCGTCATCCAGCTCATCAACGCCAAGGACCCCGGGGGAGTCACCGTCCCCTTCGCCGTCGAGGACGAGCCCATAGTCGCCCACTTCGCCGCCAACGCCACGACCCATCTCCAGAACGCCTACTTCATCAGGCGGATGATCCTGCGGATGAACGCGGTGGCCCAGCTCAAGGACAGCCACGAGACCGGGGCCCACGTCACGCGCGTTTCGGGCTACGCGTCGGAGATCTACGAGCGTTGGGCGATGAAGCGGGGTCACGAGGCGCGCGACATCGAAAGGACGAAGGACACCCTCAAGCTCGCCGCCATGCTTCATGACGTCGGAAAGGTCGGCATCAACGACCTCATCCTCAAAAAGCCGGCACGCTTCTCGGAAGAGGAGCGCGAGATCATGCAGGGCCACACCTTCTGCGGGGCCAGGCTCTTCACCGACGACACCGAGTACGATCGGATGGCGGCCGATATCGCCCTCACCCACCACGAGAACTGGGACGGCACGGGCTATCCCGGCAAGGTCGACTACCACGCCGCCTATTTCGAGATCCGCAACATCGAGGTCGAGGGGGTGATCCGCACCGGCGAGGTCTGGCACGCTCCCGCCCTGGAGGCCGATCCCGACGGGAAGCCGAAGCGCCTGAAGGGCGAGGAGATCCCCCTGGCGGGTCGTATCGTCGCCGTGGCCGATGTCTTCGACGCCCTCTGCTCGCGCCGGGTCTACAAGGAAAAGTGGGACTCCTCCGATGTCTACGAGGAGATACGGAAGATGTCGGGCACGAAATTCGACCCCGAGGTCGTCGAGGCCTTCTTCGACATCCTCCCGACCATCGAGGCCATCCAGAAGCGCTTCCCCGACCTCAGCGGGCAGGAAGAGGGGAAGAAGTAAGGGCCACGCGGGCCGAGCGAGCTGCGAGGGGCGCGAGGGGCGTGAGAGTCGCGGTTGGAATCGCCTCGCCCTGGCTGAAGGTCTCTGATCGGACAATTCCCGATGTTGTGAAGCAGTGTGGGAAATTGCACACATGATCATATGATCACGTGTGCATATGAATATCTATTGTCTCGCTTACGGAGCCGGTCAGCCGACCCGGAACCGTGCTTCAAAGGCCGATCCTTGACCCCACCGCTCGCCTCATTCTACTATCGCGCACCATGATCAGCGCCAACGAGCTCCGCTCCAAATACATCGAGTTCTTCAAGACCAAGGCCCATGCCGAGATTTCCGGCAAGTCCCTCATTCCGGAAAACGATCCCACCGTCCTTTTCACGACGGCCGGCATGCACCCCCTCGTTCCCTACCTCCTGGGCGAACCCCATCCTGCGGGCAAGCGCCTGGTCGACTACCAGAAGTGCGTAAGGACCGGCGACATCGACGAGGTCGGCGACCCCGCCCACCTTACCTGTTTCGAGATGCTCGGGAACTGGTCCCTCGGCGATTACTTCAAGAAAGAGTCGCTCACCTGGAGCCTGGAGTTCCTTACCGACCCGAAGTGGCTCGGTCTCGACCAGAAGAAGCTCTCCGTCACGGTCTTCGCCGGCGACGAGAACGCCCCTCGCGACGACTTCTCCGCCGGGGTCTGGCGCGACATCGGCATGCCTGCCGATCGCATCGCCTACCTGGGCGCGAGCGACAACTGGTGGGCCGCCGGCCCCACGGGACCCTGCGGCCCCGACTCCGAGATCTTCTACTGGGTGGGGGAGGGCCTCCCTCCCGCCGGTTCCAACAAGGGAACGGATTCCGCCAATTGGATGGAGATCTGGAACAACGTCTTCATGGAGTTCAACCGCGTCGACGAAAAGACCCTCGTTCGGCTTCCCGCCCAGAACGTCGACACGGGCATGGGCCTCGAGCGCACGGTCACGGTCCTCCAGGGCAAGACGAGCGTCTACCAGACCGAGGTCTTCACCCCCATCATCGACACCATCGTCGCCGCCGTCCGCGCGACGGGCGTCGACTATTCCTACGGCTCCGACGCCGAGAAGGACCGTTCCGTCCGCATCGTCACCGATCACATACGCTCCGCCACCTTCATCATCGGCGACCCCAAAGGCCCCCTGCCCTCGAATGTCGGCGCCGGCTATGTCCTCCGCCGCCTCCTGCGCCGCGCGGTGCGCCACGGCCGCAAGCTCGGCATCGCCGGCACCTTCCTCGCCGGCCCCGCCGCCACCGTCATCGAGAATTTCAAGGGAGCCTATCCCGAGCTGGGCCAGAACCGCGAGAAGATCCTCGAGGGTATCGAGGCCGAGGAGATCAAATTCCTCGAGACCCTCGAGAAGGGCGAGCACGAATTCCAGAAGATGCTGCCCAACCTCCTCAAGAACCCGAGCAAGGTCATGTCGGGCCGCCTCGCCTTCAAGTTGTACGACACCTATGGCTTCCCCATCGAACTCACCGAGGAGCTCGCGGCTGAACAGGGCATGAGGGTGAACCGCGAGGAGTACGAGGAGGCCTTCAAGAAGCACCAAGAGCTCTCCCGCGCCGGCGCCGAGCAGCTCTTCAAGGGCGGTCTCGCCGACCAGTCCGAGACCTCGACCAAGTACCATACGGCGACCCACCTCCTCCACCGCGCCCTCAAGAACGTCCTCGGC
>DATKTD010000012.1:0-22190 GCA_035531315.1 Rectinemataceae bacterium
GGCGATCTCGATGCCGGCCTCTTCGCGGACCTCGCGGGCCGCCGCCTCTTCGAGGGTCTCGCCCGCCTCGACGAAGCCTGCGAGAAGGCCGAAGCGGCGACCGAGGAAGCGGGCATTGCGCGCGAGAAGGGCCTTGCCCTCCTTTTTCACGAGCACGATGACAGCGGGCGAAATGCGGGGGAAATGGGCGCGACCGCAGGAAGGACAGACGAGGGCCGAGGCTTCGTCTGCATCCTCGGACCGGGTCTCGATCAGCCGCGCCCCCGAGAGGGAGGCGCCGCATGCGCAGCAGTACTTCATCCCGCCAAGCCAATTGAGGAGGGCGAGGGCCTTGAAGGCGGGACGAAGCTCCCCCTCGGGCCAGCGGGCGATGGCCTGTCGGATCGGAATCCTGACCAGGCCACGATTATGGGCAAGGGCCGCGCCGGCCTCGTCGAGACCTATCGCCAGCCCCTGAATCCCCATCCAGTCAAAGGAACGCCTTTCGACTATCGGCAGATCCCCCAGGGGCTCGAGCCGCACCGAGGCTCGCTCCGATTCAGGGCTCTCGAGGAAAATATCGCTTCCAGCGAAGACATAGGCGAATGCTTCCATGATGAGGGAGGATACCTGAGGAAGAGATGACTGACGAGCCTCTCAGAGAATGGGGACAGTCACGGACCATGCGGTGACTGTCCCCAATATGGTCCCCGATATGGTGACTGTCCCCGAAAGGCTGGAACCGGGACCTCGCGGAAGATAGGATGGAATCACATGCCGGATTTGAACCCCATTTCGATAGAGGAAGCGAAACGCCTCGTTGTCGCGGCGAGCGGTCTTTCGTCGCCCCTCGCGGTAGGCCCCGCCGACGCGACCCTCGCCGTCCTGTCTCGTCTGGGTTCGGTGCAGATCGACAGCATCAATGTCGTGGCCCGGGCCCATCACCACATCATCTGGTCGAGGAATCCCTCCCACGACCCGGAGGATCTGCCCCGTCTCGAGGCCGATCCGCGCCGCGTCTTCGAGTATTGGTCCCACGCCGCCGCCTACCTGCCCATGGGGGACTGGCGCTACTGCCTTCCGCGCATGGAAAGGGTCCGTGCGGAAGGCCATCCCTGGTTCGGCGCCGATCCCCTCGTCGTCGAGGAGGTGAGGGAAAGAATCCGCGCGGAGGGCCCCCTCGGCTCCGGCCATTGGGCGGACGATCGCGAGGAGAAGGCTGGCTGGTGGGACTGGAAGCCGGCTAAAATTGCCCTGGAATACCTCTTCCATGCCGGCGAGGTCATGGCAGTGACCAGGAAGGGCTTCAAGAAGCTATACGATCTCACCGAACGTACCCTTCCCGCCTGGGTCGACACCCGAATGCCCGTAGAGGAGGAGATGGCAGCCTGGCACGTGGACAGGGCCATCGCGAGCCTCGGCGTCTTCGCGCGGCGGGATGTCGCCTACGGACGCAAGGAAGGCCTTTTGTGCATCGACGCCGAGATCGAGCGGCGTCTCGAGTCGGGTGAGCTCGTGTCGCTCCGCCTCGAAGCCTCATCCCCTCCCGGACCCTCGCCCGAGCCCACGCCCGGCGAACTTCTCCATTACGCACGGCCCGGGGACCTCGACATCTCGGCCGCCGCGCCGGACAGCAGCCCTTGGCGTGCCTTTATCCTCTCGCCCTTCGATCCCCTCCTGATCGACCGCCGCCGCCTT
Source organism: Rectinemataceae bacterium (assembly GCA_035531315.1). Classification (GTDB taxonomy): domain Bacteria; phylum Spirochaetota; class Spirochaetia; order Treponematales; family Rectinemataceae; genus CAIJMU01. The sequence goes on from DATKTD010000012.1 coordinate 1,678, forward strand.
AGGCGTCTCTTCGGCCTCGAGTATCAGCTCGAATGCTACGTCCCGGAGAAGAAGCGGAACTTCGGCTACTTCGCCCTGCCCATCCTCAGCATGGGTCCTCGCGGCGAGACCGCCTTTGCCGGCCTCCTTGACGCCAAGCTCGAAAGAAAGGATGGCATTCTCAGGGTGAAGCGCCTGGCTCTTTGGAGGCAAAGGCCCCGCCGCGGCTCGGGGAAGGAGGGAGCGGCCGATCGCGGCGCCTTCGCCTCGGCCATCGTCCGGGCCCTCGCCGCCTATGCCTCCTGGCAGGGCGCAACGAGCATCGTCATAGAGCGCCTCGATGCCGAGGACCCCATCCTCGCCCGCCTGGTCACTTCGGGGTCCTCGCGCGTCTAGTCGCCTCGGAAGCCTCGCGCCCGCGAGCTACAGTATCCTTTCTTTCCAGGCCCGACCCGTCGGGGTAACGGCGAGGCCGCCCTCGGCAGTCTCTTTTAGGGAGGCGGGCATCGCGTCGCCGATGGCCTTCATCGCCCCCACGACCTCGTCGAAGGGGATGGCCGAGCGCACGCCGGCCCGGGCCAGGGTGACGGCGGTGATGGCGTTGGCCGCCATGAAGGCGTTGCGTTTGACGCAGGGCACCTCGACGAGTCCGGCGACCGGATCGCAGGCGAGGCCGAGGGAGTTTTTCAGGGAGAGGGCCGCCGCGTCGATGGCGTCGACGAAGTCCATGCCCTCGAGGACGGCGAGACCCGCCGCGGCCATCGCGCCCGCCGAGCCGCACTCGGCCTGACAGCCTCCCGCCGCTCCCGCGAGGGTGGCTCGCTGGGCGATGAGGACTCCGATGGCGGTGGCCGCGACGAAGGCGTCCTGGAGCCGCGGCGACTCGGCGTTAAGCGAGGGATCGCGGGCGTCGCGCCAGGCCCAGAGGACCCCGGGAACGATGCCGCTCGAGCCAGCCGTGGGGAAGGCGACCACCTTGCCCCCGCAGGCGTTCACCTCGTTGACGGCAAGGGCGTAGGTGATGGCCAAGCCGAAGAAGCGGTCCCCGATCGGCGAGGCCAAAGGCGAAGAGGCCACCTTGAAGGCGGCACCCTCGGTGAGGCCCGAAAAGGACCTCTTCGGCGAGGCGATCCCCTGCTCGATCGCGTTGCGCGAAATCGTCATGCGCCTCGCGATTTCGGAGCGGACCGCCCCCACTTCGAGACCCGAATTGAAGGCGTCGCGGGCGACGAGCCACTCGGCGTAGCCGAGGCCGGACTCGCCGATGCGTTCGAGGAGCTCGACCGCGTTCGAGAATTTCCAGTTCACGACCTGCCTCCCCCCGAGGCCGAGGGCACGTAGACTACGTCCTTGACCCCCTGAACCCCGCCGAGGGCCGGGATGACCCCCGAGGCCACGATACCGTCCACCTCGACGACGAGAAGGGCGTCGTCGCCCTTGTCGGTCCGGTGCGAGGTCATCGAGGCGATGTTGAAGCCCCAGGCCGCGAGGATGGCCGCGACTCCGGCGATCACCCCCCGCGTATCCTGGTGGAGGACGAGAATGGCCTCGAGTGCCCCGTCGAGATCGGTCTTGAAACCGTCGATCGACTGGAGCCTCACCTTGCCCCCACCCACCGAGGCGCCGCGCACCCGGGTCCGCCGCCCGGCGCTTTCGAGTTCGATGACGACAGTGTTGGGATGATAGCGCTCCGGCCCGTCGAAGACGGGGACGAGCTCGATGTCGAGACCCTCGCGCCGCGCGAGCTCCGGCGCGAAGCCCAGGCGCTCGTCCTCGGGGAGAATGCCGAGGAGGCCGGCGATGGCCGCCTTGTCCGAGCCGTGGCCCTTCCAAGTGCTCGCCAGCGAGCCGTGAAGAGGACGCGGGCATGATCGAAGGGAGCGCCGTGGATCTTTCGAGCGAGGAAGGCGATGCGGGCGACCCCCGCGGTATGCGAACTGGAGGGCCCGATCATCACGGGCCCGAAGATGTCGAGAAGACCTAAGGTTCTTTCAGGCATGGGCAAACTATACGCCAAAGCGCCTCCTCGGTGAAGCGAGTCGCCGTCGAGCCTTTCCGCTTCAATTCACGGCAAGAAGCGCCTCACGCGCCGGTGGTCGCCGATCATCGAGGCGTCGGAAGAATCCCTTTGATTTCTATTCTCGTCTCGGACCAGGTGGCGAAAAGCTGGTGATCGGACTCGCCGTCCTCGAACATCTCGAGGAGGCCGAAGGCCTCGCATTCGACGAGGCTTCCCTCCGCGAGAGGATTGCTCGTGATCACCTAGCAGTCGCGGCAGCCAGCGTCACCGAAGAGCCCGGCCGTACCGGGGACGAATCCGTATGGCCAGGGATAGGGAAGGAGAACGGGGCGCGAGCCCTTGCGCTCGAAGGTCGCTTCGCCGTAGGCAGCCTTTTCACGACCGCCGCCGCCCCTTCGATGAACACACGCATCGTTCGCCTCCCAGCCTTCAGCCTTAGTCAGCCCCTCGTCGAAACACGAAGCCTATTGATCCCGTATTTCTCGAACTCATCGTCGTACTTTTCTTCCTCGCCCCAGATCAAATTCATTCTTTCCATAGGCTCGAGATCGGCCAATTTCGCTTCGCCATGCTTTTCGACTGCGTCCCTTTTGGCGAGCATGTCGACGAGATCCTGCCAAAATACCTCTTCCTGGTATTCCTCTATCGGTGCCATCATCACTCTTTCGTTTTCGGTCGACAATTCATATCGCCCCGTCCGCTCGTTGTATTCGATCCCCTCCATGAGATTGTAGTTTTTCCCGATCGCCAATATGGCTTCGAAGAATTCCTCGTTATCCTTATCCGGCGCGACCTTTGTCGACTCCATTATCCAGTTGCCGATAAAGACATGTTTTATGAGGAGTCGAAGATTCTTTCGCGAAAGACTAATATCAATTGTGCTCATATATCCTCCATCGATCGAGGACGGTAGGCATGAAACCACTCCGACAAGCCACCTAACCCTAGCAAGGTTTCGCTACCTTTCCAACTTCCTGTACGTCACCCGGTGCGGACTGCGCCAAGCGCGGCGCGCTTGGCGCACCCATTCCGCTGGCGCGGAATGGGGCTCGCAATGAACCGCCGATCGCCCGCTCATCGTTCCAACTTCCTGTACGTCACCCGGTGCGGGCGATCGGCGGCGTCGCCGAGCTGCTCGTGGCGCCAGGCCGCGAACTCGCTGAAGTTCCCGTCGTACCAGATCGCCTCGGAGTTGCCCTCGAAGGCGAGGATGTGGGTGCAGACCCGGTCGAGGAACCAGCGATCGTGGCTGACGACGAGGGCCACGCCCGCGAAGTCGTCCAGGGCCTCCTCGAGGGCGCGCATCGTGTTGACATCGAGGTCGTTCGTCGGCTCGTCGAGCAAGAGCACGTTGGCGCAGTCCTGCACCATCATGGCCATGTTGAGCCTGTTCCGCTCCCCGCCCGAGAGGACCCCCACCTTCTTCGACTGGTCGGTGCCCGAGAAATTGAACCAACTGCAATAGGCCCGCGAATTGACCTCGCGCTTGCCGAGCTTGATGATGTCGAGGCCGCCGGAGAGCTGCTCCCACACCGACTTGTCGGAATCGAGACGCTCGCGGTTCTGGTCCGCGTAGGCGAGCTTGACCGTGTCGCCGAGCCTGATCGTGCCCTTGTCGGGCTTTTCCTGGCCGGTGATCATCCTGAGAAGGGTGGTCTTTCCCGCGCCGTTGGCGCCGATGATGCCGACGATGGCCCCCGGTGGCACCTCGAAGGAGAGCCCCTCGTAGAGAATCTTGTCGTCGTAGGCCTTGGCGATGTCCTTGGCCTCGATGACGAGGTTGCCGAGGCGGGGGCCGACAGGCAGCACGATCTTCGAGTCGCGGACCTTCTCCTTGCCCTCCTCGCTCAGGAGCTTCTCGTAGCGAGCGATGCGAGCCTTCGACTTGGCGTGGCGGCCCTTGGGACTCAGGCCGATCCACTCGAGCTCGCGGGCCAGGGTCTTGGCGCGCTCCGAGTCGCCCTTCTCCTCCATCTCGAGCTGCTTCTTCTTCTGATCCAACCAACTGCTATAATTCCCCTTCCAGGGGATGCCCTCGCCGCGGTCGAGCTCGAGGATCCAGCCGGCGATGTTGTCGAGGAAGTAGCGATCGTGGGTGACGGCGATGACCGTGCCCTCGTACTCGCGCAGGTGCCGCTCCAGCCAGGCCACCGTCTCCGCGTCGAGATGGTTGGTCGGTTCGTCGAGGAGGAGGATGTCGGGCTTGCGGAGGAGGAGCCTGCAAAGAGCCACGCGTCGCCTCTCGCCGCCGGACAGCACATCGACCACCTTGTCGGCCGGCGGACAGCGGAGGGCGTCCATCGCGAGGTCGAGGCGGGCGTCGAGGTTCCAGCCGTCGCAGGAGTCGATCTTCTCCTGGACCTTGGCCTGGCGGGCGGCGAGCTTGTCGAAGTCGGCCTCCGGGTCGCCGTAGGCCTCCCCGATCCCCTCGAACTCGGTCAGCAGGTCCACGATCTCCTGGACCCCCTCACTCACGACCTCCTTGACCGTTTTGCCGGCCTGGAGCTCGGGCTCCTGCTGGAGGTAGCCGATCGTATAGCCCTTCTCGACTCGCGTGTCGCCGAGAATCTCGGTGTCCACCCCGGCGAGGATCTTGAGGAGGCTCGACTTGCCCGAGCCGTTCAAGCCGATGACGCCGATCTTGGCGCCATAGTAATAGGACAGATTGATGTCCTTGAGCACGACCCTGGTCCCGTGACGCTTGGTCACCCGGTCCATCGTGTAAATGATCTTCTTGTCGTCGAAAGTGGTAGCCATGCGCGGACTATAGCAGAGAAAAGGTCGCTTTGTTAAGGAATGCGGAACTCAGCGCGACAGGGATTTCGCACCACAGGAATCGCCGAAGCTTTAGCTTCGGCAGGTCATGGATGACGAGGGCGCGTCGGCTCGCTTCGCTCACCGTCGGGCTAACGCTTCGCTCGGCCTTCGGCTCTCCGCTCCAATCCCTCACCCGCGGAGACTTCAGGGAGCGGTCTCGCTCCGCGAGCCCGTCCGAGGATCGTCGGGGCGGGTTCGGGGATAGGAGCTACGATCCCTCGCGCGAAAAGGACAAGCCTGCCCAGGCCAAAGGACCTGCCCGCACGTGACCTAGGGCTTTCTCGAACTCGTCAAGGAAGTTCAAACCCAGGCCGACTCTTCGTCTCGATGGAGACTCGGGTCGCCCACCTAGGCGCGGCAGTCGTCGGGGTCGTTCCTGATGCCACTTGATGCCAGAGTCCATGTCGACGCGAACCCGATAGCGCTCCATCATCCACTCGATGGCCGTGCGGCCGTTGACGATGTAGCGGTAGGCCTCGAGGGGCATTACCTCGAGGGTGAGACTGGCGTTGTAGGGGAGATGGCAGCCCCTCGCTGGCGGTTCCGGGCAGCATAGCATCGGGGGAAAATCTGGCCACCAAGGAAGCGCCGTTCTTCGCGTCAGCGATCGTAGCGGAGATCCTTCCCGGCACCGGAAGGGAGCCGCCGCCATGGGCGAGGAGCGCCGCCTGGCTCCAGTCAATGCCGGGAAGATCGGAGCGGAGAGCGCGACCCGGCGCGAAGCGCCGGGGGACGCCCCAAGTCCTTCTACGCCCGCGAAGCCATCCTCGAACACCTCGAGGACCTCGAGGATCTCTACCTGGCCGAGAAGGAACTTAAGAAGATCCAGGCCGGAGCCCCGACCTATATCCTCGACGAGATCATGAGAGAGTATGGGCTGGACAGTCAGACTGACGGAGTGGTCGTCGTCCTCGTGCTGGCGATCCGGTACCGCAGAGTAGTGTGCCGATGGCGCACCCGGAAGGCGAACCTATGACGCGCGACCGCACTCGATGCGATAGGATTTCCCCAGACAGTTCTCAGGGAGATGGGCAGTGAAGGCAGCCAAAGAATATTTCGATTTATCGATCGAGGACCTTCAAAGCGTCGCCGCTTGGGCCGCGGATTGCGCGGAAAGATCGGTAGCGATCTACGAAGGCTCCGAAGGCGAGGATCGGCGTCCCCGCCTGGCGATAGACGGCGCGAGAGATTTCTCCGCGAGCGGCAAGAGAACCAACCAATTGCGAAAGCTCGCGATGGATGCCTACAGGGCCTCGCTGGAGACGATGGATGCGGCCGCCTCGGCCGCGGCGCGTTCGGCGAGTCTCGCTGCGGCGAGTGCCTACACGCATCCATTCAAGGACGCGAACCAGGGCAAGCACATTCTCGGACCGGCTGTCTATTCGGCCTTGGCGATCGAATTGTCGAGAGGCGGCGATCGGGAAATCGGGAATGGAGAATTGGAGAGGGCGATAGCCGGCGCGAGCGGAGAGCTGGCCCGATTGGCGGGGAAGATGCCCGAGCAAGTGGCCGGGAAGAAGCGAATCGACGAGCTCTTCTTCATTCTCGATCGTGGGCTGAGAATGCGGTCCTGTCACGCCGAATCTGCATGACTCGGAGCTCGCCTTCGGAAGCGATGACGGAAGGGGCTCAGACCTCTTGGGAGGCTGCACCCGCGCCGGCTCGCCGGCTTGCGCTCTCAATTCCCGTCTCCATGAGGGCGCGCGAGCGAAGGCCAAGAAGGCCCGAGAGAAGCATCAAGGCGCCCGTGGCGAGGAGGAGCCATTCTATCTTGATCAAGTCGCCGAGGGGGCCGAAGGCGAGCATCGCCAGGGGCATCACCGAGGTCTGGATCATGGCAAGGACGCTGTAGACGCGGCCCAGATAATCGGACTCCACATGCTCCTGGATCATCACGGTGAAGGGCGTGCTGAAATAGGGCATCGCGACGCCGAAAAGACCCATCACTCCGAGATAGAGCCAGAAGGGAGGGGCGAGGCCGAGGAAGAAGGCGCAAACGGCCATCGCCAAGTTCGACGCGATGACGGTGGCCATCCTGTTCTTGAGCCCTCCCTTCAGCGCGAGTAGCCCTCCGCCAACTGTCATGCCGAGGGAAAAGGCCACCTCGATTCCCGTCAATCTCCAGACCTCGGGCCCGTAAGTCCGAGTGGCTTGGAGGGGGGTGAGGAAGGCCGAGGGGGTGATCAGGAAGAAAAGAATCGCGGTGTAGGAGAAAAGTCCCACGAGATAGCGATGCCCCCGCACATAGGAGAAGCCCAGGCCCATGTCCTTGAAGTAGCCGGTGCTTGCCGGGCTTGTCGCCTTGGCGTGGGGCGGGATTTTCAGGAAGACCAGCATGACCGTGATGGCTATCGCTGCCGTGCCGACATCGATGAAGAAGATGAAATGGAGGGGGAGGAAGGAAAGCAGGACGCCGGCCACCATCGGGGACAGGAGCATCAGGGTAGACTGGATCGAGCCGTTAAGGGCGTTGATCCTGACCAGGGCTTCGGTTGGGACTATCTGTGGCAAGATTGCGCCGACCGACGGCCCGTGAAAGGCCTGTCCGGCGGCCCTGATGGCCGATGCGACGAGGAGGAGCCAGATCGCCTCGTTGCCCGCGCGGTAGACGAAGGCGAGGGCCAGGGTCACGAGGGCGATGGCCGCGTCGGCGAGAATGATGACCATCCTCCGGTCGTGGCGGTCCGCGACGACGCCCGCGAAGGGAGAGAGGAAGAGCAAGGGAAGGAAGCCGAAGAGGACGATCGCCGTCATCATGAGGCCCGACTTGGTCGCCAGGGTGATGTGCCACACGATGGCGTACTGGACCAGGGAGGAGCCGAAGAGGGAGATCGTCTGGCTCGAAAGGAAGATGGCTATGTCCCGTTTCCAATTGCGCATCGATGGGCTCCGCTGATGGAAGAAGTATGGTCGGCGCGGGCCTTCCCGACAAGTCGCACCGGCATTCGGGCGACATTGCGTTCGGGCAAGCCCAATGACATGATAGCCTCACGAAGGAGAGGTAGCGGATGCTTACAAGCGGATTTCAGCACGAATATGTCTTATGGCTCATGGTCATGGTATACGGTCTTCACATTCTCGAAGAGTTCACCTTGGATTGGAAGTCCTGGAGCCACGAGGCCCTCGGCTTCAATCTGGAGTGGTCGAACTTCTATGTCACCAACGCGATCGTCATAGTGCTCGGCTTCTCCTCCGCCATGATAGGGTGGAAGCTGCCGGGCGTAAGCCTGATGTTTCCGGCCGTGGCCATCGTCAACGCGATTTTTCTGCATATCGTTCCTACGATAAAGGCAAGAAGGTATTCGCCCGGGCTGTTCACCGCCGTAATCGGATTCCTTCCGATCGGCGCCTTATGCTATTCGTATGACCTCCGTGATAATGGAAACAATTATGGTGATATCGCAATCAGCCTCATCGGGGGCGCCTTGCTGATGGCCTATCCGGTGGTCATGATAAGGATCTCGGAACGAAGAAAAACCCGGGTAAGGTAGAATCCACGACATTGCTACCTTCGGACACACATCTTCCACGAGGAGGCTCCATGCGGGGATTCGAGGCTAAGGCAAGCGTCATGATCAAGGCGGACGCGGAGCGGGTCTGGCGTGCACTCACGGACCCGGCACTCATCAAGCGCTATCTCTTCGGAACCGAGGTCGATTGCGACTGGAAGGTCGGCAGCCCCATAAGCTATCGCGGCACCTGGGAGGGCAGGGCCTACGAGGATAAGGGAAGGATAGTCGAACTCATCCCTCGAAAGCGTCTGGACTCGACCTATTGGAGTTCGATGTCGGGGAAGGCCGACCTGCCCGAAAACTACAGTCTCGTTTCCTACACGCTGGAGGAGAAGGCCGGCGCGATCCTCCTTTCGCTCATTCAGGACAACAACGACAGCGAGGAATCGGCCGCCCATTCGACGGCGAACTGGGAAATGGTCCTACGGGGGATGAGGGACCTCCTGGAGGGCGGAAAGATCTAATCCTGCCGGTCGGGCGCCCCGCTCTATCCGCGATGTGACGACGGCAGTCCGGTGCAAGGTCTTTCTTCCCCACACGGAGGGGAGCTTATCTCGTGATGTAAAGGTCGAAGTCGAAGTACTGGTTTTGAAGAGAGGTGGCGCATGATTTCAAACGATCTTCTCGAAGGCAAGGTGGCCGTAGTAACTGGGGCTTCGAGAGGGCTTGGTTTGGCCATAGCGAGGGCCCTGGCCGATGCCGGCGCGGCGGTATGTCTCGGCTCGAGGAGTGCCGCCGCCACGGAAGCCGCGGTTGCCGCGCTTATCGAAAGAGGCGCGAAGGCGGTCGGGATGGCCTGCGATGTGTCGGACTTCAACGCGATCGAGGCGCTCGCGGAGTTCGCGGAGTCCGCCTTCGGCCCGATCGACATCTGGATCAACAACGCGGGCCTCTCGGCGCCATATGGGCCTACGGCCCACCTGCCGATGGCGGCGATGCGCGCCGTCGTGGATACAAACATCGTGGGGACGATGAATGGATCGGTCGTTGCGATGAGACACTTCGTTCCCCGTGGCCGAGGCAAGCTCGTGAATATTCTTGGACGAGGCGACAAGGGCTCGGTCCCCCTCCAGAATTCTTATAGTTCCAGCAAGGCTTGGGTGCGAAACTTCACTCGCGCCCTCGCGAAGGAATACTCCGGCAGCGGCGTAGGAGTCTTCGCCTTCAATCCCGGACTTGTGCGGACGGACATGCTTTCGAAGGTCGAAGCCCTCCGTGGTTTCGGCGAAAAGATGAAAGCCCTGGCCGTAGTGACCGCGCTCTGGGGCAATGCCGCCGAGATTCCCGCGGCGAGGATCGTCGACTTGCTGTCCCCTCGTACCGATGGAAGGACCGGGAAGGAAGCAAGGGTGCTTACGGCGGCATTCATGTTCCGCCGGACCTTGGCGGGTTTGTGGCGCATGGTCTCGGGCCGGGGCCTCGGTACCAAAGAACTCGAGATCGGTCTCGTCGAGCCGCCCCCCGGGCTATGAATCGATACCGGCGAGAGGATCCTCGTCGACATCGGGGCTTGCATTGGAGGATTCGGCGAGGTTGCGGCTCACCCTATAAGCCCATGCTCCTGGCTCGAAACGTAAGGAGGCCAGCGCTGCGCCAAGGAGAGGAGGGACGCATTGGTGGTTGGCTCAGCGTGACCTCTTGTCCGACCTTCCCAACCCTGCCTTTCGCCGACAGGCTCGAGCAGGGCCTCGCGTGGAAACGCATCGACATCCCCTCCGCCCCGTGATTGAATGATCACGTTTCGGTATCCTTCGCACGATACCGAAACGGGAGGAATACGTGGACAACGAAAAGTCTGGGGCAACATCCTTTCAGCTCCTTTTTCGCATCGGCGCCATCGCCGCCTTCGTCTTCATTATCTTCACCCTGGTGCCCCTCGTCCTCATGATCACCCAGCCGCTTCCGCCCTATGGGGACGGCGCTGCCCTCCTCGATTTCATCGCGGCCCATCCAATCCTTTATATTACCGAGCTCGTCTGCTTCACCGGGCTCAGCATTCCCGCCATCGTCTTCTTCCTCGCCCTGGGCGTCGCGCTCTGGCCCTCGGGCAGGGACCTCGCCCTCCTGGGGGCTGTGGTCGGGATAGGCTCGGAAATCGCCGCCCTGGCCTTCGCCTCGAGCCCGCCTTCGCTCAATGGAGGGCTCCTCGGCTTGAGTGCCCAGTATCAGACAGCGAGCGAAGGGCTCAGGCCCTCGCTCGCGTCGGCGGCGGGGGCCCTCCAGGCCTACGCGAACGGCTTCACCCTGATCGGCGTGCTTACGGCCCTCGGCATCTTCATCCTTTCGATACCAATGCGTAAGAGTGAATTCCCGCGAGGGGTCTCGATTCTCGGGCTCATCACCGGCGGCTCGGGAATGATCCTCGAGGCGACTCGGGATCTGGTCGGACCCTTCTACGCCCTGTACAGTATTCTCCTCCTCGTCTGGCCGGCGGGCATCGGCTACGGCCTCCTGCGCCTGTCCGGGTCGGGCGCCGCCAGGGCATAGGCCCAGGCCGGCATTTGCGCAGGGAGGATTTTGCCTCCCTCATTCTCGTCGCTATATTCCTGGGTAGAGAGGGGCCTGCCCGGCCCAGGAGGAGCGACAATGAGAAAGTTGATCGTCGGCGAATTCATCAGCCTCGATGGGGTCATTCAAGCCCCTGGCGGCGAAAATGAAGATACCGATGGCGGTTTTACCCAGGGCGCCTGGACGAGACCGTACTGGCACGACGATATCGGAGGCTACTTCGCCGAAACGCTCAAGGACTGCCATGCCTTCCTCCTCGGACGAAAAACCTGGACGACCCATGGCCAAGCCTTCAATTCCCTGCCACCCGGGGACAGCTTCGGCGACATGATGAATGACAAGACAAAGTACGTCGTCTCCACGACCCTCAGTTCGGCCGAGCTTTGGAGGAATTCCAAGATCATCGCCGGTGACGTGGTTGAAGAGGTGAGGAAGATAAAATCGCAAGACGGCAAGAACATCTATCTCGACGGCAGCAGCGTCCTCGCGCATACCCTCTTCGAGGCCGATCTCGTCGACAGTCTCCATCTACTCCTTTATCCGGTCATCCTCGGCAGGGGCAAAAAGCTCTTCCCCGAAGGGATGAGGCACAACCTGAGCCTCATCGAGCATCGCGCCTTTCCGACCGGCGTCGTGCTGCTGCGATACGGCCGCAGCTGAGTCCATCTATCGCGAAAGCAGGTGGGGCGAATGCAGAAAAAAGGAACAATGAAGAACGAGGTTCCCGAAGATTTCATGAACCTCCTCGAGGAACGCTTCATGATTAACAAGGCTCGCCACGCGGGAATCGAGTGGAGCGTGGTGCAGAAACGATTGAAAGCCAAGCCCGAGAAACTCCAGTCTCTTTACGAAATGGAGGCCTCGGGCGGCGAGCCCGACGTGATCGGTTCCGATTCGAAATCGGGCGAGATCGTCTTTTGCGATTGCTCGTCGGAGAGCCCGGCGGGCCGGCGCAGCCTCTGCTACGATCGCGAGGCCCTCGATTCCCGCAAGGAGCACAAACCCCTCACGAGCGCCATGGAGATGGCGGCCCGGATGGGCATCGAGATCCTGACGGAAAATGAGTATAGGGAACTCCAAAAGCTCGGGGATTTCGACAAGAAGACCTCGAGCTGGATACTGACCCCGAGCTCGATACGCGACCTTGGCGGGGCCCTCTTCTGCGATCGCCGCTACGACCAGGTCTTCGTGTACCACAACGGCGCCGAATCCTACTACGCCGTCAGGGGTTTTCGCGGAAGACTGAAGTTGTGAGACATCGGCGGGAGGGAAGTCTCGATGCATTTCGCGGAGTTCCCTTTCGCTCCATTCCGCTGGGCAAGGCCCGCTTCGTCGGAGTAGTATGCCGGTCGTCGATTCACTGGCAACGGCAAGGTCTCGGTATGCCATCTAAGAAGGGTAAAGGAGAGGCCTCGTGGAGCAGTATCATCCCAAAAGAATGAGGAATGAGATTCTCGATGAAGGGGAGAGACGAAGGCTCCTCGAGCGAGGGAACCACATAACCATAGCCCTTTGCGACATGAACACGCCATATATCGTAACCATGAGCTATGGCTACGACTCGGGGCACGGCTGTCTTTACTTCCATTCCGCGAACAAGGGCGACAAGCTCGAATTCGTCAGGCGGAATCCCAATGCCTGCGGGACTATCATCAAGGACAATGGCTATCTGGAAACGAAATGCGATCACGATTACGAAACCCTGGTCGTTCGGGGTCCGATGTCGATCGTCACCGACCTGGAAGAGAAGAAACACGGCCTCCAGGTAATCCTGAACCATCTGGAAAAGGACCCCAAGCCGATATTCGAGCGCAATATAAAAGACGACGCGTCCTATGATAGAGCGACGATAATGCGGCTGGATATGGAATCGGTAATTGGCAAGAAATACCTCGGCTGAGCCGGAGAGCGACATTTCGAAGAAGGCTGGTTTTGGCGATCGCCGGCTCGTGATCGATACGCTGGGGGGCCGTTTTGAATAAGCCAAGCAATAAGGCGGAAAAAAAATTCGCGAATGGCCCTTCAGACTCGGGCTTTCGACGGCGGAGGATGACAGCCGAATAGTGCATAAGCATTGTCTCTACGACGTAGAGCTGGAGTCAACGGACGATGTAGAGGCAAATGCACTAAGAGTGATCGAGGCACTCGAAAAGCCCAGGGGTCCGACCGCATTGGAAAAAATGATAAGGGCCAGGCACCTCACCAATTGAATACATCCCAGCAAATATCGTTTCGCAAGCCTTGATCGTCAATCACGAGGTCACGAATATCCCCGGGGAGCATGCCTCGTTGCCATTGACATTCGCGATTTCCGGCAAGGGCTCTTTCTTCTTCCTCCACGGCGGCCATGACCGCCCTGATCGCGTAGGCGGCGGCTCCCAATTCATGGGCGGCGACATGGGCTACGGCGACGGCCTGGCCGGCTGCCAGGGCGGCGAATTTCGGCGCGCCGACAAGTTCCCTGGCCGCGGCGTTCGCATGGCCCGCTGCCGCATGGGCCTCCTTCACCGTTATCCGGCCATTCACCCATTCGTAGGCGAGTTCGATCGCGCAACGCGGCCGCCCGTCGTCCGGACGCGCCTCCTCGAAATAGCGCAACACATGCTCGGCGCATTGGGCCGCCCAGATCGCCAGAAGATGGTGATCCTTATTCGTCAACAGGCCACCGCGGCGAATCGTGATGAACCTCTTGTCGCGGATGCTGGGTAGTATCAAGTTCTACTTGACCTATTCTCGAGTCATATCGTTTTGTCGCCCTTATTAGGTATTTCTCGGGAACAGGAAGTAGCGCTTCCTCTTCACTTTTATCGTTGACATTCTCGCGGTGCCGGTGATTCTGATCATCGCCCTCGGCCTTCCGGGTTGGGAGTATTTGTTCCGGATCTCCTTGAAGGTCGACATGTTTTCCTGGACCCTGTTCTCTACGACGACATCATCGGGCAAATACAAGATGAGATTGGACATATCGAGATTTACTTTTATTTCCTTCACGCCATCCAGACCCGCTATTCCGCGATAGTCCATCCTAATTGTTGACATCGATGCCTCGATATCTAGCGCCTTCGTCAATAGGATCGTGCCGTCGAGCCTTTTGTTGGCCATTTTGCAGGTGATCCGCTCGGAATCGAGCATGGTGCCGATGAGGAAGCTTTCCCTTCTGGGTAAATCGAGGGTCAAGGCGCGCAGCTTGTCCGCATCGTTCGTGTTTTCCGCGATCGATATCCTCGATTCAAATTCGTCGATCCGTAGATGATCTTCGGCAAATGCCTGCTTTAGTATTTCTATCGTTTCTGTCTTCACGACCTGCACCGAAACGGCAGTCCTTTTAAAAGGTTCGATGTCGCCCATTTCGCCCTCCTGATGAATTGCAGGCCACTCTATCGCCGGATTAAAATGACTGAACTGACGGCGCGCAACGATGAATCGGAGGATACCATGGCAGCGAATCTGAATACCATCCTGGTGAATCAGTTCGAGGCGGCGATGTGCACACTTGGTCAGTGCATTGCCAACTGCCCCGAGGGCGAATGGAGCGGCCCCCACCCGGACGGTCCGTTTTCGCAGGTTCTGTTTCATGCGCTTATTTTCACGGATGTTTACCTTGGACGAGGAGAGGAAGCGATCAAATCGCAGGAATTCCATAAAGAGAACAAGGCCATGTTCAGGGACTACGAAGAGCTGGAAGATAGAAAGCCGGTGAACCTGTATTCGCGAGAAGAAATCGGACGCTATTTCGAGTTTTGTCGGTCGAAGGGGAAGACGGAAATGGGAAGAGAAACCCCGGACAGCTTTTTTGGAGAATCCGGTTTCGATTATCGGAAGTTCAGCAGGCTCGAGCTCTACATCTACTTGATCAGGCACATACAGCACCACGCGGCGCAGCTTGGGTTGCGGGTTCAATTATCGACAGGCAAGGAATTGGCATGGGTAGGATCGGGGTGGAAAGACTTATAGAATGACACAATATACCTAGAGATGTGCGGTGATAGAGAAATGCCGCTCTCCTCGCGGGGCAGCTACTCCATAACGGGGCAGACTGAACCGAGTCCCGCTCTGTCTTGACGGCCGCTTCAATTCTGGCAAGAGTATGGCTGCCGCATGAGAATCCCTCGAACAATCACAAATCTTCAAAACTCGAAAAGGCTCAGCTGTTTTGGCGGATCGAGGCCAGGTCGGATGGAGGGGAAAGAGTGCGGTTGGCCGATTTATTCGGCGCCTATGGCAGCCGGCGAAGAGTGAATATCCTCATGCTCGGGAGCTTCGCCTCGATCGTGGCGCTGGCCCTCTCCACCGCGGAAATGACCTTTTTCGAACATGGGTTCATCCCGATGGTGGCCTTCAGTTTCGGTTCCACCGTGGCCTTCGTCCTACTCTGGTACCTCAGGCTCAGAAGCCAGAGCCGTCACCTTCGCCTCATCATCGACACGGTCCCCGTTTTCATTTTCGCAAAGGACGACAAGGGGCGCTATCTCCTGGCCAACAAGATGATGGCCGAGAGGATGGGAACGAGCTCCGAGGAGATGAACGGCACCACCGATCTGGATTACGGCCTGCCGCGGGAAGAGATGGAAGGCTATCTCGCCATCGATCGCGCCGTCCTCGAATCCGGCACGACCATTGAAGTCCCGGAGTACTCCTTGGCTCGGAAGGATGGGACCCTGGGATGGTTCAAGACCATCAAGGTGCCCTACCGCCAGCCCGGTTCCAATCGACAGGCCATTCTGGGAGTGACGCTCGATATTACGGAGCTGAAGCAAGCCCAGCTGCGCGTCGAGGAGAGCGAGCGGCGATTCAAACACCTGGCGCATCACGATCATTTGACCGATCTTCCCAATCGCGCGCTTTTCGCCGACAGGCTCGAACAGGCCCTCGCTCTCGCTCGGCGAGAATCCAGAAGGCTAGCCCTCGCATTCATCGACCTCGACGGATTCAAGGAGGTCAACGACAGCCTGGGGCACGAAACGGGCGATCTCCTTCTCAAAGAGGCTGCCGACCGCATGCGGGAATGCATCAGGGCCTCGGACGGAATCGGTAGGATCGGCGGCGATGAATTCGTGATCTTCCTCCGTGGCGTCGAAAACGCCGAGGTGGCCCTTTCGGCGGTAGAGAAGCTGCGGACGGCGATGGAGCGGCCAATTATCATAGTTGATAATAAGATATGCATCTCGGCCAGCATCGGCGTATCGATCTTTCCAGACCATGCCGAGGAAGAAAGGCAGCTCTCCCGCAAAGCGGATATGGCGATGTATCGCGCGAAGGCCGGGGGCAGAAACAGGGTCTGTCTTTTCGATGCCGCGATCGATCGATTTTAGCTCTAGCTACGTTCGTAGCCGGGCTGCAAGGTCTCGCCTTCGCTTCCCGGAAACCACCATGGCAGCCTCAGTCATTCCTGCGAGTCTCAGTCCATTGGACAGTTCGGTCACCGCAGAGCGCCTGCCGATCGTCGCCATCGTGCCCTTGTCGCGGTAGACGAAGGGTGGGAGCCCCCGCCCTTCCAGCTCGGCCCGGATCAGCTTCGCGCAATAGCGGGCCTCCTGGATGGCGACTGGCGCTATTTGCGGCAAGAGACCACCATCGGTGCTCAGCGCGGCGGCGACATCGCCTATTGCGAAAATCCCAGGCCGTCAAGGCATACTCCACCACCCCGGTACGGCAAAATCCTCCGTGAGGGCTCCACAGGCGATGACAAGCTCGTCATAGGAGAGTTTTCCCCATCGGCTAACTCCAGGACCTTCGCGTCGAGGTCTCCTCCTAGCAGCTCTCTCATCAGGACGCGAACATTGGGAGTATTACGAAATACGGCGCGCAGAGGGTAGCAGAGGTCCTCGCCGTCGAAGCCGGCTCCCACGATGACGACGCGTTTTCCGCGAAGGTCCATGGAATCGAATATCGCCAAACGCGGTCCCCGGACCATAGTGTTTGGCTTGAAGCCCGGCCCAAGAGCTTGTCATCGCGGCCCCGATCCGCGAGGCT
Organism: Rectinemataceae bacterium; assembly: GCA_035531315.1. GTDB lineage: Bacteria > Spirochaetota > Spirochaetia > Treponematales > Rectinemataceae > CAIJMU01. The sequence continues at coordinate 18,487 of DATKTD010000012.1, forward strand.
TCGGGAATGGCATTTTATAATAACCGGGAGTCTTCCAGGCAGGAGTGGTAGATGGACGGAAGCTTCCTCGTCGTCGGAGGGGGAATGGCCGGCCTCTGCGCGGCCGCCTATCTCGCGCGCGAAGGGGAAAAGGTGCGACTCCTTGAAAAGGAGCCGAATTTCGGAGGACTCGTGAATTCCTTCACGCGGGACGGCTTCACCTGGGACGGCGGAATCCGCGCCCTTGAGGATTCGGGAATAGTGCTTCCCATGCTGCGCGAACTCGGCATCGAGCTCGAGTGGCTGCCCAACGAGGTTTCGGTCGCCTTTGGAGACGACCTCCTCCGCATCAAAGGACGCGAGAGCCTCGCCGATTACCGCGAACTCCTTCATCGTCGCTTCCCGGCCCTCGGCCGCGATATCGATCGCATTATCGCCGACATCGGGCGGGTCATGGGTTACATGGACGTCCTCTACGGCATCGAGAATCCACTTTTCCACGATCTCGGCGACCTTCGCTATCTTCGGGATGTCGTCTTTCCCTGGGCTCTCAAATACTTGGCCACCCTGCCCGCCCTCTCCCGCTACCGCCTTCCTGTCGAGGAACGTCTTGCACGTCTCACCTCGGATCGACCTCTCGCCGATATGATCGGGCAGCACTTTTTCAAGCGGACGCCCGCCTCTTTCGCCCTGAGCTACTTCAGCCTCTATCTCTCCTACCGTTATCCGCGCGGAGGCACGGGAGGTCTGAGCGCCGCCGTGGCCGATTTCGACCGATCCAAGGACGTTGAAATGCTTGCGGGGCGGAAGGCCCTCCGGATCGACGTCGCGAAACGCATCCTCGTCGACGACAGGGGGGAGGAGCACCACTACGAAGGCCTTGTGTGGGCAGCCGACCTCTCGACCCTCTACGGGATACTCGACGAGGGGGGGATCGAGGAATCCCGCGTCAGGCGAAGGATCGGGCGGCGGAGGGACTATCTCGCCGACAAGCGGGGAGGGGAGTCCGTTTTCACCGTCTACCTCGAGGTCGCGCTTCCTCCGGAAAGCTTCGAGACCATTACGAGTCCTCATCTATTCTGGACGCCTTTCTGCGAGGGGCTTTCGAGTCTCGACCGGTGGGAGATCGAGGAGCGGGGGCTTGGTGGAAGCCCGGCGATGCGCGATGACTCACAGCGGCTTCGCGCCTGGCTCGACCGCTACCTCGAGCTTACCAGTTACGAAATATCCATCCCGGCCCTTCGCGATCCTTCCCTGGCCCCTCCGGGCCATACGGGCCTGATCGTCAGCACACTGATGGATTACGCGCCAGTCGCGCGGCTCAAGGAACTCGGCGCCTATGAGGTTTGGAAGAAGGAGGCGATCGATCGCGTCGTAGGCCTCCTCGACGGCGGGATCTTCCCCGGCCTCGCCGCGGCCCTTCGGGCAGCCTTCGCCTCGAGCCCCCTGACCATCGAGCGCCTCTCGGGGAACCGGGACGGGGCCATCACAGGTTGGGCCTTCACGAACACGTCGATGCCGGCGGTTTCCAGCATGCCTGGCATCGCGAACTCGGTGCGCACGCCTATCCCCGGGATCGTGCAGGCCGGGCAGTGGAGCTACAGCCCCTCGGGCATGCCCATCGCCATCCTCACCGGCAAGCTCGCGGCCGGACGCCTCCTCGCGGAATCTCGTCGCCGGCGCTGATCGCCGAACCTCGCCTCCCCCTCAAGCCTCAAGACCGCAGAGCCTCCGGCTCAACTCCCAGCAGCGAGCCGCAGCCTCGTCGTCGAGGGCATGATCGGCGGGTCTTTCCTCGATGGTGAGGTGGTAGTAGCGCCCGCTCGTGCCCGCGAGTTCGGGGGCCGAGGCGAGCCAGTAGATCGCTTCCCCCGATATGGATACCTCGCGGAGGAAGGGCCAGACGATGGTGTGCAAAAAGAGTCGGTAGAGGGGGCCGTTGTTTCGTCCGATACCCGTGCGGACGTCTCCGGGATGGAGGGCGTTGATCGTCACCCCCCTGCCTTCCAGTCGCCTGGAGAATTCGCGCATCGCGAGGAGTTGGGCCGTCTTCGACGCCCCATAACCTCGGAGCCCGGTATAGTGCCTATGTTCCCAGTCCGGATCGTCCAGGTCGAGGCCACCGAAGCGATGGCCTTCGGAGTTCACGTAGATCACCCTGGCCGGAGCGCTCTCGCAAAGCCTCCCGAGGAGGAGGCTCGTGAGCAAGAATGAGGCGAGGTGGTTCACGGCGAAGACCGACTCCCGGCCCGTCTTCGTCCGTCTGAGGGTGGTCGAGTGGAGTCCGGCGGAGTGGACGAGGACATCGATCCGCGGGAAGCGGGAGAGGATTTCATCCGCCGCGGCCCGCAGCTCGTCGAGGTCTTCGAAATCGGCGATGACGAAGTCCACGGCGCCGCCCGCGATCGAGAGCTCCTCACTGACCCGAAGCGCCTTGGCGCGATCCCGTGCCACGAGAAGGAGGTCGGCGCCGCCCTTCGCGAAACGACGGGCCGTCTCCAGGCCGATACCCGAGGTGGCGCCGGTGACGAGACAGAGCTTTCCGGCCATCGACGCCGAGCTGGTCTTCTGGATGGCCTTGCGATTCGACAGGAATTTGAGTTCGTCGGGAAGCTCGCGCTTCATGGGGCCTCCTAGCCGAATTTTTTCCTCATGAAGCGACGATATGGCTTCTTGAACCAGGGAATGCCGTTGAAGATGTCGCCCCAAAGGTCGTAATAATCGCGTTGCCGGCCGATGCGGCCGTCCTCGTGTATGGTCAACACCGTCGCGCCGTATATCGGAGTGCTCGGGAACTTCTTGAAGGACATCGTCATGGTCCACTGAAAATGGATATGGTCACCCGCGCGCGCGATGGAAGTGATCTCCATCTCGAGCGTCTCGCAACGCATTGTGAGCCTTTTGCAGAGGCCGATGAACTCGTCCAGACCCTCGATGCGCTGGATGGAATCCTCGAACACGATATCGGGTCGGTAGTATGGAAAAATGTGCGACCAGTCGGGCTTGCCCGTCCGGTTGTAGGTTTTCGACCAGAGGGCGCGGACCTCCTCGAGGTCGAGGGGCAGGGCCTTCCCTTCCGAACCCACGGCCTCGGCTTCAATTTCTAAAATCATGGCAAAGAGTAGCATGCCTATATTTGCATGGCGAGACCAGCTTGGCCACTTGGCCGGCGACCCTAACCCATGGCAGGCGGTAGCCACGATCCGCCTAGCGTCCTGATGCCCCGGCGCTTGCCGGTCGATTGGAAACAGATACCAATTGGATAGTTGTCGCGCATTATCGGCCGGCCGTCATCTTTACGAACCGCGTAGGCTGTTCCGCTTGCGTGAAGGACGACGATGATCGAAAGTAGTCTTCGCGCTACGATCATCGTCCGGCCACTTAAAGGAGAGACCATGTGCGATAGCCTCTATGCCTCGTCGCCGGGAGCGAAGGGGCCTTCGTTCTTCGCCAAAAATTCCGATCGGCATCCCGATGAGCCCCAGGCGCTTTGCCTCCTGCCTCGGCGCCCGGCGACGCCGACTATCGACGTAGGCCGCTCGGCCTTCGCCTTTCCCGATCGCGGCCTTTCCTTTCTCCTTTCCAAGCCTTCATGGATGGGAGGGGGAGAGATGGGGCTCAACGAGCGCGGGGTGGCAGTCGGCAATGAGGCGGTCTTTTCCCGCTTCAAGGCGAGGAAGGACGGCATCCTCGGCATGGACCTTCTCCGCGCGGCGCTCGGCCAC
>DATKTD010000013.1:0-15061 GCA_035531315.1 Rectinemataceae bacterium
ATCGTATTCAGTCCGGTATCAACAAGCGTCACTCGCCATGGCTCTGCGGAAGAATTGTGATACTCCAACTCGTTCTTGCCGAGGTCGATGGTCATGTCGGCCTGGTGCATGTAATAATGATGGAAATAGTCTTTGATGTAATAACCCTTATACCCACAGCACACCACGAAGTCATTGAATCCATAGTGCGAATAGATCTTCATGATATGCCAGAGAATCGGCTTCCCGCCGATCTCGATCATCGGCTTGGGCTTGAGATCCGATTCCTCAGAGATACGCGTTCCGAAACCGCCGGCGAGTATGACTACTTTCATGGCTCAGGCACCTTTCCGCTTTATGAATTCGGCGATGGTCTCGATTGCGTAGTCGATCTGCTCCCTCGTCAGACCCGGATAGGTCCCGAGGAAGAATGTATCGTTCATGATCCTGTCGGTCCGCCTAAGCCCGCCCGGAGCGACGCGGTGAGCGATATCGACATAGGCGGGTTGCCTGAGGAGGTTGCCGCCGAAGAGGTTGCGCGTCTCGACGAAGTGGCTGTTGAGGTAATCCGTGAGTTCGGTCCGGGTAAAGCCCGCGCCTTCGGCCACCGTCACCGGAAAGGCAAACCATGAGGGATCGGAGCCTTCGGTTGCCCTAGGCAATAAAAACTTGCCTCCGAACTGACCAAAGCCTTCCGTCCAGGCCCTGAAATTGGCCTTTCGGGCTTCGATAAAAGAGGGCAGTTTCTTGAGCTGCTCCACGCCGATGGCGGCCTGCATATCGGTAACCTTGAGATTGTAACCGATGTGCGAATAGACGTACTTGTGGTCATAGCCCTTGGGGAGAGAACCGTATTGGCCGGTAAAGCGCTTGCCGCAGGTGTTGCTCTCCCCTCCTGCGCAATAACAATCGCGACCCCAATCGCGGAGCGCGCGAGCAGCTCGGGCGAGATTTTCATCGTTGGTGAACACGGCGCCGCCCTCTCCCATGGTGATATGATGCGCAGGGTAGAACGAACAGGTCGCGATATGGCCGAAGCTGCCAACCATCCTGCCTTTGTATTCCGAACCGAGGGCATCGCAGCAGTCTTCCACCAGCCAAAGCTTGTGCTTTTCGACAAGGCGCATGACGGCATCGAGATCGTAGGGATTCCCGAGGGTGTGGGCCAGAAAGATGGCCTTTATCTTTGGCCCGATCGCCTTCTCGAGTTCCGCGACATCGACGTTATAGGTGCCGATGTCAACATCGACGAATACCGGAATCATCCCGTTTTGGATGATGGGATTCACTGTTGTCGGAAATCCGGCCGCCACCGAGATCACCTCATCGCCGGCCTTGAGGCGGCGGTCTCCCAAGAGGGGGCTCATGAGGCTGCTGAAGGCCACGAGATTCGCCGATGAGCCCGAATTGACGAGAAAGCTGTATTCCGCGCCCGTAAAGGCGCAAAAGGCCGCCTCGAATTCCTCGGAATAACGTCCGGAGGTCAGCCAGAAATCGAGGGACGAATCGACGAGGCTTATGAGTTCCTTTTCGTCAAAAACGCGTCCGGCATAGCGAACGGGTGTCTTGCCAGGTTCGAAAGTCTTGGACGAGAATTTTACAGCGTAGTATTCGGACACAAGTCCGGCAATTTCCTGCCTTAGGTCTTTTTCGCTCTTCCCCATCGCCTACTCCCATTCGTCTATCTTGATGTTTTCGGAATTCGTCCCGCGCTCGACAAGACGATCCTTGAAAGCGGCAATCATTTGGGGCGGTCCCGATAGGAAATAAAGAGGGTTTGCCAGTCCCTCGGACTCATCCATAATCCTGTCGATATCGAGGCGTCCGCGCTCCGAACGAACTGCCGAAGACAACCCGAGCCGCGCATTCTCGTTCTCCACGAAAATGCTCGCTTCGATCGCCCGGGCGGCGGCGCGGTCACCTATCGCCCCGCGATGAAGCAACATGTCATTTTCTCGTATCCCATAATAAAGCCGAACCCGATGTCCTTGCTCACTCCCGCCCGGCAAGTTTTCCAGGTAGGCCAGAAATGGCGAAATGCCTGTGCCGCCCGCGACGAGAACCACATCCTGCCTCTCGCGAACCACCGACTTGATCGTGAAACTGCCATAGGGAAGCTTGAGCCATACCGAACGCCCGGGCTTTATTTCCTCTTCCATGCGTCGCGTGTACCGGCCCTTAACGCTGTAGACGATTTCCAGCTCCGGTCTGCCCGACGCGGAAGCGATGGAAAAGACTCGGGATTCGGGCCAGAAGCCTTCGGAGGGATCGAAATCCTCCAGAGTCAGGTGAAGGAATTGCCCAGCCTTGAATCTCGGAGGAAGATTCGCAGGCCTGAAGGATACCGCGTAAGTACCCTTCCCATAGGGGGTGACATTGGTTACTTCAGCCTTGAGTTTGATTGGGTTTGCCATCCGGCATCATCCTCTTTCTTTATTCCACGCCCAAGAGCCCTATAATCCTCGCCAACCTGGACCGTACGACTTCGACCACTCCCCTCGAGCCCTGCCCCGGCAGCTTCTGGAGAAGAAGCTCCATCGGCAGCCTTTCGGGCCTATGGGCCTCGACGAAGGTTTTTTCCGCATCGCCAAGCAACCTGAGGGCCCTAAGCCTGCAGCCCTCCTTCTTCCGCGATGTCGAAATCTGCCTGCGGTGCGTCCGCCACGAAGCCCAGGTTGTGTTGGTCGAGGCTATTCCCGCTCGCGCGGCGAGCGAAAGGTAGCATAGGTCGTCGCTTCCTATGGCGCAAGGCATCGAAGGCCAACCGCCCAGCCCTCGAAGGGCAGAACTGCGGATACACATCTCGGCGGTCGAATGGGCCCTGTGGCCGCTGTTCCTGAAATAGAGAAACTCGTCCCAGCTCTCGATTTCAGGTACGGGAAAGCCGATTGAAAGTAGCTCGCCTTCTTCGCCTATTAGCCTGAGCCTGCAGCGATAGAGATCCCGCCCGGGCTTGCCATCGATAAGGGCTTCCATTTCGGCAAGATAATTTGGGTCGATCTCGTCGTCGTCGCCGAGCAAGACTACGAAGTCCCCGGTAGCCAAGCTTAGGGCCTCGTTCCACGCGCGCGATGGATCGTCGGCGCCTAGATTCGTGACGCTTCGAAAATAGCGGATCCGGGCATCCGCGAATGATGCCGCGATTTCGGCAAGAGGCTCGGGCGAAGCGTCGTCGAACAGAATGAGTTCTAAATCGCTGCCTTCCTGTCTGAGCACCGAGGCGATCGCCCTCGCCAGAAATCGAGCCCTGTAGGCCGGAATGATGACGGAGAAGCGAGTCATTCCCGCTCCGCTTCGGCGACGATCCGCCTCTTTTCGGTCTCATAGCTCGCCGTTATGGCGCTCCGGGCCTCCAGCCTGCCATAACGCCGCATCGTGTCCTCTTTATGCCAGGCCGAGAGGTAATAGCCGGCCTGCAGAAAGGCCAGGAGAAAGCCCGTCGAGCCGTCGCGATAGCCCTTTTTTACGAGATAGCGCCGGGTGAATTCCTTGACGGCCTTCGCGAGAGCATCTCGAAAATGCGGAAGGCCGGCCTTCTTTCCTTCGTAGGCGTTTTGAGCCTCGATCGTCGTATAGCGGTTCGATTTCTCGAGAAAGTGCTCGAGGTCGAGGTAATTGAAATGGACGATGCAGGCCCCGAGATCGGTGATCCTCTCGATCCGAGCCTCGGGCGGAATCTCGAACATGAGATGTACCCGCTCCGAGAGAATGTTCGTGGCCCGTCTGAAAAAGCGCGGATGCGTATCCTGCCCGGGTCCCCAGCCCCCCCCCAAGAGTTCGCGACCGAACATCCAGGTTCGGAAGGGGATTATTGCCACATCGGCTCTGTCTTTTGAGGCGATTTCTCGAATGGCCTTCCAGAGACCCGGCGTCGCGAGTTCATCTGCGTCGAGGATCAACACCCAGTCGCCTGTTGCCTTCGAGAGGGCAAAGGCCCGGGCGGGATCGGCGTAACCGAGCTTTTCATGGGAATACACCTTGTTCGTGTACTCCCGCGCTATCTCGACGGTCCTGTCCTCCGACTCCATGTCCACGACGATGATCTCGTCGGCTGGCCCCGCGCTTTCGAGGCAAAGCCTTATGTTGGCCTCCTCGTTGCGCGTGTTAATGAGGACGGAAATGCTCGGTTCTTTCATGATTCCACCCGACCGGACGCAAGAAGCCTGCGGACGAAAAGCCCGGCTCCTATGATGATCGACGCCAAAATTGCGGCGATAAGTCCCTGCCTCTTCCTGAAAAAGAGTACGCGCGATCGATGAAGATGGGGATCGGACAGCCACTTCCAGCGCTGCGACCCTCCCCCGAGATGGACGACGCTCAAGGCCGAATCGTAGACCACCCGATAACCCGCGCCTCGGATGCGCGCGCACAGATCGACGTCCTCCATGGTGAAAAAATAAGATTCGTCGAAACCGCCGAGGCTTTCGAGTATCTCCCTGCGAATCAGCATAAAAGCGCCGGTGACTGTGCCGACCACGCGCGGCCCTGTGCTTGTCGTTTCGCGCCTTACGCCAAATCGGGCGGGCAGGAGATATTCGGCGAACAGCGACCAAAGCGTCGGCACGCTTCCGATCGACGGCTGATGGCGGCCATCGCCGAATACGAGCCGTGGAGCCCAGAGTGCCGCCTCGGGATTCGCCTCGAGATAAGCCAAGCCCTTCCGTAGACTCTCCGCCGTCGCGGAGGCGTCATTGTTGATGGCGAGCACATAGGGGGCGCGAGCCCGGGCAAAGCCTTGGTTGTTGGCAGCCGCGAAGCCACGATTTCCTTCGTTCGCGATAAGGATTCGCTCGACATCGACCTCCGGTTTCAGTGCCTCGCCGCTTTCATTCGCAGAATTATCCACGATTATTGTTTCTACGGCGATGTCGGCTTCGCGGGCCGCGGCCTCGAAGGCCGCGACGCTCCGCAGGGTCATCGCGGGGTCGCGGTAATTGAGAATTACCGCGGAAATCTTTGGCGGAGGGGCACCGCTCATCGAGCTTGCCCTGCTCTTCCTCGAAGTAGTCCGAGCGCCGCCCCACCGAGCCGCCTGACAAACTCCTCTCGAGTGCCGAATAGGGTCGCGAAATAGACAAGTCCGCCGAGCGCCCCCGAAGCGAAGAATCTGGGGATGGGACCCAGGGCGGCCACCGCCGGAATGCCTCTGAAAGCGAGCACAGCGCCGGCCATGGCGAGACAGGCGAGGAGGAATTTAAAGTCGTTTCTCGGCCTCAGCACCGTCTTGAAGACTTTCCAAGACTGTATGGCCTGTGTGATCGCCTGCACGAGGTAAGAGGAAGCGACGGATATGGCCCCTCCTAATGCGCCGAAGCGCGGAACGAGGGCCCACAATCCGAAGGCCAATACGCCCACCGCAAGGGCCAGTGAAATCAGGTAGCGCCTCTCCATGCCCCGCCCGCAAAGAATCTGCACCCCGAAAATATAGGCGAGGGTGATGCTGAAAATATCGACGGAAAGAATTCCGAGCACGGAGCCGGCTTCGCCGAAGGCCTCCCCGCCCAGGGCCCGCGCGATATCTCCGGAAAGGAGCCCGGCTCCCACGGCCAGAGGGAGGGCCAGAAGCAGCGCGAATTTCCAGGAAAGTTCGAGCCCCTGCCTGAGTGCGCCTTCGTCCCCCTTCGCGAAGGCGTGGGAAACGCGCGGCAACAACACGACCGAAAGCGACGAGGTCACGGATACGCCTAGAAAGACCACTTTGTCGGCCAGCGAATAAAGACCGAGCTGTGCGGCGCCGCCAAAGAATCCGATCCAGGTCTTGTCGAGATTGACGGTCACGACGGTCAGGAGATTCACGAGATAGAAGGAACCGATGCCCTTGATGTGCCGCCCTGCTTCTATCCCGCGAAGGCTGAAGCGGACGCGCCGCATGGCGCCGGCGAGATTCCAGACATTCCCCACGACGAGGGCGCTCACCGCGACGATGGCATAGGGAAAGACATCGCCATTCGAGTGGACGAGGACGAAAAGGAGCAACACCGAGGCGAGCTTGGCCGCGAGATTCCGGAAAAAGATGAACCCGTAGTCCTCGAGGCCCTGAAAGAGCCAATCCACGTTGATCGCGGCCGCCGCGAGGCTGGCCGCCGCCACCATAAAAACCGGCAAATCCTCATGGAACCTCGGCGTCAGGACTGCGACGGCGAGAAAGGCCAAGAATGCCAGGCCATAGGCCAGCCCATTGATCGCGAGGAGCTCCGAAAAAACCTTGCCGAGGCGACCCTCGTCGTCCCTCGCCCTCGCGACTTCTCTAGTCCCATAGATGGTCCCGATCAAGCCCGCGAACATGGCGAAGTTGCCGGCGATCGAAAGGGCAAATCCCACGCGTCCTATGCCTTCCGGTCCGAGGATACGCGATGAATAAGGCAGGGTGACGAGGGGAATGAGAAAGTTGAGCGCCGTCATGCTGGCGTTCGCGAGCATATTGCGGCGGAGAGATGGCTTGCGGCCTTCCGCTCCGTCTCTCTTCGTGGGCATCGTCATACGCGGCCTGCTACTTGCCGATCCGGGGAAGGCTCAGGATGCTCGCGTATGGCACATACTCCCCCCAGTAAGACCTCAGCGTAAAATAAAAAAGTATTCCGAAGTAACCGATTAGAAAGACCCCTAGGAGCGTCTTTCGTCGTCCGCTCTCGGACTTGAGGATCGCCGGAACCAGGAAGGCCTGGGCGGGGTTGAAATACCAGAATACCCGCTGAAAGACGAGGAGATCGCTGGTCGTGGCGAGATAGATGGCCACCCCGAAGGAGTAGACATTGAAGAAGAACCGATAGCTGCGATCTTCCTTGAGTCTTCCGAAACGATAATAGGCGAGGGCCGCGAAGAGGATGAGATGTTTCGCCGGCCCCAGTATCTCGCGGAATGCTGTCGCAGTTAAGCCGAAGCCGCTTGTGCTTCCGAGATAGTCCTGAATCCTGCCTCTTACATGCCCCATTGGAAGCAGTCTGCCGACAAAGTCCAACCCAGCCCGCCAAGCTCCGAGAAAACTGAAGGCGAGCAAAGTCGCGAAAATTATCGCTATCGCCATCGGCCCTACCTCGCGATCGAGGGCGAGGGCGGAGAGTGCGAAGAACGCCGTGACATGAAAGCTCGCCGCGAGGATCACGAGTAGTACGAAGGGCACGCGGCGACGCTCGGCCAGGAAGGAAAAAGCGAGCAGCACGAGGCTTCCGGCTATCGTCTGCCTGGTCAACGAAAAGGCGACAAGAGTGTTGGCGAAGAGCACGGCCAGTGCCACGAAGGTCAGCGCCTTGTTCTTCCGCAAGGCAGCCATGATCGCGGCGACGCAGAGCGACGCGGTCACCGTCATGTAAAAGCTGTAATTGGCCCAGATCGCGGCGATGAGACGGTTCCAGACCACATAGCCAGGTTCGAACGAGCCTGCGTACCACGGGGTCCCTGGAAGACTCTGGCCAAAAAACGAAAGATAGGGAGGCCAATCCGTGCCTCGCCCCCATTTAAGTCCGGCGAACGACACAAAAAAGACGGCCGCGATCCCAAGAAGCGGAAGTCGAGCCCTTCCCAGCCTGTCTTGAGCTTCGAGGATCGAGAGAATGGCCAGCGCGCCGAAGACGATGAAGTAGATCATTCGTTCGGCCTCGGCCCTTCGAGGAGGCTTCCGTAAAGTCCTTCGTATTTCTCGGCCGTTCCTTCTATCCGGTGCGCGGCGGCGCGTCTCATGCCGGTGGCGATGGCCATATCCCGCGCCTGGCCATTTTCGAGGGCCCCAATGCATTCCGCGCATTTACCCGAGTCGCCGGCCGGAAAAAGCAAACCCGCCCCGTCTACAAGGGCGCCCAGACCCGGCGCGTCGCTCGCCACCACGGGCAACCCCGCGGCCATGGCCTCGAGGGCGGCGATGCCAAACCCCTCCACCCGCGAGCTCTGCAGGTAGACCCTGCAGGCGGCAAGGACGGATGGTATGTCATTCCTGGTCCCGAGGAATATCGCGCGCGGACCGAGACCGAGTTCGGCCGCCAAGGATCGCGCCCCGTCGAGCTCCGGCCCATCGCCCGCCATGACGAGGGCATGGCTTTCGTGGAGGATCGCCAGAGCCCTCAGGGCTGTCGGATGGTCCTTCGCGGGTACGAAGCGCGCCGTCATCGCTATGCCGATCCGCCCCTCGAGGAGCCGCACGACATCCGGAGCCGGCTTCGCGCCGCTCATCCGCCCGAGAGGAATGCCGTTCGGAATGACCGCGAGTCGTTTCGCCTGCCGGGGGGCGCGAAGCTCTATCGCCTTCCTCGCGTCCTCGCTGACGCAGACAATGGCCTTGTAGCGCCCATAGCACCAGGCGTCGAGCTGTTTCACGAGAGGAAGCGACCAGCGCCTGTTTTCCGTGGCATGTTCGGTCGTCACGAGCACGACCTTTCTGGCCCACAGGCTGGCGATGGCGCACCAATGCATGCTCGGGCCGAGGTGGGCATGCACGATATCGGGCTCGTGGCGGCCTATGGTCGCGACTATGGCCGCGATGTTCCTGGGCGAATAGGGCGAGTTCTGCCCCTCCCTCGCGAACTCGACGGTAATACCCGCCTCCCTCAGTTGGGAAGAAAAGACATCGTCCTTTCCGTCGAGGACCAGCACTGAACAGCTGACGTCGAGGAGGCCCAGACGAGGAAGGAGGTCCACAAGCATGCGCTCGGCTCCGCCGGCGGCCAAGGAATTGATGACATGGAGAACCCTCATCTCGACGACTCTTGCTCCCAAAGGGACTTTAATTGCCTGTCTACCGAAAGAAGGACCGAATCAAAAGCCAGGGCGGTTCCGCATACTATGCGGTCGGGAAGCTTGGCCTTCGTTCGATTAAGGACCACATCTCGTTCGCCCCGCAAAAGCGCGATAACGGCGTTTGTGTCGAAAAGATATTTACCACTCATCGCGAATTCTGCGCTTTATCTTCTCCACGACTGAATCTGCCATTGGATTGCTCCTCACCTTATCAGTCTCCGATACAACTCGAGATAGGCTCCAACCATCGCCTCGCCCGAATACCGCTCGGCCCATCGCTCCTGCCCCGCCCGAGCCACTGCCTCATAGCGAGCCGAATCGCCAACGAGCCCTAGGATGGCCGCGGCCATCGCCTTGGCATCGTTGGGCACGGCGAGGCCGGCTCCACCGGCGAGTGCCTCGGGGATCCCGCCCACAGCCGAGGCGACCACCGGTGCTCCCGCCGCCATGGCCTCGAGCACCGCCAAGGGGAGCCCCTCGTGATCGCTCGGCAAGAAGGCGATATCGCCCCTTCGCAATAAACCACCCGCGGATCGGGCAGAACCGAGAAAGCGGATGCCAGGTCCCGCCTCCTCGGCGCTCGCGTTCCCCACCCAGGCTAGTGTCGCCCTTCCGGCGACCAAAGCCCCGACCGCGCGCGCGAGATCGGGGCGTTTGGGCCGTGTAGCCCGCGCTATGACCACCACGACAGGCAGACCCATTGCCCTCAGCCCCTCGAGTTCCGACTCTACGGCATCCGGCGTCCTGATTGGGGCTGCCGACGTTCCGTTGAGAATGAGGGCCGGCTCCGGGTAGCCATCGGTCTTCATCGCGTCGCGATCGAGAGCGCTGACGGCAACGATAGCGGCAGCACGCTTGCGTAGGGCCCTGTCGATGGGAAGGAAGGCCCGGTTCGCGAGCCTGAGCTGGTCGTAGCCGTGCATCGTATAGACGACGCGGCGCGGGTCCACCCCGGGCGCTAGTCGCCCGAGGGCCGCGGCCTTGGAAGTATGCAAATGCACTATGTCGGGCGAAAACCCCCGCGCGATGACGCCGATCTCGAAGATGGCCGTAAAATCCCGGGCCGGATTCACTGAGCGTCCGAGATGCTCCACCTGCGAGAGCAAGACCCGCTTGTTCATGCCTCCCCAGGCGACTCCCTGCCCCTCTGGTCCGCTCGCGACGAGAACCTCATGGCCGGCCGAGACGCAGCCTTCGGCGAGCTCCCGAACGACGGTCTGGGCGCCGCCCTCTTCCGACCTGGTAATGACATGGAGAATCTTCATTGCACGTCCATTTCAGTGGACCGAGGCAAATTCGCCCCGCCGCCCGCGATTGCCAACAACCCTTGCGAGCTCCGATCCCACGGCGACCTCGTCTATCTTCCCTCGCAACGATCCGAGATTCGCAAGCCAAAAAGCGTAGGATTCTCCGTCGAGGCTTTGGGAAAACTCTGCGACGAAATCGGCAATGCCTTCAATGCTGTCGAAGAGCCTCCCGATCTCCCCCGACATCCCAAATACCTCTTCGAAATAGGGCGTTCTGAGCGCAAGCACGGGCCTGCCGATCCTGACCGCGTCAAGCAAGGCCCCGCTCGCCATGAGACGATAGCTCCCGGGCGGGTAGAGAAATAGAAAAAAGTCAGCGCGACGCAGACCCTCGTCGTAAAGATCGGGTGACAGTTGCCGCCCGAAAGCCGAATGCTCGACGAGACCATTGTCGAAAGCTGAAAGGGCCGGATCCCAACTGCCATGCAAGGCAAAATGGGCCGCCCCATCGCCCAAGGAATCTCGGACCAGTCCCGCGAGCCTGAAAATCTCCTGCGATCCCTTGAGCAGAGAGGTCCCGCCCGGAGCGACGATCTCGAGCGGCCTTCCCGCCTTTCGCCCAAGGTCCACGGGTGGACAGGAATAGGGATGCGGCACGGCCACGAAGTCCGCGACGTCGATACCTTCCTTTTCAAGCTCGGCGACAATGGATCGCCCCAGCACGATGGCCTGGAAATTCCTAGACCTCCCAGCAAGGGCGGCCCTTACCCACGCGGCCCGCGAGGCGATGCCGCGCTTGGGACTCGCGAGCTCCTGCAGCTCCCCATGAAGCGTCACGACGAAGGGCAGGGAGCTACCCCTGGCCGAGGGCAGGCGCCGGAACAGCCAGAGGGCAACCGGCCCTATCGACAGCGCGAAAACGAAGCGTGAACCCTCTCCCTCGGTCTTGCGGAGGATACGTCGAATCGCGAAGCATTCGGCGATTGCCCCGAAAAGCTTCCCGAGGCCGGGGCTTTGCTTTACGGCCAGCCCTTCCACCCTGATGCCAGCCACGGGTCTCTTCGCCCACTCTGCAGCTTGCGTCTCGTTCAGACTGAGAACGAGGTCCTCGCCGAATCCCGAACGCAGAGCCAGGGCCATCGCCCTGTTGAATTGCTCGTGACCATGACCGGCCAGCTGGGCATCGAAAACCCGAATCAAACGCCTATCCCTTTCCCGCGCGGATGGGCAGCCGCGGCGAGGACAGCTATCCTCGCTCTATTGATCCTCGCCCGCAGTCGGGCTGCCATCGGTACCTCGGCCCTCATCAGCTCGTCGTAGTACAGCCTCGCCCCCCTGGGGTTCCGCAGCCGTAGTTCCAGGCTCTTCGCCGAAAGCCCGTCGGCCAGATAATCGCAGCTATAAAGAATCTCCCGCACGAGGAGGAGGCCCTGGCTTTTCGCGATCCTGTTCCAGACCACGGCCTCGGTCAGGAAGCTCTCGCCCTCTATTTCCGGAAAGGGAAAGTCCCGCAGCACCGAGGCCTTGAAGACCTCCGCCTTGTCGGCCCTCATCCCGTGGTGCCAGGCTAGGTCGAGGGAGCTCGCCTGGCGCAGGCCCGCGGGGAATTCCGGACCCATGCGCAGGCCCCTGCCGCTGGCCCGATAGCCCACCAGCCCCGCGAGAGACGCGTCCGCCCGCGCCTCGGGCCAGGCCGCGGCGATGAGCGCGACGGCCCTAGGCGGCAGCCTGTCGTCGCTGTCGACGATGAAGATCGCCTCGCCCCTGGCCTCGGGCACGCCACGGTTCAGAGCCCGGTGCTTGCCCCCGTTCTCCGTCCGCATGTACCGAAAAGGAAAGTCGGTCCTTCCCTCCCACGAAGCGAGGAGGGCTGCCGTCGAGTCCGTCGATCCGTCATCCACCACCAGCCACTCGAAATCGCGCGAAGTCTGCGCCTCGAGCGATTCCTTCAGGGCCGGCAGCGTGTGGGCGCGGTTCCAGGTCGGCGTTAACACGGTCACGAGGGGACTCAATACGCCCCCAGCCCAGCGACCACCACGCCGAAGGTCTTGAAGAGGATGTAGAGGTCCAGCCAGAGCGACCAGCTCTGGATGTAGTAGATGTCGAGGGCCACCCTCTCCTCGTAGTCGAGGTCCGAGCGGCCCGAAACCTGCCAGAGCCCCGACATGCCCGGCTTCACGCTCGAAAAGAGCTTGTAGTGGTGGCCGTACTTCTCGACCTCGGCCTCGATGATCGGCCGCGGACCGATCAGGCTCATCTCCCCGAGGAGGACGTTCCAGATCTGGGGCAGCTCGTCGAGGCTCGTCTTCCGGAGAAAGCGCCCCATCTTCGTTATCCGCGGGTCGTCGCGGAGCTTAAAGCTGTTCTCCCATTCCTCGCGGAGGGCCGGATCGGAGGCCAGGAGGTTCTCGAGCACCTCCTTCGAGTTCCGCACCATCGAGCGGAACTTCCAGGCCTTGAAGGGCTTCCCGTCCTTACCCAGCCGATGGTGGCCGTAGAATATGGGGCCGGGCGAGTCGATCTTCACAGCAAGGGCGAGGAGGAGGAGGAAGGGACTGATGACGAGGCCCCCGACCACCACGATCGCGATGTCCAGGAAACGCTTGATGCCCTGATTGAAGCGCGAAAGGAGGACCTGGTTGACCTCGAGGCCCATGATGCCGTCGAAATCCCGCACGGTTATCCACATGTTGGTCATGCCGAAGAAGTCGGGGATTATCGTGTAGCGCCGAAAGGCCCTCACGTGGTCGGCCACGATGTCCGCCACCCTGGCCCTGTCCACCCCCGGCATCGCGACGATGGCCGAGTCGAGCTCGCACTCCTCCGCCAGCCTGAGGCCGTTCTGCGTCCCCGACACGATCGGCACCCCGCGGTAGCTGTCCTCGGCGAAGACCGCGTCGTCCAGGAAGACGACGGGCCTCACGCCCAGCCAGGGGTGCTGGAGGAGGCGGTCGACGAGGAGTCTTCCCGTCTTTCCCGCCCCGAAGATCGCCACCGGCACCCCCCACCAGTCGCTTCGCATGAAGAGGCGCCGCGCGATGCCCCGCCCCGCCGAAAAGATCGGAATGCTCGCCACCCAGGAGATCATGAAGGCTATCGAGTAGGCGTCGAGCTTGTTGCCGATGATCAGGCGCGAGACGACGATGCCCATGTGCCCGAAGAGCGAAGCCAGGGCAAAGCGCCTGAGCTCCTCCGGATGGGCCAGGCTCAGCCCCGGATAAAGCCTGATACCCCAGAAAATGAAGGAAAAGGCCGGAAGATAATACCAATAGGTAATGAATGACTTCGAGTTGATCGCCGTGTAGGCGACCAGCTTGACCGAGAGGAATCCGAGCCCGAAGCAGAAGAGTATGACCGCGAGGTCGGTGATCGCGAGGACGAGGGACATGGGAAGCGAGCCGCTCCCCTTCGCCCTGGAATAGCCCTTTATGAAGGCATCGACGGTCATCGCCCACCCCGCTTCCGCGCCGCCCGGGCCCCGCCCGTTTTCGCGCCTACCACCATTGGACCTTGTTCCCCACATTGTCGGCCCCGGATCCGAGGCTCGCCCGCAGCAGCAGGTCGATGGCCGCGGAGGGTACGCCCTGCACGAGCACGAACTGGGGCGTCACGGAAAGCCCGAGCCTCGTCGGCCCGAAGACAAGGCTCCAGTCTCCCTCGAGGCCTATGTCGACGAAGGGGCTGTCGCTCCAGGAGACGAGGCTCGTGTTCGTCTGATAGGGCGTCGTGATCAGATTGACCGAGGGGTTCTTCCACAATACCAGGGCCCTCGGCCTCACCACGATCCCTCCTGGCAGGCCCCTAACGCTGATCGAGGTCCTCGCCCAGGTCGAGCCGGGGCCGTAGGGGCTCGTCAGCGGAAGGATGGCCCCCCCCGCGTAGCGGGCTATCATCCTCGCCAAAAAGCTCCCGTTCCCGCTCCAATTCCCGCTCTGGTTCGCGTTCGCGTCGAAGTTGCCCCAGAGGTAGTGGGTATAGCCACCCTCGGCAACCCCCTCGAAGGAGAGCCCCATGGCGTCGAAGGCGAAGTCGGCCCCCCCGATGACGGCCGGAATCGTCGGCACGGGGCTGTCGGGCACCCCGAAGATGTCCGAGCTGAGGTCGTCGAGCCCGGCCGTCACGCGGAGGCCGAGGCCCCTCGTGATCGCGAGCCCGAAGTCGACCACGACGGTCACATTGTCGGGGTAGGTGTCGATGTCGTGGAAGAGGCCGAAGGGGAGGTAGTTGTAGACCTCCGATGGCAGCGTGTTCCGCGCGTACATCTGCTCCTCGGCCACCCCGGCCGAGACCCTTCCGTTTTCATAGGAAAAACGATGGAGGACATAGACGATCTTGGTCGAGCCCGTGGCGCCGCTCGAAGCGCCGGCCATCGCGTTGTCCGCGTCCCACCAGGCCCCACCCCAACTCGTCCCATTATAGCTCACGCTATCGACGTCGCTACCTTCCCAGTTCTTGTTGGGAAGGAAACTCGCGATCACCCAATCGAAGTTGAAGGGACCGATGTGGGTCTGCATCCGCGCCGCGTCGAAATAGGGAAGGGCCGCCGAGGGATAGAGGCTCGAAAAACCCGCGGGGCCGATATTGATCGCGTCCCGCCCTATCCAGGCGCGGATCGCCCCGGATTCCCAGCCGAGGAGGCCTCGCTTCAGGATATGCGAATCGAAGCCGATGTCGGCGGTGATCTTCCTGCCGAAGGGATTGTTGTCCCCCGAAAACCAGGTGGAGCCGTCCCAGGCCTGCTTGATGTCGAGCTCGGCCTCGGCATCCGCCCCTCCGCCCGAAAACTGGGCCCCGAGCCGCGCGAAGCTCGGCCTCGAAAGCCAGGCCCGCTGCAGGTCGATGCCGTCGCGTGGCGCGGAGGGCTGCACGAGTCCTGTCTGCCCGCTGGCATAGAGGTCATAATTGATGTCGATAAAGCCCGAAGCCGACCAGGGCGCCGAATCGGCCTCGAAGGCCGCCATCCTCGGGGCCGCCCCTCCGGCAGCCTCGAGCTCCTGCCCCAGCTCCCGAAGGCGAGAGCGCGAAAGGGGATAGCTCGTCCAAGGAAGAATAAGCCCCGCCCGGAGGTAGGCCGCGTTGAGGGCCCCGACCTCGGCCGATCCCGAATC
>DATKTD010000014.1:0-3808 GCA_035531315.1 Rectinemataceae bacterium
GAGCACCGAGGTCGGGCGTCGGCCCCAGAGGTCCATGAGCTTGCCGGCGAGCACGTAGCCCGTGAGGCCGACCACGAAGGCCACCGAAATGATGAGGGACACCTCCCTCGCCGTGAGACCGCGCTCGTGGATCGCGAAATCGGTGTAGAAGGTCAGTATGGGCGTATAGCCGAGATACATGAAGAACCACAGAAGGGCGATGAGAATGAGATTCCTTCGATTTGGATTCCGCGTTATCTCGGTGAAGTCAGGTTTCACATAACGCTCGCGAATCTCCGAGAATCGCCTGGTTTCCTTCACGCTCCTCCTGATGAAGAAGACGATGATGAGGGGGATGACGCCGATCAGGTACATCGTCCGCCAGCCCAGCGGCGCCCTGGCCACGATGGGAAAGAGGGCCGAGCCCACCACGGCGCCGACGCCCGAGGCCGCGTTCACGATGGACATGCCGAAGCCTCGTTTGTGCGCGGGGAGCTCCTCGGCGATCATGACATTCGAGATGCCCCACTCTGCGACGAGGAAGGCCCTCGCGAGGAACTGCATAGCCACGAATCCGTAGACGCTGTTCGTGAAGGCGGTGGCCGCGGTGGCCGCCGTGTAAAGTAGCACCGTCCACATGAGCATAGCCCTGCGGCCGAAGTAGTCGCCGAGCCTTACCACGAAAAAGGCGACGATGGTGCCGATGGCGATGATCGAGGTCGCGAAACCGGCCTCGAGGATGCTCAACTTGAAGTCTTCGCGCAGGAAGGGGAGGACGAGACTGAGGATGATGAAGTCATAACCCTCGAAAAACGAAGCCACGGATACAAGTGAAAGCAGAAACACCTGCGATCGCTCGAGACTGCGACGCATTTCCATCCGGATTCCTTTTCGACCTGCGCCCCGCGACATCGAGCGCGGGCACGACCCAATGGAATATTGCTGGCGCTGACGCCAGGCGACGAGTGTATAGCCATTTCCGTCGAAAGAACAGCCGCCCGCGCGCCGGTCAATAGGGGAATCGGAGCGCTGCGCGGCCGAAGCTCGGTCGGCTTTTCCACCCTGGCCGGGCAAAGGCTCGAAGGGCCTCCCTTTCGCATATGCCGGATGGGCGATGCCCTCCGCGCCTGAGCCGGACCTCCCGCTCAGATTCCAAGAACTCCGGCCTCCCTCGCCGCTTTTTCGAGGGCCGCGAGCCTGCCGCCGCTTCCGTGATAGGCTTCGACGAGATCCGCCCGCGGCTCTATCCTGTTTCCCGCCCCCGCGGCCCGCGCCCGGGCGCCGGGAAGGACCGCCAGACGCTCTTCCGGGGGAATGAGAGCCATCGCCGCCGCGAGGGCGGCGCCAGTGGCCGCCCCGACGCTCGCGATGGGCAGGACGGGGGAGCGCCAGATCGCCGCCACCCTCTCGAGGACGCCCCGGCTCGACGCGCCGCCGCCCGTCACCGCTATCGATGCCGACTTCGCCGCGAAGGCTCGCGAGCCCAACCAGAGGAGGCCGAGCGACGAATCGACGACTCCCGCGTAGTCGGCGGCGAAATCGGACCTTCGCCCGAGGTCGAGGCTGGGGGAGTCGGGGAAGGACTCGCGCTCGGGCTGGTAGATCCGCGGCGGACCGCCCGGGGGCAGTTGGGCGAGGGCTCGCTCCGAAGCGGCGAAATCCTCGGGACCGAGCCCGTGATCCCGCCTAAGGCGCTCCCATGCCAGGGCCCCGTTGGTCCGGCAGCCGAACATGAAGGGAGATCCCAGCCCGTCGTACATCGCGTTGGCTGACATATGGGGTCTTTCCCCGTCGGCCATCAGGACGAAGCTCGTGCCCAGCGAAAGAAGGACGCCCGAGGCGAGGACCTTGCTCTGGGGATTGTCGCCCGAGCCGACGACGACGCGACAGTCGGGGGACATGCCGAAGCGCTCGACGAAGTAGGCGGCCAGAGTACCGGAGAAGGCAAGGGGATCGGCAAGGGGGGGAAGGCGCGAAGCGAAGAGCCCGGGGCCGTCGCCGGCAAGCCGCGCCGCCGCGGAGACCAGGCCTCCTTCCCAATCGCGCCGGTACCAGTTCATGAGGCTCGTGCCGCTCCCATTGCCCCAGTCGACGGGGGAATCGGGCCTGCCCGCGAGGACGCCGCACAAAAAGGACGAGATGAGATGGACCCGTCGAGTCTCTTTCCAGGCTTCGGGATGACGGGCCGCCTCGTGCGCGAGCACCGCGCCCGAAAAGCGGAGGGGGCTATCCGAACCCGAGACGGCCACCATGGCCTCCGATCCGCCCATGGCTTCGCGGAGACCCGCCGCTTCCCTCGCCGTGCTCGCCTCCATCCAGATCGGTGCCCTGTCCCAGGCGAGGCCGGGAGCGATCCGCGCCGTCAGATCGGGCGCGCCCGCCGCTCCGGCGCCTCGCCCCCTAAGCCCGGCCATGGCGAGGAGGCCTTTCTCGCCGAGCCAGACCTGCCCATGCTGCTGCGCGGAGAGGTCGATCGCGGCGACGCGGGCGAGGAACTCGCGCGGCAGATCGGCGAGGACCGCCTCGAGGGCGGCGAGATAGAGGGCGGCGGGCTGATGTGCCTCTCCCTCCTCGGTCGGGGGAAGAATGGGCGACTCGCCCGCGAGTCCGAAGCCCGCGAGGCGGGGATCGTCGCGGTAGCGGACCCGCGTCTCCGCGACGAGGGTGAAGTCGTCGCGACGCAGGAGCACCGCGCTCGTGCCCTGGGTGCTCGAATCGATGCCGAGCGTCAGATCGAGTTCGCCCATATCTCCCTCCTAGCTCAGATGAAGCGATTGACGATGGCCTCGAGTTCCTCCTGCCTTCCGGAGAGGACCTCGAAGGCCGGAGCGTCGAGCGCCGCCTTCTCGAGACTCGAAAGGCTCTCATTGCCGGCGGCTATAGAGGCGCCGAGGCCGGTCTTCCACGTCGCGTAGCGCTCGGCGAGGGGCTTGGCGAGGGCCCCCGAATCGAGCATCGCCTGGGCGATCTCGAGCCCGCGGGCGAAGCTGTCCATGCCCGCGATGTGCGAAATCGCGAGGTCGCTGGGGGTCATGGAACCCCGGCGGGGCTTGGCGTCGAAATTGAGGCCCCCGGAGTGGAGACCGCCGTTCTGGAGGATCTCGTACATCATGAAGGCGGCCGTGTAGAGGTTGGTCGGGAACTGGTCGGTATCCCAACCGAGGAGTTCGTCGCCCTGGTTGGCGTCGACCGAGCCGAGGATGCCGTTGGCCCGGGCGTAGGCGAGCTCGTGCTGGATCGTGTGGCCGGCGAGGGTCGCGTGGTTCGTTTCGATATTGAGCTTGAAATGCGGGAGAAGATCCGACCATTGGAGGAAGGCGAAGCAGGCAGCCGCGTCGGAGTCGTACTGATGCTTGGTGGGCTCCATCGGCTTGGGCTCGATGAGGAACTGACCGGTGAATCCGATGGCCTTCGCGTGGTCCACGGCCATGCGGAGGAAGCGGGAAAGATTTTCGAGCTCGAGCCTCATGTCGGTGTTGAGGAGGGTCTCGTAGCCTTCCCTCCCCCCCCAGAAGACATAATTGGTCCCGCCGAGCTCCTTGGTCACCTCGATGGCCTTCTTCACCTGGGCGGCCGCGTGCGCAAAGACGCGGGGATCGGGGCTCGTCGCCGCGCCGTGCACGTAGCGGGGATGGGAGAAGAGATTGGCCGTGCCCCAAAGGAGGCGCGTCGGGCTCGTCTTCATCAGATCCTTCGTGAGGGCGACGATGGCGTCGAGATCGCGGTTCGACTCGCGGAGGCTGGCCCGCTCGGGTGCTATGTCGCGATCGTGGAAGCAGAAATAGGGAATGGAGAGCTTCTCCGTAAGTTCGAAGAGACCTCGCATCCT
>DATKTD010000015.1:0-9384 GCA_035531315.1 Rectinemataceae bacterium
CTTCGCTTTCCCGGACCGGTCTGAAGCCCATTTTCTTGTAAAAAGGGAGGGCCTTGAGATTGCGGTCCGAGGTCCCGAGGTGGACGCCTCCTACCCCTCGCCGCCTGAGCTCATCGAGGAATGTTCCCATGAGGCGCGTGCCTAGGCCCTGGCCCTGGCAGTCGGGGAGGAGGTTCATGTGAAGACAGGCGGGGTAGTCCGCCTGGCGGTAATCGGGATCGGTCCAGAGGGTCTTCGCCTTCGAACGACCGAAGGCGAGGAGCTGGCGGAAGGATTCCGGATGGCGCCACGAACTCCAGAGGAAGGCGCGGAAAAGGATGCGCCAGTGCCAGGCGACGAGGGAGCGGGAGGCTCGGGCCTGGGCGGCCGCGTCGACCGTGCCGACGATGTAGCCGACGGCCCTTTCGCGGTCCGCCTCGCCCCTCACCGCCACCCAACAGGTCTCCGGCCAGCTACGCGGAAACTGGAGCACGAAGAGGAGGCCGAAGAGCCTCCGGTCCTCGAAGCGCCCCGTGCCCTCGAGGCTCTCGCCCATGAGGCCGGTGCGCCAGCATATCTCCACGAGATCGCCCTCGAAGCGCCTCTCGTAGGGCATGACGCGGATCGCGTCGCCGCCCACCCTCAGTGCGCCCTGGTCGCCTCGAGTATCCTCTCGAGGTCGTCCATCGAGTAATATTCTATCGTAATTGCGCCTTTCTGGAGGTCTCCCCTGATGCTCACCTTGGTGCCGAAGGCTTCGATAAGCCGCTGCTCGGCCTCGAGGATCTCGGCGACCCTGCGCCCGGCCTCGGGATGGCCCTGGCCGGCACCCGGGCTCGGTCCTGCGGCCGCCGCCTTGGCCTTCTTGCCCTTGCCGAAATCGAGGGCCGCGGCCTCCGCCTGCCTTACCGAGAGCTCCTCGGCGAGGAGACGGGCGAAGAGGATCTCGCGATCGGTGGGGTCGGCCACGGCGAGGAGGGCCCTGGCGTGGCCGGGGCTTATCGTCCCGTCGCGGAGGGTCGCGAGCATGGTCGGCGAGAGCTTGAGGAGGCGGAGGGCGTTGGCGATGGCGGGGCGGGACTTACCGACCTTGTCGGCGACTTCCTCTTGCGTGCAGCCCGTGATCTCCATGATCCCGCGATAGGCCTCGGCCTCTTCCACGGGGTTGAGGTCCTCGCGCTGGACGTTCTCGATGAGGGCGATCTCGAGTCGCTTTTCGGCGGAAAAGGACCGTACTATGACGGGTATTTCCTTGAGGGCGGCGACCTGGGCCGCCCTCCATCGTCGCTCGCCGGCGACGATGCGGTAGCGCGCGGCCGGCCCGCCCCTGGCCTCGTCCTGACCGTCGACTCCCGGGGATCCGGCGTCCAGGGCTTCGACGATGATGGGCTGGATCAGGCCGTGTCGCTTTATCGACTCGGCCAACTCGGCTATCGAGGTCTCCGAGAAGCTCTTGCGCGGCTGGTCGGGGTTGGACTCGATGCGGCCGAGGGCGACGCGGAGCACAGCGCCGTTGCCTCCGGCCTGCGGGGCCGAGGGGGCGGCCGCCGGCCTGCCGCCCAGGTGGAGCCCCTCTCCGGAGGGAACGGGAGGGCTCTCCTCGATGGGCACCGGCTCGGGTTCGGGGATGAGGGCCGAAAGCCCCTTGCCGAGTCCGAAGGATCTCGCCGCCATCCTACCTGCCCTCCGTCTCGATGCGGCTGGCCTTCGCGAAAAGGCTGCCCTGCACGGCGACGCTCTCGGCGCGCGCGGGCTCTTCGGCCCCGCCCTCGGTCCTCGCCACGAGCTCCTTGGCGAGGGCCTCGTAGCTCTTGGCTCCGATGCACGCGGGATCGTAGAGGGCGACGGGCAGGCCGTGGGAGGGAGCCTCCGAGAGGCGCACGTTGCGCGGCACGATGGTCCGGAAGACCCGATCCTTGAAATATTCGGTCACCTGCTGGACGACGTCCTGGGCGAGCTTGGTGCGAGAGTCGTACATGGTGAAGATGATGCCGCCTACCTTGAGCTTGGGATTCATGCTCTTTTGCACGAGACTCACGGTGTTGAGGATGAGGGAGAGTCCCTCGAGGGCGAAGTACTCGCACTGGAGGGGGATGAGGACCTCGTCGGCCGCCATCAGTCCGTTGAGGGTGAGGACGCCGAGGGAGGGAGGGCAGTCGATGAGGATGTAGTCGAAGTCGGCGGCGACCTCGGCGAGGGCCCGCTTGAGGTAGAGGTTCCTGTCCTCGCGGTCGACGAGCTCGATGGTCGCCCCCGAGAGGTCTATCGAGGAGGGCAGGAGGCTGAGGCGATCGATCTTGGTCTTTACGATGGCGTCTCGGGGTTTTAGGGAGCCGCTCACCACCTCGTAGATGCCTCGCCCGCCGCCCGAGGCCCCGACGCCGCTCGTGAGATTGGCCTGGGGGTCGAAGTCGACGAGGAGAGTGCGCTTCCCCGCGAGGGCGAGATAGGCGCCGAGGTTGATCGCGGTTGTCGTCTTGCCGACCCCGCCTTTCTGGTTGACGAACACTATGGTGCGAGCCATTTTCCTCTCCACTCTATTTATGCGACTCTAGCATGGATGAAGGGCCTTCCGCCATGTATACCTCGATCGGGGGCTTGCGACGCTTTTGAGGGGCATTCCCTTCTCCGCGACCGGCCCCGGCGATTGACCCGATGGGTCGGCAATCGCTACATTCCCTGTCAGGAGTCTCCTATGCTGCAAGAAAAGGTTTCCCGGGCGATCGAAGACGTTCGCCCTTCGCTTCAGGCCGATGGCGGCGATATCGAACTCGTTTCCGTGGGCGATGATGGTCTCGTGACCGTGCGCCTCACCGGAGCCTGCGGTTCCTGCCCGATGTCCACCTTCACCCTCAAGCAGGGCGTCGAGAACTATCTCAAGAAGACCATTCCCGAGGTCAAGGAAGTCGTCCAGGAGATGTGAGCCGGTTTCGATGGTCGCTTGACTGTCGAAATCGGCCTTCCGACCTAGTGCCGATGGGCCTTGGCCAGGTCCGAGATCTCCCTAGCCATGTCCGCCAGGGCTACCTGTTTCTGGACGTGCCCGAGTTCGAAGGCGACCTTGGGCATGCCATAGACCACGCTCGAGGCCTCGTCCTGTCCGAGGGTATAGCCCCCTTCCCGGTAGATGTTCCCCAATTCCCTCGCCCCGTCCCGCCCCATCCCCGTCATGATCACGCCGAGCGCCCGGTTCTGGTAGTGCTTCGCCACGCTGGCGAAGAGGACGTCCGCGCTCGGCCGGTGGCCGTTCATGGGCGGGGCCTCCGTGAGGTGGACGATTGCGCCGAGGGACCGCTTTTCGACCTCGATGTGGCGGTCGCCCGGGGCGATGAGGATGCGCCCGCTTCGGACGAGGTCTCCCTCGGCCGCCTCCTTCACGTCGAGGGGACATATCCGGTCCAGGCTCTTGGCGAACTCCTCGGTGAAGCCGGGAGGCATGTGCTGGACCACCAGGATCGGCTGGGGGAGCTCGGGGTCGATCTTCGCGAAGACCTCTCTCAGGGCATTGGGGCCTCCCGTCGAGATGCCGATGGCGATGAGCTCGATCGGCCCGCCCTGGCGCTGGGGCTTGGGCGGCTCGGGCTTAGGCGCCCTCGCTTGGGCAGCCCTCGCCTCGAGGGTGGGCATGGGCTCGAACATGCGCTCGGGGGCCTCGAAATCGTAGGCGAGGGGGCTGCGGCCCTTGATCTTCTGGTACTGGGTTCCCCAGACGAGGAGGAGGCGGGCCAGTTCGGCCGCGACCGTATGGATGTCAGAGGAGATGGAGCCCGAAGGCTTGGTGATGAAGTCGGCGGCCCCGAGGGCCAGGGCCTCCATCGTGACCTCGGCCCCCTTCTTCGCGACGGATGACAGGATGACGACGGGGATGTCGATGCCGAGCTTGCGCCTCTCCCTGAGGAATTCGATGCCATTCATGCCCGGCATCTCGATGTCGAGGACGATGATGTCGGGATTGCAGCGGGGAATCTTCTGGAGCGCGAAGATGCCGTTCATCGCCTTGTCGGCGACGCGGAGGCCGGGGGTCGTCTCGATGATGCGCGAGACGAGATTGCGCATGAGGGCGGAGTCGTCGACGACGAGGACGGAGACGGGTTCGGACAAGGGGGATACCTCCGCTATTTCTTGTAAAAACAGGCCCAATCGGTCTTCACGAATTCGAATTTCGTGTTCATGCCGAACAGCGACTCGGAGTGCCCGATGAAGAGGTAGCCATGCCCCGCCATCGCCTCCCAGAAACGTTCGACTGCCGCTTTTTGGGCCGCCTCGTCGAAATAGATGAGGACGTTGCGGCAAAAGATGACATCGAGGTTCCTGAGCCCCGAATCGTTCTTGAGATTATGATAATCGAAGCGGACCAGCTTACGTATATCGTCGCGGATCTGGTAGCCGCCCGGTTTTTTTTCAAAGTACTTCCCAAGATAATTTTCTGGCACGCCCTGGAGGCGGCCGTCCGCGTAGAATCCTTCCTTGCCGACCATCAGCGACTTGAGGCTGATGTCGGAGGCGATGACCTCGAAGCTCCAGCCCGCGGGCAGTATCTCCCTGAGGAGCATCGCGATCGTGTAGGGCTCCTCTCCCGTGGAGCAGCCCGCGCTCCAGAAGCGGAGCTTGCGCTCGGCCGCCCTCTGTTTTACGAGGGCCGGCACGACGAATTTCTCGATGGCGTCGAAATGGGCCTGGTTGCGGAAAAATCGCGTGAGGTTCGTCGTGACGGAATCGAGGAAGGTCTTGAGCTCCTCCTTGTCCTTCACGATGATCTGGAAATAATCCTTGAGGCTCTCGATCTTCTTGTCGCGGAGCCTTTCCTTGAGCCTGCTTTCGAGGATCGAGCGGTTCGTCATGGAAAAATGGATTCCACTCTCGTCGTACACGAGCTTGCGATAGAGCTCAAAATCCGCGTCCGAGAGGAATTCCGACATCCAGCCTCCGCATCGCCCGGCAGAGGCGATTGAAAAAGTGTAGGTTGAGGCCGTAGGGGTGTCAATACTGGCGCATTTATCTGAATCGCCCGGCGAGGCGGGCTATCTTCCGGACATGGTGAAAGACATGGTGTTCGTGGAAGTGAGCGGCGTCTCCGTGGAGGAGGGCGATGTCCTTCCCCTCGTCTACCTCCGCGAGAGCGCGGGGATGGGCGAGGGCGGCATCAGCGTGAGAGTTGGGCCCTTCGAAGCCAGCGCCATCCTCCTGCAACTCGAGGGCATCACTCCCTCGCGCCTCCTCACCCACGATCTCATGGCGGACCTCTTTCGCGAGGGGGGCATGAGTCTCGAAAGGGCCGAGCTCTTCGGCCCTCCCGGCGAGGACCCGAGGGCCAGGCTCGTCTATCGCCGCGGTTTCAGCCGCCACGCCAAGGAGGTCAGGCCTTCCGATGCCCTCGCCCTCGCCCTCAGGCTAAAGGCGCCGATCTGCGCCGAGCGGAGCCTCATGAGGGGGCCTGCCCGCACCCTCGAATTCCATGCCGAGGATGGCGGCCACGCAAGGGCGGTCTCTCGGGATTTCGGCCCTCGCCGCCACGGCCGTTCGAGCGCCTGATTTCGGTTGCTCCACACCATGGGACCACGTACAATTGGCCCATGGCCTTCTTGAGATTCCTAAAAGCGCTGTTCGCCCGCCTTTTCTCTCGCGATCCCGAAGAGACGGCCAGGCGCGCCGAGCTCAGAAAGATCTATGCCTATCTCTCGGATTCGCAGGGCGGCTGGTACCGCCCGCGCCAGAACCTCGTCCTCGTCTCCTTTGCCGAATCCCTCCTCGATTTCGCCAGGCTTCTCAAGCCGCTTTCCGATCTCATCAAGGTCACCGTCGCCAGTTCGGACCAGCGCGTCGCGAGGCGTTTCCTCGATTTTCTCATCGAGTGCCGGCTCTCGCAGGTCGGCCTCGAACTCAGGCGGACCCTCACCTACGAGGGTATGAACGACCGGCTCCTCAACTCCCTCGATTCCGAGTCCGAGCTCGACCGGATGGACTCCGACTTCCAGGCCCTGCTCTCCGAGCTCGAGGGCCTCGGTCCGCGTCGTATCGACGAGGAGCTCGATGCCGTATCGGCCTTCGTCGATCTTTCGCGATTCGATTTCGAGCGCCTCCTCGCCCTCTTCGACCCGGGCGTCTCCATCGAGAATCCCAAAAAGCGGGGCGAGTTCGTCCCGGTCGAGGGCGAGC
Source organism: Rectinemataceae bacterium (assembly GCA_035531315.1). GTDB lineage: Bacteria > Spirochaetota > Spirochaetia > Treponematales > Rectinemataceae > CAIJMU01. The sequence continues at coordinate 6,136 of DATKTD010000015.1, forward strand.
AGGTCCTTCCCGAGCTTCTCGATCTCCACTTCGTCCTCGAGCATTTCGTCTTCGAGGCTCACCTCAGGGAGAACATCATAAGACTTATGGACAGGAGGTCGACGGACGTCGACGATTCGCGGCGCCAGCAGGTGGCCAAGCGCGTGGAAAAGCTCGACCACATGCTCGCGGGACCTTTCGCCCCGGCGCGTCTTCTCTCGCTGGCCCGGGCCATCAAGGGCGATCCCCGCTTCGAGCCCTCCATCCCCGAAAGCAAGGGGGAACACTTTTCCGCCTACAGGCAGGGCCTCGTCAGCCAGTTCGAGAAGGACCGCGACAGGATCCGGCGGGAAAGGCGGGAGACGACCGTCACGGCCGACATAGCCGCCCTCTTCGGCTCGCAGGAGATCGAGACCATCGAGGGCTATGACGAGGAGATGGACGCCTTCCTCAGGCGGGAGAGTCCCTGCGGTTTTCTCTGGATAAAACCCCTCCGGGTGCTCAGGACCTTCGACGGCTCCGTCTTCGAGCAGATCGTCAAGGAACCCCTCAAGCGAATCCTCGTCGAGGGCTATTTCGACAATAAGGTCTTCCAGAACAATGTCGCGAACGTCCTGTACCAATGCGAAAAATCGGCCTCGCGCATCGCCGATTTCGAGCGCCAGCTCACCGGCAACGGGCGCATGTCGACGATGGCCCTCAAGCGCTACGTCGAGGAGATCCGGAGGGGCAAGGACATCACCGCCTTCCTCGGGAGGATCGTCGACGGCATCAACGGGATGGCCCGCGACATCGCTCAGGACGAGGCCGGCCTCTTTCTCATGCTGGGGGAGGCGGTACAGGATATCGTGGCCGATTCGAAGAGGCCGAGCCCGGAGATCGTGACCAATATCAGGACCTTCGGGGGGGCGCGCAACCGCGAGATCTTCGCCCAGATCACCCAGGGGCGGGACCGCCTCGTCCTCCTCTCGCGGATAATGCGCAGCTTCGGCGTTCTCGGCCCGGCATCCCCGGCGGCGTCCTCGGCCGAAGCGAGGGTCTCGGGTCCCTCGCAGGCCCAGGCGGCCCCGCTGACGGAAGGGCCGATCCCATGAGCGACACGCGTCCGGGCTTCCCCGCCGACGAGCGCGAGTACTACGAAAGGCAGATCTTCGACCTCCGGCAGCTTCTCGAGGTCTCGAAGAGCCTGAGTTCCACCCTCGACTACAATGTCCTCATCGAGTCCATCCTCTACGCCGTCATGGGCCAGTTCAACGTGCTCCGGGCCGGGCTCTTCGCCCGCAAGGGACTCGACGCGCCATGGTTCAGCCTCCATCGCAACTATAAAGGCTTCGAGACGGAACACGGGGTCGACTACGCGATCCCCGACGAGCATCCTGTCATCCGCCTCTTCCAGCGCCAGTACGGCTGCTATTCCCTCGCCGACATCGAGGCCCGGCTCGGCTCCCTCGACGGGCTCGCCGCCCTCGTCTCCCTTGGCCCCGAGCTCGTCGTGCCGCTCAAATCCAAGGGCGCCATCAACGGCATCCTCGTCATCGGCGAGCGCATCGACAGCAGGGGCGAATTCACGGCCCCCGAACGCGAGTACCTCGTCGACATCGCGGTGATGGCCGCCATCGCCATCAACAACGCCTTTCTCTTCGAGATGACAACGACGGACATGATGACCAGGCTCAGGATGAAGCACTACTTCTGGACCGTCCTCGTCGAAAGGATCGACGCCATCCGCGGGGGAGGGGGCGGCGTCTCGGTCCTGATGCTCGACATCGATCGCTTCAAGCTCTTCAACGACACGCACGGCCACCAGTTCGGCGACGTCGTCCTCAAGTCGGTGGCGCGGACCATCCAGAGGATGGTGCGGGCCCGCGACGTGGCCGCCCGTTTCGGCGGCGAGGAATTCTGCGTCATGCTCCCCGACGCCGACGCGACGACGGCCTTCGCCATCGCCGAACGGATCAGGACGGCCATCGCGGCCACCGTACTCGAATACGAGGGCACGAAGGTTTCCGTGACCATCTCGATCGGTGTCGCGGCCTTCGATCCCGATCGCGATATCAATGCCAAACAGCTGGTCGAGCGCTCGGACAAGGCTTTGTACGCCTCCAAGGAGGGGGGAAGGAACCGGAGCACGGTGGCGGTCTGATGGCGACATTACGATTCCTTCCGGCCGGAGAGGCCGTGGCGCGGTCCGTGCCGCTCTCGCCCGTGACCACCATCCTCGTCGCCATCATGAAGATCGGGGCGCCTATCCGTCACGACTGCGGGGGCCGGGCCCAATGCGGGACCTGTCGCGTGGAAGCCTCATCCGCGGAGGGGCTCAGCCCCATGGGCGTGGACGAGCGCGCCCGTCTCTCGGCCCTCGGTCTTCCGGTCGACGGCAGCCTGCGCTTGGCCTGCAGGACCTATGCCTCCCGAGACGTGGAGGCCCGAGGCTGTCTCGGGCGGAAGGATGGCCAGTCATGAGGCGATGGTGGCAGGACGCCGTCTTCTACCAGATCTATCCGCGAAGCTTCGCCGACTCCAACGGAGACGGCATCGGCGACCTCGGGGGCATAATCGGCCGCCTCGACTATCTGGCGGCCCTCGGGGTGGACGCCCTCTGGCTATCGCCCTTCTTCCCGAGCCCGAAGAAGGATTGGGGCTACGATGTCGCCGACTACCGGGGCGTGGACGCGGATTACGGCGACCTCGCCGACGCGCGAAGGCTCCTCGCGGAGGCCCACGATCGGGGCATCCGCGTCATCCTCGACCTCGTCGTCAACCACAGCTCGGACGAGCATCCCTGGTTCAAGGCGGCCAGGGCCTCCACGTCGGCCCCCGAGCACAACTACTACCTCTGGAAGCCTCTGGCCGGCAAAAAACCTAACAATTGGATTTGTCTATTCGAACAGGCCTCGGCCTGGTTCCCCAACCCGGCCACCGGCGAGCGCTATCTGGGGACCTTTACCCGCTTCCAGCCGGAATTCGACTGGCGCGATCCGGGGCTCCGCCGGGAGATCTACGACATCATGCGCTATTGGCTGGAGCTCGGTGTCGACGGCTTTCGCCTCGACGTGGCCACTGCCTACATCAAGGACGCCGAGTTCCGGTCGAATCCCCCCTCCCTTCGGCTGATTCCCGATCTTTTCCAGAAACACCTCTACGATCGGAACCGGCCCGAGGTCCACGAGATATTCCGCCAGATGCGTGCCATTGCGGGCGAGGACCGCGTCCTCGTCGGGGAGACCCACGGCTGGGATCCCGGGCTCGCGGCCTCCTGCTACGGGGCAG
>DATKTD010000016.1:0-9434 GCA_035531315.1 Rectinemataceae bacterium
TGAACACGAATTCTCGATGTGGTTCAATCTCGGTTACGAATCGGCACGCGAAAACTCCGTCCTGGTCCGCGTTCCCTCGGCCTTTTACCGGGACCAGGTTTCCCGCCAGTACCAGCGCCTCATCGAAGCCAAGCTCCTCGACCTTTCAGGCAAGAGCCTTTCCGTCGAGTTCGTGATCGTGAAACCGAGCGCGATGCCGAAGGAGATCAGACCTTCCGTGGATGACGAGGGAGGCGATTCGCCCGCCCAAACGCCCAGACCGGCCAGGGCCCTCGCCGCCTCCCGCAGCAAGCATCCACAACTCAGGTTAGACTACACATTCGATAGCTTCGTCATAGGCGAGAACAACAAGTTCGCCGCCAACGCCGCCATGGCCATTTCGATGAACCCCGGCGTCAACTACAATCCCTTCCTCATATACGGCGGTGTCGGTCTCGGCAAAACCCACCTGATGCAGTCTATCGGCAACAGGATTTGGGGGCAGAACGAAAAGGCGAAGATCATCTGCGTCTCGGCCGAGGAGTTCACCAACGAGTTCATAAACTCCATTCACGACAAGTCTTCATCCACCCAGAGCTTCAAAAACAAATATCGCTTTGTCGATATTCTTCTTATAGATGACATCCACTTTCTCCAGGACAAGTTCGGCGTCCAGGAAGAGCTCTTCCATACCTTCAATGCCCTTTACGACGCGGGCAAACAGATGGTCTTCACCTGCGATAGGCCGGTCTCCGAGCTTAAGAAGTTGAATGACCGGCTGCGCAGCCGCTTTGAACGAGGACTCAATGTCGACCTCCAGCCCCCCAATTACGAAACCAGGGCGGCCATTCTTAAGAAGAAGGTCGAGTCGCGAAAGGTCCATGTCCCGGACGCTGTCATAGAAGTGGTCGCCAAGAACATCTCGACGAACGTCCGCGATCTCGAGGGAGCCCTCGAAAAACTTATCGCTTATGCCGAGCTCGTCCACAAGGATATAACCCTCGAGGTCGCTCAGAGCCAGCTCAAGGACATCTTCTCGCAGTCCAAGCATGGAAACGTGACGATAGACAATATCCTGCGGGTGGTGTCGGAACACTTCAAGCTTTCCTATATGGATCTCAAGGGCAAGAAGAGAACCCGCAACATCGCCTTTCCGCGGCAGGTGGCGATGTACATAGCCAGGGAGATCACCGAGTATTCGACCACGGAGCTCGGTTTCGAATTTGGGGGAAGGGATCACACGACCGTCATGCACGCGTGTCAAAAGGTGGACGAGAGGCTCAAGCTCGATCCCAACCTCGAGTCGACAATTCAGTCCCTCGTCAGGCAGATAAAGGAAGTAAGTTCCAAGGGTTGAGCCGGTCCAAGGCGGTGGACAAGCTGGTCATTTCCTGTGCTCCCAGCCTCGTCCTGTGGATATGTGCATAGTCCAGTCGTCTGAAACGATACTTATGAACAAGGTTCAATTCTTTTTCTTGCCTTTAATTAAGTCGCCTGCTAACATTTGACATGCCCTTATTACTTCTACTGCTGTTTATATAAAATTCTAGAAAGAGAATAACCGAAACCTCACTCATCCCTCCAAGCATGCTCGCCACAGTCGTCTTCATTCGCTATACTCATCGCGAAGGGGGCATCATGAAATTTTCTTGCGAAAAAAGCGTTCTCTCTCGTGAGATTGCCATAGCACAGGAAATAGTGGCATCGAAAAATGCTCTCTCCATCATGTCGAATGTCCTGCTTGAAGTCAGCGATGGTGCCCTCTCCATCCGGGCGACAGATATCAAAGTGGCCTTCGAAACGAGGATTCCCGTCGAGATGGGCGAAGCCGGTGTGTCGACGGTCTTTTGCGACAAGCTTTCCGGGATTCTCTCCTCTCTTCCCGAGGGGGAGATAGAGGTCGCCCAGGACGAGCAGAAAGTCATTATCAAGCCAAGCTTCAAGAAGGTTCGGTTTCAGGTAAAGACGATCTCGAGCGAGAAATTTCCCGAATTGCCTGCCGCCCCCGAAGACGCCTGGTTTTCGATTCCCGGTCGCGAATTTAAAGAAATGATCTCACAGACGGTCTTTGCCGTCTCCGACGACGAGACCCGCTATTTCATGAATGGGGTATTTCTCGAGCGCCAGAATAGGGGCCTCGTGATGGTCGCCACCGATGGACGGAGGCTCGCCTATGTACGCAAGGAAATAGAGGGCGACCTGCCCCAATTCAAGGGCATCATCATTCCGCCCAAACTTCTTTCGGTCATTGCGAGGCGGGCTCCCGACGAGGGATCCATCGACTTGGCGGTAACCGACAAGAATCTCTTCGTGCGTTTCGGCAATTATCATCTTTCCACTGTCCTCATCGAGGGACAGTTCCCCAACTACCAAAAGGTCATTCCCGAGACACAGAAGAACATGGTCGTCGTGAAAAGGGCCGACCTCCTCGAGGCGCTCAAGCGCGTCGCCATATTCGTCGAGCAGAAATCGCATCGCACGTACTTTGGACTCTACCCAGGCGTTCTTTCCCTCTTTTCCGAGGAGAGCGAACTCGGCGCCGCCAAGGAAGAGATACCCTGCCGCTACGACGGTCCCGAGGTGACGATCGCGCTCAACTATAAATATGTCGAGGATCCCCTCAAGGCTATGAACGTCGAGGACGTAAACATCCAATTCACCGAGGCGACGAAGGCCATTACCCTTTCGCCCGAGCCCCACGGAGACTACTTCCACATCGTCATGCCGATGCAGCTCGAATAGTCGGCGAGGAAAATTTCTCTGCCTCTCTCGTCGATTCGATTGTCGGCCTGGCGCAACTTGGCCGACGGTGAAGTCGCTCTTGGGGAGGAAAGAGTCTTTCTCATTGGCGAAAACGGCCAGGGCAAGACCAATCTCCTCGAGGCCGTCTACTACCTTTCATACGGCAGCTCTTTCAGGGGCCTCGTCGACGCTCAAATTGCTCGGCGGGGCGAGACGGCTTTTGCCGCGGAGGCAAGGGTCATAGGGGATCTCTCGGGGAAGCGGTCACTATCCGAGAGAATCTCGGTTTCGTGGAAGGATCGCGTCAAGGAAATCCGTCGCGAGGGAAAGCTCCTGCGAGATCGCAAGGAACTCGTCGATCTCAATCCGGCAATTGTTTATTGTCATGACGATTTTTCCTTCGCCGCCGGCGAGCCGGAAAGGCGGAGGTTTTTTTTCGACCAGACGGCCGGTCTCGGTTCCCTGGCCTATATCGACCTCCTTCGCGACTACCGGAAGATACTCTCGCAGCGGAATTCTGCCTTGAGGGAAGGGAGGACGAGTCTCCTCGAGGTCCTCGATGTGCAGCTCGCCTCCAAGGGACTAGAACTCGCCAGGGAGCGCTCGACCCTGGCGGCGGAATTCGCCATCCCCTTCGCCGCCGTCTTCGAGGAGGTGGCCCGTCTCGGTTTCGAGGTCGGTCTCCGCTATATGCCCAATTGGAAGGACTGTCTCGAGGCCACGGCGGATGGCATAGCCGAGCGTCTTGCCGAGAAGCGACGGGAAGAACTCGTCATGAAGACCAGTCTTTCGGGGCCGCATCGGGACCGCTGGGCCTTTGTCGCGGAGGGCCGGGACTTTTCGGCGACGGCTTCGACGGGTCAGCTCCGTCTCCTTTCCCTCGTCCTCAGGTCGAGCCAGGCGAGGTACTTTTCCGCAAAGACGGGCAGGGCTCCTGTACTCCTTCTCGACGACGTCCTCCTCGAACTCGACCCCGAGCGTCGTCGCCGTTTCTTCGCCACCCTCCCTGCTTCCTCCCAGGCCCTTTTCACCTTCCTTCCCGGGGAGGAATGGGAGGACTATCGCAGTCAATCGACTCTGGTATACCGTGTGGTCGATGGACGATTCGCGCGTCAAGGCGGCCAGTGAGGTTCTCTCGGCCTTTTTCGATGAGGAAAAACTGCGCCGCGGCGGGCGCTACGCGGAATTTTTCGCGAGCTGGAAATTCCTCGTCGGAGAGCAGCTTGCCGCCCATTCGCATGTCGCCGATATAAAAAACGGCGTCCTTTTCATCGAAGCCGAGCATCCCGGATGGATCCAACTTCTCCAACTGAGGCAGTCCGCCGTTCTCACTGGCATTGCAAACCGTTTTCCCGAATTCGGTCTTCGCTCGATCGCCTTCAGGCTCGGTTCGCCGCGGCCGCCGATTAGGGACAGGGCTGGCATTCCCGAAAAAGAGGGGACTGGACTCCCCTCGGAGGGGGCCGAGGCCTCTGCTTGGGATGATTCAAAGGCCGCGGAAGCCGGCCCCAGGGCTCCGTCCAAAAGCCTCGAGGAAATCGACGATCCCACCCTCAAGGCGGTGCTGACGAGTCTTCGAGACAGCATGGACGAGGGCAAAAGAGGCCCAAGGCGGGTTTAGACGATCCAACGGGGGAAGCAGGCGGCATCACGCCGAGCCCCGGTCCGGGACTGTTCAAGCCCCCCTATCCATTGACCAAGCCTTGATCCCTGTCTATACTCGCTAAGCCTTACCCTGAACGGATCGTCAACGCTTCGCCCATCGGAGCGCGGACGTCTACCATATGCCAAGGAGTCCGCACCATGAAACGAACCTATCAGCCCAGCAAGGTCCGCCGTAATCGTAAATTCGGTTTTCGCGCGCGCATGGCGACCAAGGGCGGTCGTCTCGTGCTGAAGCGCCGCCGTGCCAAGGGAAGGATCAAGCTCTCCGCTTCCGACGAAAAGAAGCCCTACTGAGGCCCTTGCGGCGGGCGGAGGCAGCGTCATTGCCCGAGAGGACTTTCCGAAAAGCGATCGCGTCAGGACCAGGTCTGAGATCACGAGACTCTTCGATTCCGGTTCAAGGTATTCCTGTAAGGGAATGCGTCTCCATATCCTTGCCAACGGGGGGGAGACGAGCAGGATGGCGATCGTTCCCGTGAGGTCTTTCGGCGGGGCGGTGGCGAGGAATCGCATAAAGCGGCTCCTCCGCGAGAGTTGGCGCCTCGCCAAGGCTGAATTCCGGTCTACGGGCTATGACTGCGTCGTCGTCGCCTACCCTGGTTTCGACAGCTACGCGGAACGTTCGAGTCAACTGCGGCGGTTGCTCCGCCAAGCCGGCGTCATATGAAGATGAAGAGGACTCTTTCCCTTCCGATACTCTTTCTCATTTCGGTCTACAGGAAACTCATTTCCCCGATGTTGCCTCCGTCCTGTCGGTTCTATCCGACCTGTTCGGCCTATGCCTACGAAGCCGTATCCAAATACGGCCCCGGGAAGGGCTCCTGGCTGGCCATCAGGCGCATCCTCCGCTGTCATCCACTTAATCCGGGAGGCTATGACCCAGTACCATGAGTATCATCAACAACGATTCAGGCGATAACAAGAGAACAGTGATCGCGGTGGCTCTTTCGGTCGTCGTGATCACCGTCGGATTCTGGGTGCAGGGTACCTTCTTCCCTGCCTCGCACAACACTGCCGCGCCCCTGCCGACCCCGACGGCGCCCGCCGCCGCCGGTAGCCCGAGCGAGGTAAGCACGGCCCCCTCGGGTTCAGCCGTCCTTTCACAGGCTCCGTCCAGCGTGGCATCGCCGGCACCCGCGCCGACGGTGGCCCAGGCGCCGACGCAGAAGAGCCCGCCTCCGGTGGATGCCCCCGTGGCCGAGCGGAATTATGTGATCGACACCGACATCCTCGAGGCGACTTTTACCAACAAGGGAGGAGATCTTATCTCCCTCAAGTTGAAGAAGCATAAGGATCTCCAGGGCTACGTCGACCTCTTTGTCCCGGGCACCCAGGACAAGCAGGGCTTTTCCGTGGCCTTCGGCGACGTCGGGACTGCCCCCATGCGGGACCTGATGAATGCCAGGATGATAGACTCGAAGACCATCGAGTTCTCCCGGACCCTCTATGCCAGCGTTCCCGGGAAGACCGACCTCGTCCCCTTCACCTACAAGAAGGTCTATTCCTTCCATGATGGGGAGTATCTTTTCGGTCTGGCCGTAATTCTCGATAATTCGCAGAACGAGCCCCTACCCCTCAACCAGAATGGGGTCGCCTATACCCTCGCCTTTGGTCCCCGGATCGGACCGACGATCACCCAGACCGGCTCGGGCGGCGATATCAGGAAGATCCTCATCTACGCCGAGGGCAAGCGCCGCGAGGAGAAGCAGAAGAACCAGCCCTGGAGCCCGAATGTCCAGCCCCTCTGGTCGGCGATAACCGGCAAGTATTTCACCTTTATCGCCATTCCCCAGCTTGTCAGCTATAAGACTGTCTTCACCGAATCGGCGCCGAGCGTCACCCAGACGACGGCGATGGCCTTTGCCCGACCGGCGATTCCCGCGAGCACTCAGACTGACACCTGGTATTTCTACTTCGGTCCCGAACTCAACTCCGACCTCGCCCGCTACGACTATAGCGACCGGAACGGCTTCCAACTCAAGGATCTGCAACTCGAGAACGTCCTCGACAACGCCAACATCCTCAAGCCCCTCGAGGACCTCCTCAAGTTCATAATGAACCTGTTCTACAAGCTCATTCCGAACTATGGCGTTTCGATCATCCTCCTTACCGTCCTCGTCAAGGTCCTCTTCTTCCCCCTATCGAGAAAGAGCTCGATGGCCTCGGCCCGAATGGCCGAACTCCAGCCGAAGATGGCGGAGATCCAGGCCAAGTTCAAGAACAATCCCCAGAAGCTCAACCAGGAATTGGCGGAGTTTTACAAGAAGGAAGGCTATAACCCGATGTCGGGCTGTCTTCCGATGCTTGTCCAGTTCCCCCTCTTCATCGCCATGTACAGCCTCTTCAACACCCACTTCGACCTGCGTGGCGCGAGCTTCATACCCGGCTGGATTCCCGACCTCTCGATGCCTGAGAGCGTCTGGCACTTCGGGGGCTTCCAGATCCCCCTCCTCGGCTGGACGGACCTCAGGCTCCTCCCCATCATCTACGTCGGTAGCCAGCTTCTTTACGGCAAGTTCACCCAGATGCCGCAGACCGGCCAGAGCGCCAGCCAGATGAAGCTCATGATGTACGGCATGCCGATCATGTTCTTCTTCATCCTCTACAATGTACCCTCGGGTCTTCTCGTCTACTGGATCGCCAACAACGTCCTGACGATCGCCCAACAGCTGGTCATCAATGATTACATCAAGGTTCACAAGGCCAAGGCCGCCGCTGCGCGCCTCGGCAAGTGAGGGAGATAGGGGTTATGGTCCACGAGTTTGAAGGAAGGACTGAAAAGGAAGCGATCGACGCGGCCATTCGCGAACTTGGGCTCGAGCGCGATGGATTCGACGTGGAGATCCTCGAATCCGAGGCCGGCGGCATCTTCCGCAAGGGGCACGTGAAGATCCGTGTCCATACCGCCGAAGCCGCCGTGGCTGTCGGGGCTTCCTCCTACGAGGGAAGGCCGGAAAGGCCCACCCGGAGCGAGGATGAAGGCCCGGCCCTGCCAATTTCGGGCGAATTCGAAGAGGCCGTGGTCGGCTTCACCAAGAAGCTTATCGAAGGCATGGGCTATGAGGCGGAGGTGGTGGCTGTCTTCCGCGAGGATCGGAAGCTCGGACTCCGGATCGATAGCGACAACGCCTCGATCCTGATCGGGAAGAAGGGCAAGAACCTCGACGCCCTCCAGCTCCTCGTCAATGTCTTTGCCGGAAAAGCCGGACGAGACGACGTTCGCGTCATCCTCGATTCCGAGAACTACCGGATCCGCCGGGAGGAATCCCTGGTTCGCCTCGCCTATGATACGGCCGAGCAGGTCCGGAGGACGAGGCAATCTGTCCTCCTCGAGCCGATGAACCCCTTCGAGCGCCGCATCGTGCATACGACCCTCAACGATATCGTCGATATCACGACGAAAAGCGAGGGAGAGGGGCTCTACAAGCAGGTCAGGGTCCATTTCCGGGGTCGAGTCTAGAAGAACCGCCAAACTGGAGAAGGCCGCCGCTTCCGTGAGGAGGCAGGCGGCCTTTCTTTTTGTCCTCGCCCCATCGAATGCTATGGAAGCGCGGGTGGCCGGGCACTAGAATTCCAGGCAGGGATGGGCGCAGGCGAAGGCCCGCCCCCGAGGAGGATACCATGACCGCCAAGGACAAACTCGAGCTCGTGGAAGGTTATGAGCGTGCCTATGGAGGCATAGCGCAGATCATCGCCGCCCTGCCCGACGAAGCCCTCTCCTTCATGCCTCCGATGCCCGACGTATGGAGCACGAACGATCATCTCGTGCATCTTCTCGATTCGGACCTGTCGGTGTGCTTCAGGATAAGGGTTTCGATTGCCCAACCCGGTTTCCTCATCCCCCTGTGGGAGGAGGAAGATTGGCACGAGCGCCTCCACTACGAGGCCCAGTCGGGGAGGGACTGCTTCGCCCTCGCCGTGGGCTTGAGAAAGACCACGGCCTCGACGCTCAAGGCCCTTGTCGACAAGGACTGGAATGAATACCACGTCGTCCATCCGCGAAATGGAAAGATGGGCATCGTCGATCTACTCAAGCTGTACTGGGATCACGGCAAGACCCACGAGGGCTTCATCAAGCGGAACAAGGAGGCCTGGGAGCACCGCTAGGCCCGCTTCTCTTCCCCCCTGGATGCCTCGCCCCCGCTTCGTATTTAAGGAGCGGGGGCGCTTTTTTCGGCCTTGAGCTTGAGGTACTCGGCGTTGAGGCGAGCCGTCCTCGCGTTGAGTTTTGCAAGCCGCTGGGCGAGGAGCCGCGCGAGGAAGATCCCGTAATGGGGGTTTTCCTTGATCATGTTGACGAAGTCCTGTTTCGAAATCTTGACGAGACTGGCGGGGCCCCTCGCGACGACCGTGGCAGAACGTCTGTTGGACAGGAGAAAGGACATCTCCCCGAGAAAGATGTCGTCGGGGCTCAGCGAGGAGATGAGCTTTCCCCGTGAATAGACGTAGAATCTGCCCGAGACGATATAGTAGAGGAAGTCCGACTCCTCCCCCTCCTGGAGGATGTATTCTCCGTCGCGGACCTGGATTTCCTGGGCCTGGGAGAAGATGCGAGGCATGGTGTTGGTCGTCGCCCGGCGGTGCTCCACCCCAAAGCCGACCTTGTTGCCCCTTTCGTTATAGCTGAGGTCTTGGACATAGTGCCGGGCCATGCTGATACCCATGCCGTGGAGCCCGGGTTCGTCTGCCTTTTTCGCGAGCCGGGCCCTCCAGTCGAAGCCGTCACCCTCGTCTTCGATGGAGAAATCCGAGCGATCGGGGGAGATTGTGTATTCGACCCTGACCTTCCGCGCCTTGATCGCCGGATCGAGGTTCTTTTTCCTGATCAACTCCATGATATCGGCCCCGGATTCGAGCCAGGCGGACTTCTCGTCGAAATTGATCCGGCAATTGCCGTGTTCGATGGCATGGGGGTGCGGACAAAATCCTGGACATGAATCGTTGTCAGGAGGTTGTCCGTGTACTCAAGGGAAGATCGAAACAGGGCGATTGAACTTTGGCTTAAGTATGATAAGAGCTCGACAGCCGTAACCAACGAACTCGGTTAC
>DATKTD010000017.1:0-8143 GCA_035531315.1 Rectinemataceae bacterium
TGTAGGAACCGTAGGTGGCGCCAAGACTTTCAACATATTTCTTTACGTCGCTGTTTTCGGCGCTGTAGAGACCATAGCTGGCGAGGACCTGGGGGCGGATGCTGAGCTTGTCGCCGAGGGGGAATTCGGCGCCAACACCGAGCTTGGCGGAAAGGCTGCTCAGGTAGCTGAGACCGACCGTCGCGCCGGTCGTATCGGTGAGCGTAACGTCGTTGCCGCTAGCGTCCTTATTGGCGACGCACACGTCGTATTCGAGGCCGGCCATCGGGACGAGGGTGATGCCGCCTACGGCGACAGGATACATGCCGAGGAGCTGGATGGGCACGAACATCTGGTAGGCGTTCGAGGCGTTTGTCGTGGTGGTAGTTCCGCCGCCCGTAGAACTGCTTCCGTTGAACTTGGCAATCTGAAGCCCGGTGCCGAGCTGGACGTACTTGAGTCCCACGACCGCTTCGAAACCATAATTGATTGTGTTATTGACTAGGGTATTGGTCGAACTAAGAATAGTCATGCTCATTGAGGAGGAGGCCAGGCCCCCGCTGAGTCCGGCTCCGACCGTGAGGGGAAGGCCGGCGACATCGAGGGCAAAGCTGCCGAGGACAAAGGCGAAGGCCAGGAGTAGGGCGAAAATCTTCTTCATGTAGATCTCCTAAAAATGATTTATGCACTGACGGGGAACATCCTACAGTGGTGGAAATCGTCTGTCAAACAGCAATTATATTAAATTTATATAGCAAATAGACGAGCCCGAGAGTATCATAACCTTTCTTATCCAAACGGTGGCGGACGACCTGCATCGCCCGCCACCACGTCGGCCGTCCAGGCTCAGCGCGCCGCCAGCCTCGCGTTTATCGCGGCCGCGGCCTTCCTGCCTTCGCCCATCGCGAGAATCACGGTGGCGGCGCCGAGGACGATGTCGCCACCGGCGTAGACGCCGTCGATCGAGGTCATGCCGTTCTCGTCGACCTTGATGCGCCCCCACTTGTCGACGTCGAGACCCGGCGTCGTCTGGGGTATGAGGGGGCTCGATGAGTTACCAATTGCTACGATAACGGCATCGACCGGGAGGGTCGACTCGCTGCCCTCGACGAGGACGGGCTTGCGCCTGCCGGAGGCGTCGGGCTCGCCCAGCTCGAAGCGCTGGGTCTCCACGGCGACGACCTTTCCGGACTGATCGCCGATGACGCGCGAGGCGTTCTCGAGGAAGCGGAATTCGATGCCCTCCTCCATCGCATGGCCGACTTCTTCGGCCCGGGCGGGCATCTCGGCTCGGGTGCGGCGATAGAGGACGTAGACCTTGGAGGCGCCGAGGCGGCGAGCGGTTCGGGCGGCGTCCATGGCCACGTTGCCGCCGCCGAGGACGGCCACCGTTCCCGCCTCCCAGATCGGAGTCGCGACCTTGCCCCTGGCATAGGCCTTCATGAGGTTGGACCTCGTGAGGTACTCGTTGGCCGAGAAGACGCCGACGAGGTTCTCTCCGGGTATTTCCATGAAGGTCGGGAGTCCGGCCCCCGATCCTATGAAGGCGGCGTCGAAGCCATCCTCCTTGAGGAGGGACTCGAGCTTGCGTGTGCGGCCGACGAGGAAGTTCGTCTCGACCTTGACGCCCATGGCGCGGAGCCCGTCGAGTTCGCGGTCGACGATGGCCTTGGGCAGGCGAAATTCGGGAATACCGTAGATGAGGACGCCGCCTGGGCGGTGAAAGGCCTCGAAGATCGTCACGTCATGGCCGGCCTTGCGCAGATCGGCCGCGGCGCTCACGCCGGCGGGTCCCGATCCGATAACCGCCACCTTCTTGCCGGTGGACGGCGCCACGGCGACGACGGGGCTTCCGCCCTGTTGTCTTTCGAGATCCGCGACGAAACGCTCGACCCTTCCGATGGCGACGGCCTTGTCGACCGACTTGAGGCTCTTGCCGACGGTGCAGAGCTCCTGGCATTGGGTCTCCTGGGGGCAGACGCGACCGCAGACGGCGGGGAGGAGGCTCGACTCCCTGATGACGGCGAGGGCTTCGGCGAACTCGCCCTTGGCGGCGTGACCGAGGAAGCCGGGAATGTCGATGCGGACGGGGCAGCCCTCTACGCAGGGAGCGTTGCGGCAGCTGAGGCAGCGGAGGGCCTCGGCTTGGGCCTGGAAGGGGCTGTAGCCGAGGGCCACCTCGTCCATGTTGGTGACGCGGAGGCCAGGCGCCTGGGTGGGCATATCCTGGGCCGGGATGGCGAGACGATCGCGGGGGCCGAGGGTCTTTCCCTCGAGGGAGGCGAGGCTCGCCTGGGCGGCGGCGGAGAGCGCGGCGGCGTCGTGGCTTTCGGCCCCGTGAGCCTGGGTATCGGCGTGCATCAGCGGACCTCCCCGGGAATGCTGAGTTCGAGGTGACAGCGGTGATGGGCGTCCTTCTCCTGGGTCTTGTAGGCGCCGAGGCGAAGGATCATGTTGTCGAAGTCGACCTGGTGACCGTCGAATTCGGGGCCGTCGACGCAGACGAATTTCGTCTTGCCGCCTACGGTGACCCTGCAGCCGCCGCACATGCCCGTGCCGTCGATCATGATGGTATTGAGGGATACGACGGTGTGGACGCCGAAGGGCCTCGTGGTCTCGGCGCAGAATTTCATCATCACGGGCGGACCGATGGCGACGACGATGTCCGGCGGATTGGGGCCGCCGCAGGCTTCCTTGAGGGGCTCCGTCACGAGGGCCTTGCGGCCCGCGCTGCCGTCGTCGGTGACGATCGTCACGTCGGAGCTTATGCGACGCATCTCCTCCTCCATTACGAGGAGTTCCTTGTTGCGGGCGCCGATGACGATCGAAACCTCGTTGCCCGCAGCCTTGAGGGCCTGGGCGATGGGATGAAGGGGCGCAGCCCCGATGCCGCCGCCCACGCAGAGGGCGCGGCCGAAGCGCTCGATGTGCGTGGGCAGGCCGAGGGGGCCGAGGACATTGGGAATATCCTCCCCGACCTCGAGCTCGGCGAGCCGATGGGTGGTCTCGCCGACGGCCTGGAAGATGATCGTCACCGTTCCCGCGGCGGCGTCGGCGTCGGCGATGGTGAGAGGGATGCGTTCTCCGGTGTGGGGGTCGAGCTGGATGATGAGGAATTGGCCGGCCCTGCGTTCCCTGGCGATGTTAGGCGCGTCGAAGGTCATGCGGAATACTTCCGCAGAGAGCCTGCGCTTCTCAAGAATGCGGTTCATGTTCGCTGCTCCAGGTGGAACCGGCGGGTATGGTATCGACCGGATGGGCTCCGGCTCTCCGTCGGCGTTCGCAGTAGAATAAATGCTAGGTCGAAAAACGGCAAGGGGAATCGAGCGATGCCGCTCCGGCACGGGGAAAGAATGATTTTAACAAATCAAATATCTATTGAATAATTACAGGATTACCGGGAATGCAAGGCGGCGAAACGCGGCCGGAAGACGAGATCTATGGCTATTCCTTCCCCAAAGTTGAGCGAAAATTTTCCGTGCAGCTGCTCGGCAAGGGCCCTAAGGAGTAGCTCGTCGGCTTCGCGTGCCTTGATAAAGGCGGCAGCCGAGGATCGATGACAGGGGCAGGAGAGACTCAGAAAGGCGCGACCTTCATCCTTTCGGATGGAGAGCCTTATCACCTCGCGTCGCCCGGCCTCGGGCTTTTCGATCCTCTCCAAAATGAATCGCATGGCCTCGTTGACGAAGAGCCCGCTGGGCACGGCGTCGATCAGGTCGAGACGGAGCGTGTCGAGATCGAGGTCGAGCCGGATATGGCGAGTCTCCGGGCGCGAAAGTATCTGCGAGGCGAGAGTGGATGCGTAATCCCCGAAGTCGAGGTCGGCGAAGTCCTCCGATCCGTAGATGGTTTCGTGTACGAGGGCTATCGATAGGATTCTGTCGGCCGAGAGGCCGAGGGCCCGCGCGGTTTCGGGATCGGCCGAATCCGTCTCCTGAAGATGAAGAAGGCTCAATATTACTTGGAGGTTGTTTTTGACGCGGTGATGCACTTCCCTGAGAAGGGCTTCCTTTTCCCTGAGCGAGGTCGCCACCAACTCCTGCTGACGCACGACATCGGTGACGTCGTGGCCTATGCCCGTCGCGCCGGATTCGCTGCCGTCGGCATCCAGGTTTCTCACGATGCTCCAATCGACGAGACGCTGGCCGCCCCCCCTCGTCCTGAGCGCGCAGCGCTCGAGCGACAGGGCCTCCCGGCCGGAGAGAAGTCTGTCGAAGGGGCAGCCGTTCGGACCGGACGCAAGTATGGTTCCGATGGCCCGTCCCTCGAGTTCCTCTCGCGTGTAGCCGGTGGCCGAAAGGAGGAACTGATTGGCGAAGCGGATCCGGCCCTCGCCGTCGACTCCCACGGCGGCGAGGTCGATGCGCTCGAGGGTCTCGCGGAAACCGCGTTCGCGGTCGAGGAGGATGCGCTCCCTGCCGCCGATGGCCGAAACCATCGCGCTCAGCGACTCGCCGATCCGGAGAAACTCGACGAAGCCGCTACCGAGCTTGCCTATCTCGCCGTAGTCGCCCGCCGAGACCTTCTCGGTCTCGGCGGATATCGCGGCGAGCGCCACGGAGACTCTCGCGAAGCGCCTGCGCCAGAACAGGAGCCCGAAAAGCGCCACGATCGCGAAGAGGAGGAGGAGTTCGAGGTAGCCCGTCCTGAGCGAGCCGGCAAAGGCCGATTCGGGATAGAGCACGAATACATACCAATTTGGAAGACCAATGCGGGCCGAGGACACGAGCCAATTCTTGTTCCCCTCCCTGACCGTGCCGAGGTCGTGCTGCCCGGCTCGCAGCCGGAGACGCATGAAATCGGGCATGCGTTCCCTGCGGCTGACGGCGTCGCGGTCGACGTTCGAGAGATAGACGCCGTTTCCGTCGGTCACCCTGACCTCGACACCCGGCGCCGCGTAGACGGCCAGGCTCCGCGCGTAGTCGGCGACCCACTCGAGGTTAAGATCGCAAAGGAGGGTCTCGTCGCCCGCCCTCCGGCCGAAGGTGAGGGCCGGCCTGTTGGCGCTGGTGGAAATGTATGATTCCGACCAGGCCAGTCCCTGCGATCGCCTCACGGCCTCGTAGACGAGTTCCCCCGCCCTCGACATGCCGAGAAGCGAGGGATCGGCGGGCACGACGGCGAGCACGCGATTGTCGGCGCCCACGACCTGGAGCCGGTCGATGTAGGGGAAGCCGGCGAGGGCCCCGGCGAGATACTCGGAGAGCCTCGAACGGGGATAGAGATCGCGGTGCTCCAGGATGGCGACGATCTGCGTCGCGGCCTCTTCGGGCCGGGCGAAGAATTCCTCGAAGCGGGACGATACGAGGGAGGAACTCAACGAGGCGAGATCGACGAAGGACCGCCTCGCCTGCAGGGCGATGGTCCACAGGCTCAGGGCGCTCGCCATGAGGAGGGGGACGAGGAGGAGGGCGAAGTTGCCTACGAGATAGCGGGATAGGGAGACGGGCTTCCGCATGTCAATCGATTCGCTTGAAAGAGCCGCCCTCGATCCTGAAGAGGAACATGGTTCGGGTCGCCCTGCCCCGCGAATCGAATTCGATTTTTCCTTGAAGGCCATCGAAGCTCCTCAAGGCGAGAATTCGATCGCGCAGGGCCATGGCCGTCTTTCGGCCGCCCGAGGCGATGGCCGCCCTCAGAATGGATGCGGCTTCCCAGCCGAACATCGCGGTGAAACTCGGTTCCTCGCCATGGTCGTCGCGATAGGCGGCCTCGAAGGCCTTGCCCGCGGGACTGCGGAATTCCAGGTCGGCGATGGAGACGGCGACCGCCCCCTCGACCGCAGTTCCCCCGTTCCGAATGAGGTCGAGGGTCAGGGGCCAGGGCGGGAGGAAGAGCTGCGTATGGAGGCCGGCCCGATCGAGCTCCTTCGCGACGAGGACCACCTCGGTGCTCGCCGCGATGACGAGGAGGCCCTCGCAGGAGCTGGAGCGGATCGCGGCGGCGAGGCCCTCCTGCGGTTTCTCCTTCGCGGAATCGAAGGAACGGACGAAGCTGGTCTTTCCGCCGAGCCCTTCGTATTCGTCGATAAATGCCTTGTCGACGGTATCGACATAGGAGGAATTCCTCGAATCGCCCACGACGCCCATCCGCATGACGTGGAATCGCTCGACGGCCGTGCGGGCAAGGGCCCTGCCGTATTCCGAGGAGGGCATGTTGACCCTGATAAAGAGGGGCGAATCGTCACCCCGGATGGGCGAGGAGACCGTCGGCGTGATCACGAGCATGCCGTTCGCGACTGCCCAGGGAACAGCCTCCGTAGCCGCCTGGCTCGGCGTTCCGAGAATGACCGCCTGGCAGCCTGAGGCCTTGAGCTCCTTCATATCCCGCAGGCAGACCGCCGGATCGTTCATGTCGTCCTTGACGACGAGGTCGAGGGCGGGGATCGATCCGGGCGCGGCGCCGGGGCCCTCGCCGAAGGCCATGAGGAATCCATTGCGGCAGCCGAGGCCTATGGCCGAGGAACTCCCCGTCAATGGGCCGACAAAGCCCACGTGGGACTGCGAGGAGCTGCAAGCCGCAAAGACGGCGGAAAGGATCGACGCGAAGACCGCGACACGCGAAACCGGAAGGCCGCCCTGACGGAAGAACCATCGCATGTAGCACCTCGATACTGTTCGTTCAAGCAATAGTCTACGCAAGGCTCGGGGGGCGTCAATGGCCTCGAGGCTCCCTTCCCGGCCTGGCTCCCTCGTCCGCATCCTTCATCGCGGCGCGTGAACGAAGCCCGACATCAGGATTCGCGCGCTCCTCGACATCGTCACCTTGCGGACCGTCCATTCGCCGCCGCTTTGCCCCACCTCGGCACCCACGGCCATCGAGCCCGCCGCGTGTCCGATCCTGAGCAGGGATGGTTCCGAGGCTGCCAGTCCATCCTCGCCTATTGCCACGGGCTCGACAGAGGCGCCTTGCGTAGCCGAGCCGCGTCGAGCCGCCCGGCTGACTGTCGTGCCCGGCACGGCCGCGGCGACGGCAAGGGCTATGGAACCGGTACCGGTCATCGCGTGATGGACCCTACCCATAGAGACGATGCGAGCGACGAGGTCGATCGATGCGGCTTCGATCGTTTTCCCCGCCGTCGAGCGATAGGTCGCGGGTGGGCCGACGATGGCGATCTTCGGCGTGGCGGGACGATCCCGTGTCGCCTCCTCGGGAGTAGCGGCGAGGCCCATCGCCACGGCCGCGTGGCTGCGAATGACCTCGAAACGCGTAAGGAGCTTCGAGTCCGCGTTGAGTTCGGCGGGGAGCTCGGTACCCGAAAGGCCGAGGGCGGCGGCATCGATGAAAACGGCGGGGTTGCCCGCGCTGACGAGGCTGAGCTCGAGGCGGCCGAGACCCGGCACCTCGAGGCGGTCGAGGGGTTTACCCGTCGGAAAGGCGCCGCCTGAGGCATCGGCGGGATCGATGAATTCGAGGCCAATCTCCGCCGAGGGAAAGGCGACGCCATCGAGGATGAAGTCGCCCGCTTCCAGGGGAGCGCCTTCGCGGACCGGGACCCGCGCGATGATCTTGGCGCCAAGGTTGGCCTGCCAAATTCTGACGACCGCCACGCCTTCGCGGGGGGCGCGCACCAGGCCCTTCGCGATCGCGAAGGGTCCGACCGCCGCCGTCAGGTTACCGCAATTCCCCGACCAATCGATAAGCGGTCTGTCTATCGCCACCGCGCCGAAAAGATAGTCGACATCGCAGTCGTCACGGAAAGACTCGCCGATTATGGCGACCTTGCTGGTGCTCGAGGAGGCCCCCCCCATCCCGTCGATCTGGGTTCCGTAGGGATCGGGGCTTCCGAGTATCCGCAGCAGGAGGGCCTCGCGTTCCGCCCAATCCTCTGGCAGGTCCCTCTCGAGGAAGAAGACGCCCTTGCTCGTGCCGCCCCTCATGAAGAGCGCGGGTACGCGTCGCTGTGTCATCCTTGGTCTCCATGTGCCGCGGGCGGGGTCCGGATCCGGCCGCGGCGGAAGGTCGAACGCCCGCGGCCGGCCCAGGCTCGTGGCGTAGAGCTGCGCGCCTACGGCCGGTCCTTGCCCGTGGCGTAAAGCCTGTCGAGGTTCTTCTCATAATCCTCGTAGCCGAGAAAGTCGTAGAGCTCCGTCCGGGCCTGCATATGGCCGAGAACGCCGGTCTGGGTCCCTTCGCTCCGTATCGCCCTCATGGTGTCGAGGGC
>DATKTD010000018.1:0-5441 GCA_035531315.1 Rectinemataceae bacterium
GGCAGGAGGATCTCGAGGGCGGCGGCGGAGAGGAAGGGGATGATGACCAACTTCGAAGGCAGGCTTGCCCTTTCCTGGACGATGCGCGTGAAGAACCAGGTGATGACGGCGAAGTGGGCGAGGAAGGCCAGGGCCTGGATGAGGTCGGGATTGAAGGCAAGAGGGAAGGTGGGAAGGATGGCCCGCGCGTTGATGAGGTAACGGAGGGCCTCGACTCCGAGGACGATGGCGAAGGCGAGGAATTCCCTGTTTTTCGTCCAGAGATTGAAGAGGAAGAGGATGAAGATGCCGCCGAAGGCGAAGGATCCGGCGAAGAGGAGGGAGAGGCCGCCCGCCAGCACGAGGAAACCGCCGACCGAGGAAGCGTCGCCGAACATGATGAGGTCTGGCGCGAGACGGATGGAATCGATTCCCTCGACTCCGGGGGGAACCTGCACCAGAATATCGAGGAGGGGCTGGGCCGATTCGAAGGAAAGAATCCTGTTTTTGACGGGATGGACGACGCCATTGACGACGGCGCGGATGCCCGGTCCTTCCATGGGCAGAATCATCATCCAGGGACGGGCCACCGCCGGTCCATCGATGGCGATGCTGATTTTGAAGGTGCGGGCGGTCGAGCGGTCTTCCCTTTCGCCGAAGAGGGGGGCCTTTGCCTGGACCGTCGAGGGAATGGGCACGGGCCCCTTGGTCGGCGCCTTGTCGAGCCAGGATTCGTAGCGGAACCAGGGACCGATGGGCTCGAGGAGACCCTCGTCCGGGTCGAAGTGGATTATCGCCTCGCCCGAGTCGGCGACGGCGATCGGAAAGTGGGAGCAGGAAACGAGTCCGGCGATTATGGCGATGGCGGCTAGCATCGGGATCAAGACCGATGGAAGGGGCCAAGCCTTTGAAGATTTCAGGGCGGATAGGGAGGAACGAAAACTTGGATACATGGGGCAATTATAGAATGTCTGCCACTCTCCTACAAAGGGAAAGAACTTTTCTGCATGGGGCTAGCACAAATGCCGTTCTTTGTAATAGTATCGGGTAAATAATATAGATATGTAGTTATCTTTATCCTTCGGAGGCTGACATGGAGATGACTGAAACGGGCTTCTCGCCTGAGCTCAGCGCCTTTATCGCTGAATGGAAGGACAGGCCGGGGAACCTCATCATGCTCCTGCATAAGATCCAGGAAGAATACGGCTATATCCCGAGGGTCGCGGCCGAAGGCCTGGCCCGGGCGATAGATCTTCCTCTCGCCAAGATCTACGGGGTGATCACCTTTTATCATTTTTTCAAGACGACGAAGCCCGGCAAAAACAGGATCGCCATCTGCCTCGGAACCGCCTGCTATCTCAAGGGTTCCCAGGGCCTCCTCGACGAGGCCCGCGACCTCCTGGGTATCGACGGGGAGGAGGTGACCGACGACGGTCTCTTCAGCATCGACGCGGTGCGCTGCCTCGGCTGCTGCGGCCTCGCCCCCGTCCTCATGGTCGGTAACGATGTGCACGCGAAGGTGAGCAAGGAAGAACTCGTCGACATCATCGCCAAATACAAATCGGCCTGAGCCGAGGAGGGTGAAAATGGCCAAGATGACCCCTGCGTCGCTCGAGGAGCACCGCGTCGCCATGAAGGCGAAGCATCCTACGACCCTCCAGGCTTCGCCGACGACCCGCATCGTCGTCGGAATGGGCACCTGCGGCATCGCCGCGGGGGCCCGCGCGGCCTGGGAGGAACTCAGGAAGTCGGTGGCGGAATTCGGCCTCGAGGACGAGGTCCAGATGAAGCAGACAGGCTGCATGGGGCTCTGCCAGGTCGAGCCCACCGTCGAGATCGCCGTGCCGGGCATGCCGACGGTGATCTACGGCAGGGTGACGGCCGAAGTCGCAAAACGCCTCGTGCGGAAACATATCGTGGAGAAGACCCTGATCGACGGTCACATACAGGATCGGCCGGCGGGAGACATCGTCGCGACGAACAGGGGAGACGAATGATGGACGGGGACCGGAAGATCGCGGAAGGCCCGGCCGTCCGCGGCGCCAGGGACGGGGTCGTCGCCGAGAAGCAG
The DNA here is from genome assembly GCA_035531315.1 of Rectinemataceae bacterium. Taxonomy (GTDB): domain Bacteria; phylum Spirochaetota; class Spirochaetia; order Treponematales; family Rectinemataceae; genus CAIJMU01. The sequence goes on from DATKTD010000018.1 coordinate 2,051, forward strand.
TACCTCCTCGTCTGCGGCGGCGAGGGCTGTCAATCGGGGAAGTCCGAGGAACTCTTCCTCGCCCTCCACCAACAGGCGGAGGCCCAGGGCCTCAAGAACGAGGTGCAGATAATCCGGACCGGCTGTTTCGGATTCTGCGAGAAGGGGCCTGTCGTCAAGGTCCTGCCCTCGGATGCCTTTTATTGCGGCGTCGGGGTCGAGGACGCGGCGGAGCTGATCGCCGAGCGCGTCGGGGCCAGAAGGGACGTCGGACGCCTCGTCTACCGGAAGGAGGCCCGACTCGCCGCGACCACCCGAGTTCCGGAGGGCGGCTCTTACAACAAGCAGTTTCGCATAGTACTGCGCAATTGCGGGGTCATCGATCCGGAGAATATCGACGAGTACATAGCCCGGGAGGGCTACGCGGCCCTCGCGAAGGTCCTCTTCGAGATGAGGCCCGAGGAGGTGGTCGAGGAGCTCAAGACCTCGGGTCTCCGCGGCCGCGGCGGCGCCGGCTTCCCTACGGGCGTGAAATGGGAGCTGACGCGGGTGGCGCCCGGCGACGTGAAGTACGTCATCTGCAACGCGGACGAGGGCGATCCGGGCGCCTACATGGACCGCGCGACGATCGAGGGCGATCCGCACTCCGTCGTGGAGGCAATGGCGATCTGCGGCTACACCGTCGGCGCGACGAAGGGCTACGTCTACATAAGGGCGGAGTATCCGCTGGCCATCGAGCGGCTCAAGATAGCCATCGGTCAGGCCGAGGAATACGGCCTCCTCGGCAAGGACATTCTCGGCTCGGGAGTCGACTTCGAGCTCGAGATCAGGCTGGGAGCCGGGGCCTTCGTCTGCGGCGAGGAGACGGCCCTGATGCGCTCTCTCGAGGGCAATCGGGGCATGCCGGTGCCCAAACCTCCCTACCCGGCCACGAGCGGGCTCTGGAAGAAGCCCACCGTCATCAACAACGTCGAGACCTTCGCCAACGTGCCCATGGTCATCCTGAAGGGCGGTCGCTGGTTCGCCTCTATCGGCACGGAGAAATCGACGGGCACCAAGGTCTTCGCACTCACCGGCAAGATCAACAATTCGGGTCTCGTCGAGGTGCCGATGGGCACCACGTTGCGCGAAATAATCTTCGACATCGGCGGCGGCATCCGGGGCGGGAAGAAGTTCAAGGGCGTGCAGACCGGCGGGCCCTCGGGCGGCATCATCACCGAAAATGACCTCGACGCCCCCATCAGCTACGAGAGCCTCTCGGCCCTCGGCTCGATGATGGGTTCGGGAGGCATGATCGTCATGGACGAGGACGACTGCGTCGTTGACGTGTCCAAGTTCTACATGGAGTTCTGCGTCGACGAGTCCTGCGGCAAGTGCGCCCCCTGCCGCATCGGCACGAACCAGATGCACTCTATCCTCGAACGCATCACCAAGGGCGAGGGCGAGGAGGGCGACCTGGCCAAGCTCGAGAAGATCGGCCAGGCAATGACCAAGGCCTCGCTGTGCATGCTCGGCGGTTCGGCGGCCAACCCGACCATCTCGACCATCAGGCACTTTCGCGAGGAGTACGAGGAGCATATCCGCGACCACCGCTGCCGCTCGGGCTCCTGCAAGGCCCTCGTCACCTACTCGATCTCGGCCGAGAAATGCATCGGTTGCGGTCTCTGCGCCAGGCACTGCCCGGCCTCCTGCATAGCGGGCGAGAGGAAGGGACCTCACGTGATCGACCTGGGCAGGTGCATAAAGTGCGGCGCCTGTTTCACCTCGTGCAAGTTCGGCGCCGTCGTCAAGGCATAAGGGGAAGGACACAATGGTCAAGGCGAAGATAAACGGGAAGATCGTGGAGGTGGCGGAGGGCAGCTCCATCCTCGAGGCCGCCGAGAAGCTCCACGTGAAGATACCGAAGCTCTGCCACAACGACGACCTCGAGCCCTGGGCCGCCTGCGGCCTCTGCGTCGTGAAGAACGGAAAGAGCCCCAAGCTCCTCCGGGCCTGCTGCACCCCCTTAGAGGAGGGAATGGACATAATTACGACGGACGCGGAGCTCGTCCAGACCAGGAAGACCGTCATCGAGCTCATCCTCTCGACCCATCCCGACGATTGTCTGGCCTGCCCGCGCAACCAGGAGTGCGAGCTCCAGCGACTCGCCGCAGAGTTCGGCGTCCGCGAACAGCCCTTTCCCAAGCGTCTGCGCATGCTGCCGGTGGACGACTCGACGGGGGCCATCGTCCTCAATCCCGAGAAATGCATCCGCTGCGGGCGCTGCGTCAAGGTCTGCCAGGACATGCAGAATGTCTGGGCCGTCGAGTTCCTCGGCCGGGGCGAAAAGACCCGGATAGCGCCGGCCGGAGACGTGCTTCTCGGCGAGGGCCCCTGCATCCGCTGCGGCCAGTGTTCGGCCCATTGTCCCGTGGGGGCCATCTACGAGAACGACCAGACCGCCGAGGTCTGGGAGGCCCTGATGAAGACGGGCGAGACCGAGAAGACCTGCGTGGTGCAGATAGCGCCGGCGGTCCGCGTGGCCCTCGGCGAGGCCTTCGGGTTGCCGCCCGGCACGAACCTCACGAAGAAGATCTACGCGGCCCTGCGCAGGCTCGGCTTCGACGTGATCTTCGACACCAACTTCGCTGCCGATCTCACCATCATGGAGGAGGGCACCGAGTTCGTGAGACGTTTCACCGCGGCCGCGAAGGCCGAAGCCGGCCGGACCGCCACGGTCGGAAACGGCGGGGCCGCGGGGGAGGGGCCTCTTCCCCTCATCACCACCTGCTGTCCCGCCTGGGTGGACTATCTCGAGAAGTATTGGCCGGAAATGATTCCCAACTTCTCCACCGCGAAGTCGCCGCAGCAGATGATGGGCGCGATGATCAAGACCTGGTGGGCGGCCAAGGCGAAGATAGACCCCGCCAAGGTCTTCAGCGTCTCGATCATGCCCTGCACCGCGAAGAAGTACGAGAACTCCCGCGACGAGTCGATGTACTCCTCGGGCTTCAAGGACGTCGACGTGACCCTGACGACAAGGGAGCTGGCGAGGATGATCAAGCAGGCGGGCATCGACATCGTCAATCTTCCCGACGAGGAGGCCGACTCGCCGATGGGGCCCTACACCGGAGCCGGGGTGATCTTCGGGGCGACGGGCGGCGTCATGGAGGCGGCTCTGCGCACTGCCCACACCCTCATCACGGGAGAGGAGCTCAAGGACGTGAACTTTACCGGCGTCCGGGGTATCTCCGGCATCAAGGAGGCGGTGGTCAACATAAAGGGAACCGAGATCCGCGTGGCGGTCGCGCACCAGATGGGCAACATCGAGACGGTGCTCCGACAGGTCAAGAAGGCGCGAGAGGCGGGCGAGGAAGTGCCCTGGCATTTCATCGAGGTGATGGCCTGCCGCGGCGGCTGCATCGGCGGCGGC
>DATKTD010000019.1:0-7191 GCA_035531315.1 Rectinemataceae bacterium
GAAAGCTGCATCGCCGAGGTCGAGAGCCCGGCCGTGCCTTGGGAGAGCTGCTGCACGGAAAGGTTGAGCGAAACCGAGCCTTCAGCGACTTCCCCCGAGATCCCCTGAATCGTCAGGACCGCCTCGCGCATTCGCGAAGCCATCTTGTTGAGGGCGCCAGCCAAGGCGCCTGTCTCGTCCTTAGCGCGCGTGTAGGATTCATCGAGGCCGCGGGTCAGGTCTCCTTCGGCGATCGCGAGGGCGAGATCGACGGCCATGCGGAGAGGCCGCGTGATGAGACGCGTGAGGACAATGGCCACGGCAATCCCGCCGCAGAGGAGGAGGAGGGAGACGAGGAGGCTCGCCGTCCTCATCGCCGAGAGGGCATCGAGCATGGCCTTTTCAGCGAGCGCCTTATCGGAGGAGAGGGAGTTTTTCAGCTTGTCGAGGCTGGAATCCATGGCGCTTACGAGACCGGTCATTTCCGAGTCCAGACGGACGGTTTCGTCGGTCGTGGCGCCATTGGCGAGGGCGGGGATCAGCTTGTCCTCGAATAGCCTGATTATGCCGTCGAGGTCCTTGCCGGCTTCCGCTGCCCAATCTCTTTCGGCCTGGGTGTCGGCAAGCGGCGCGACGCCGGCCATTTCGGCGAGGGCCGAGGTCTTGGCCGCCTCCCAGGCAGCCTGCCTTCCCGGATCGCGACTATTTATGATGGTGCCGGCTATCGTCTCATATAGGAAGGGGCCAAGCCTGCTCGCGAGGGTGATTTGCATCTCGTCCCCGCTTCGCTTGACGTATTCCATATTTCCGCTGGTGATGATGCCGAGTTCGAACAGAACGAAGGAGCCGTAGGCGAGTATGCAGAACAGAAGAACGCCGAAACCCAAAGAAAGCTTCTTGCCGATGGAGAAGTTCATGGGACCTCCTGGTCGCGCTGCCTGTCGAGACGATCATATCACGACGGGCGACGAATAGGGGTCGACGGGGGTTTGTTATAAATAGATAACATAGCACCGACAAAGGCTTGCGCCTTCGTCGGTGCCTCGGGATCTCAAATGCGAAACTTCCTCGATCAGCTACATCCTGTGGTACTTCCGCATGTCTCTCGCCATCGCTGCGCTCTGGCGCTGCGGAATCTTCGCGACCGCGTTGCAGTCGCGTGCGATTCCGCTGGGCCTATGAGCCTGAAGTGCGAGACTCAGCTACATCCTGTGGTACTTCCGCATGTCTCGCACTTCAGGCAGGTGCCGTTGCGCACCAGCGTCATGTTGCCGCAGACGGGGCAGGGATCGCCTTCGAAGCCCTTCATCCTCGCCGTGCGGGCGCTGTCTCGGGGGGCGCGCTCCACGCCGCGGCTCGGAGGAGTCTTGGGCTGGGCTGCCGCAGCGCCGGACTGGGCCTCGTCGACGAGGACGCTGAGCGGTGTTTGGGCGGGCTCGCGGCGTTCGCGCTGCGGCTGCGAGAAACCCGAGGAACTGCGCATGGTTCGCGTCTGCATCCCTGTCGCCTCGAGATCCTCGGGCTTGATCTGGCCGAGATCGTGGCGCTTGAGATAGGCGATGGCCAGGTCGCGGAAGACGTAGTCGAGGACGCTCGTCGAGATCTTGATGTAGTCGTGGCCCTGGATCGGGCCGTTCGGCTCGAAGCGCGTAAAGGTGAAGGCGTCGACGTATTCCTCGAGGGGGACGCCGTATTGCAGGCCGAGGGACACGGCGATGGCGAAGGAGTTGAGGATCGACCTGAAGGCCGCTCCCTCCTTGTGCATGTCGAGGAATATCTCGCCGAGGGCGCCGTCCTCGTATTCGCCCGTGCGGACGAAGACGGAGTGGCCGGCGATCTTGGCCTTCTGGGTGTAGCCGGCCCGACGATTGGGCAGGGCCCTGCGCCTCCCGCGTGGAGCCGATGGAAGGCCGGGAAGTTCGGGTGCCTCGTCGCGAAGGAGACGCTGCTGCGAGGCGGGGCTGGCGACCGGCGCCGAGTCCTCGTCCTCGTAGTCGCCCGCCTGCAGGGCGACGATGGAGTCGGCCACGAGGTCGGCTCCGGGAGCCAGGGCCGCCAGTGGCTGGGAGAGCTTCGAGCCGTCCCTGTAGAGGGCTATGGACTTGAGCATCGAGCGCCAGGCCAGGAGGTGGGCTCCCTTCACGTCCTCGTAGGTGGCCGTGTTGGGCATGTTGATGGTCTTGGAGATGGCGCCAGTTATGAAGGGTTGGACGGCCGCCATCATCGCTATGTGAGCCTCCCAGGCGATGGCCCTGGTGCCGCGCTTCCCCGAGGGGGTGGCCGTGTCGAAGACCGCCCAGTGCTCCGGCGCGAGATCCGGCGCACCCTCGACGCCCATGGTCCCGCAGGCCCAGAACTCGGCCTCGTCTATTTCGGTGTCGCTGTAGCCCAGGTGTCTGAGCAGGGAGAAGCCCGGGAGCTTGTAGGTAGCCTCGGGAATGGCGAGTTCGGCGAAGGCCTCCGGCCCGAGCACGTAGGACGCGAAGCAGCTCTCGAGGGAGAAGGCTCCCTTTATCGCCGCCTCGGCCTTGTCGAGGGCGGAGGAGGGGAGGCCCTTGGCGAGAAGGGCCTCGTAGGAGAGGCCGGGAGCCCCGCGGAGGGTTCCGCGACCGAGGGCATAGGTCTCGATGGACTCGATATCCGTCTCGGAATAGCCGAGGGCGCGGAGGGCGGGGGGCACGCTCGTGTTGATGATCTTGAAGTAGCCGCCGCCGGCGAGCTTCTTGAATTTGACGAGGGCGTAGTCGGGCTCGACGCCCGTCGTGTCGCAGTCCATGAGGAGGCCGATGGTCCCCGTCGGGGCGATTGCCGTCACCTGGGCGTTGCGGTAGCCGTGCTTCTCGCCGAGGGCGAGGGCCTCGTCCCAGGAGTCGCGGGCCGCGTCGACGAGGTTCTTCGGGCAGCGCTCCTCGCGCAGGCCCTGCGGCTTGACCATGAGGGCCTCGTATTCGGCGTCGGCGGCGTTCCAGGCGGCGCGGCGGTGATTGCGGATCACCCGCAGCATGTGGTTGCGATTGGCCTCATAGCGGATGAAGGGTCCCCATTCGCGAGCCATCCGAGCCGATTGGGCATAGGCCTCGCCGGAGAGGATGGCCGAGAGGGCGGCGGCTACCGCCCGGCCCTCCTCCGAATCGTAGGCCAAGCCCATCTGCATGAGGAGGGAGCCGAGGTTGGCATAGCCGAGGCCCAGGGTGCGGAACTCGTAGCTGCGCTTGGCGATTTCCTTGGAGGGGAACTGGGCCATGACCACCGAGATCTCGAGGACGGTCGTCCAGATGCGGATCGCGTGGCGATAGGCCTCGTCGTCGAAATTGCCCTTTTTCGCATCGAAGAAGGTCATAAGGTTGAGAGAGGCGAGGTTGCAGGCCGTGTCGTCGAGGAACATGTATTCGGAACAGGGGTTGGAGCCCCGGATCTCGCCGTCTTCGGGGCAGGTGTGCCATTCGTTGACCGTACCGTGGAACTGGAGCCCGGGATCGGCGCACTGCCAGGCCGCCTTCGCGATGCGCTCCCAGAGCCTTCGCGCCTTGATGGTCTTGGTCTTCTTGCCGCTGATGCGACCAGTCATGGACCAATCCCCGTCGTCCAGCATCGCCTGCATGAATTCGTTCGAGAGCCTGACCGAGTTGTTGGAGGCCTGGCCCGCGACGGTGTTGTAGGCCTCACCCTCCCAGGCCGTGTCGTAGGCGGGCAGGTCGAGACCCTCGTCGCCCTGTCTGAAACGGGAGAGGAGCTGGTGGATCCAGGGGGCGGGGACCCCCGAGCGGAGGGCGTCGCGGACGCTCGAGCGGAGGGCGGGGTTGGCCGTGAAGGAGAGGCGCTTGTCCTCGTCGATGCCAGGGCTTCGGTAGGCGGCGAGGATGTCGCCGGCGTATTTGTGAAGGATGGCGGAACCGGCCGCGAGGCTGGCGACCTTGAATTCCTCCTCGGCCTTCCAGTCGATGAAGGTTTCGATATCGGGGTGGTCGTCGTCGAGGATGACCATCTTGGCCGCTCGGCGGGTCGTGCCGCCCGATTTGATCGCCGAGGCCGAACGGTCGGCGATCTTGAGGAAGGAGAGGAGGCCGCTCGAGACGCCACCTCCGGACAGGGACTCGTTGAGACCGCGGATTTTGGAGAAATTCGAGCCGGTGCCCGATCCATATTTGAAGAGACGGGCCTCGCGGGTGACGAGGTCCATTATGCCGCCCTCGTTGACGAGATCGTCCTGGACGTCGAGGATAAAGCAGGCGTGGGGCTGGGGGCGGGCATAGGCCGAGGCGCTCTTCGTCACCTCTCCCGTCGAAGGGTCGACATAAAAGTGGCCCTGGGCCGGTCCCTCGATGCCGTAGGCGGCGTTGAGGCCCGTATTGAACCACTGGGGGCTGTTCGGCGCGGCCATCTGTCGGGCGAACATATAGAGAAGCTCGTCGTAGAAGGCTTCCTCGTCTTCGGTCGAGTCGAAGAAGCCGGCAGACCTTCCCCAGATCACCCAGGTGATCGCGAGACGGTGGAAGACCTGTCGCGCGTCGTGCTCGGCTCCCGGCTTGGGAGAATTGGCGGCGAGGGCCTGCTGCTGGACCGGTATGTGCTTTCGCCACTCTTCCGCCCTGTCGGCGGGCACGCCGGCCTTGCGGAAGTACTTTTGGGCGAGGATGTCCGAGGCTATGGGGCTCCAGGAAGAGGGGACGACAGCTCCCTCCATCCTGAATACCACCTTGCCGTCGGGGTTGCGGATTTCGCTCGTGCGCGCGACCCATTCGATGCCCTCGTAGGGTCCATTTCCTTTCCTGGTGAAGAAACGTTCGATTTTCAAAATACTTCCCCTCCCCCTGGCGCCATACTTTATATGGTGGTATTGGCTCGATGCTGCCACAATGTATAGTCTCTTACCCCCGGTATCAAGGGGTGAAAAGCAAGAAAAAGAGGATGGGGAGGCGGCATCTATATAGTGGCCTCTTCGCGGCTTTCGCTGTATAAAAAAAGAGAAAACGCGAAAGTCGTGCCTGGCGCCCTCATTTTCCTGTCGAGATATCCGCCAGGGCCGATAATCGGGAGAGCAATGAGAACTGCAGTCGTCGTCTATGCGGGCTCGAGTACCGATCGTGCCCTCCTTCCTTTAGCCGGGGGGGCCTCGGCATTCGACCGGGTTCTCGCCTTCGTGGGCTCCCTGCCAAATCTGGCGGGCCTTCTCCTTCTCGAAGGACCGGTGGCCATGCCCGATCGCGGCCTGTCCAGGGTGACCAAGCCCTCATGGACCGATCTGGACATCATCGCCGAGAGCCGCGCCTTCTGCGCCGGCTTCGCCGAGGGCCTGGAGGCCCTCGTATTCGTCCGCGCCGACGAACCCTTTCTCGATCCCGCCCTCGCGAGGAAGATGCTCGAGTCCCACCGCAAGTATCGCGCCGACTATTCCTTCGCCGACGGCTATCCCCTGGGCCTCGCGGCCGAATTCGTGCATCCGCGCATACTTCCGGCCCTCCAGGCCCTCGCCGAAAAGGCCCCGAGCCCCCCCGATCGCGCCTGGCTCTTCAATGTCGTCCAGCGTGACATCAACAGCTTCGATATAGAGACCGAGATCTCGCCCCTCGACCTCCGCGACCGTCGCATCAGCCTCGCCTGCGACACGAAGCGCAACCTCCTCCTCGTCGAGGGGCTCATGGCGGCCGGCCTCCACGATCTCGCTTCCGCCCTCGAGCTCATTCCGCGACGCGAGGATCTCTTGAGGAGCCTGCCGGCCTTCGTCGCCGTCCAGGTGACGGGAGGCTGCCCCCAGGCCTGCAAACTTTGCCCCTGGCCCCTCCTGGGCGGCGACATCCTGGCGCGAAGGGACTTCATGAGCGCGGATCGCTTCGCCGCGATGATGGGGGGGCTGGCCGCCTTCGCCGGCGACGCCGTCGTGGACCTCTCGCCCTGGGGAGAGCCCTCCCTCCATCCTCAATTCCCGGCCCTGGTCGATGCCGTCCTCGCAAGGGCGGGGCTGTCGCTCATCGTCGAGACCTCGGGCCTCGGTTGGCAGGAGGGGGTCATCGAGGGTATCGCGGCCCGCCATCCCGGGCGTGTCGACTGGATCCTCTCCCTCGACGCGGCCGAGCCCTCCACCTATGCGCGACTACGCGGCGAGGGCTGGCGGGAAGCCCAGAAGACGGCAGGTCTGCTTGAATCGGCCTTCCCCGGCCATTTCCATCCCCAGCTCGTTAGGCATCGCGAGAACGAATCGGAACTCGAGGCTTTTTGGCGAGGATGGAAGGCGAAGACCGACAAGGTCATCGTCCAGAAATATTCCCGTTTCGTCGGCCGACTGCCCGATCTCTCCGTGGCGGACCTCTCGCCGCTCAAGCGTCATCCCTGTTGGCATCTCAGGCGCGATCTGACCGTCCTCCTCGACGGCTCCGTCCCGCCATGTCGGGACCTCACGGGAGCGGCTCCCGCCCTCGGCTCCCTCTTCGAGGGACTGAAGGAGGGCGAGGCGGGGGATGCCGCCTTCTTCGAGGCGGCCCTGTCCAGGGTCTGGGCCGCCGGCGACGGATGGCACCGCCTGCACGCGAGGGGCGATCTCCCGGAAAGCTGCAGGAACTGCGATGAGTACTATACCTACAACGCTTAGCGATTCCGCCGTTCCCTACACGGTCGTGGGCGGTTCCCGCGGCTCCGGGGGGGGCGGGCTGCCCGTTTCCCTCGTCGTCCTCGATCGCGGGCCGAGGCTCTTCCGGGCCGAGACCCTCCGCGATTTCGATCGACTCGGTTTCGATTCCATCACCTGCGTCGAGGAGCAGGGCGCCGAACTCTTCGACATCGAAGCCCTCTGTCAGCGTTTCCCTCGTCTGCGTTTCATCCTCCTCGGCGCGCCGGCCGACAGCGGCACGCGGATCAACATTGCCATCCGCGAATCGGCCTCGCCCTTCGTCTTCGTGTTGTGGAACGACATGTCCATCGCCACCGCCGGGCTCTCGGGGCGCTTCCTGGAGCGCATAGCCGAAAACGACAGGATCTGTCTCTCGCCCTTCCTTTCCGGCCCGGATGGCAGTCTCCTGCCCGTTTCCGCCACGCCCGCCCTCCAAGGCTCGAGTCTCCGCATCCTTCCCCTTTCGGCGGCGAAGGAGGGGGCCAGGAGCCTCTATCCCTACGACTACTGCGGCATCTATAGCCGGGAGCGCTTCGCCCTCCTCGGCGGCTTCGACGGCCGCCTCTCCAATCCCTTTTGGCAGCGTCTCGACTTCGGTTTCCGGGCCT
>DATKTD010000020.1:0-11073 GCA_035531315.1 Rectinemataceae bacterium
CAAGTGAAAGGGTCGTCTCGTCGACCGTCTGGGCATTCCCCAATGCCTGGGCGTTCGCCGTTCCCGTCGCGGCCTGGGGCTTTGCCACCTGCTGCGCCGGAAGAGACTCCCCCGCACCGAACGCCAGTATGGCGCACAGGACGAGAGCATAAATTTTCAAAAGACCCCTCCCAATGCTTATCGTATAGCAGGGGTCGGCCCATTGCAAGCGAGAATTGCACCAATTGATAAAAAAACGAAAACGAGACCGGAAAAGACCTGAGCGGGGCCCGCGGAATCCCCGCGCGCCCGCCCGTCTATCCGCCCAAGGCCTTCCCGTCGGGACTGTTCGGACGGATGGCGAGACCGTGGCTTTTGGCCGGCCCAGCGGGATCGAAAAGCCTAGCCGAGGTCCGAAACGCGCTCTATTTGCGACACGATCTCCGTCACGCGGACGCCGAAATTCTCGTCGATGACGACGACCTCGCCCTTGGCGATCAGCTTGTGGTTGACGAGTATGTCCACGGGTTCGCCGGCCAGCTTGTCGAGCTCGATTATCGTGCCCTCGCCCATCCCGAGGATCTCCTTGATCAGCTTCCGGGTGCGGCCGAGCTCGACCGTCATCTCCATGTAGACGTCCATGATGAGGCCGATGTTGCCGGACTCGTGGGAAGGGGCGCCCATCTGAAGACTGCCGAACTGGACGGGCTGTACGTTCGGCGGAGCCATGCCGGAGCCGAAGCCCCCGTACTGCATCTGGCCCTGCATGCCGCCCGAAGGATAGCCCTGCTGCATACCGAAACCTTGTTGCTGCGGCATCATGCCGCCCTGCGGCATCATGCCGCCCTGCGGCATGCCGAAGCCCTGCTGCTGAGGCATCATGCCGCCCTGTTGCATGCCCCCCTGCATCATGCCGCCGTAGCCCTGGGACTGCTGGGAGGAGGGCTGGGGCGCGGGAAGGCCTCCCGAGGCCGCGAGGATGTCGCGCACGAAGGGCAGTGAAAAGACCTCGACCATGCGCTCGGGAGGGGCGTCGCCGATGCCCACATGGTAAACGGCGCGCACCATGTCGCCGCTCGGGACCCTCACCATGGCCTTGGGACCGAAGCTTCCCTCGGCCACCCCGGACTGGATGCCGCGGTTCCCGGTCTTCTCGGACAGGACGTTGATGGCCGTGCCCGTGAGATTGGAGACGCATTCCTGGACGGTGGCGATCGCCATGTCGTCGAGATCGGTGAGGCCCTCCTCGTGGTTCGCGTTCGACGCGATCGCGAGGGCCAGCTCCTTCGTGAGCACGAAGATGTGCTCGCCCGGCAGGGAGCCGGTGAAGGGGACGGTGACGGCGAGGACCTCCTCGGGCAATTCGCGGAGGAAGGCGTCGCGATTGGCGAGATCGACCGTCGGGGGGGACAGGGTGACCGGAAGGCCGGTGATCACCGAGATGTTCTGCGACTGGGCGCCGACGAGGCCCTCGAGGATGGCGCGGAATGCCACCGTTTCGGGGGAGACGGGAGGCGCGGCCTGGCCGCCGCCGCGGGGAGCGGGGGAGGGACCGCCGTCGAGACCGGCGAGCAGGGAGTCTATTTCGTCCTGGGAAAGGGCTGCATCACCCATTGTAGTCTTCTCCTTCGGAGGTCAACTCCTCGAATTCATCCTGCCCGACGTCCTCGAGCTTCTTCGTGATCTGGACGGCCATCTTCTTGCCGATGACCCCGGGCCTGCAGAGGAATTTTTTCTTGGTGCCGACGTTGAGCGACATCGGGTCGTTCACCCGGACGGAATGGAGCCTGACTATGTCGCCCACCCGCAGCGCGAGGACGTCGCGGACGGGGATTTCGATCTTTCCTATCTCGGCGATCACGGGGATCTCGACGGTCGACAGCTTTTCCTTGAGGATGTTTAGGTTCTCCGTCGTGGCGCCGCGGCGCACCGAAGAGTACCAATACTGGGCCGAGAGCTTCGAGACGATGGGCTCGATGGTTATATAGGGGATGCAGAGGTTCATCATCCCCTCGACGTCCCCGACCTTCGTCTCGAGGGTTACTAGGACGACCATCTCCGTGGGCGGGACGATCTGGGCGAACTGAGGATTGGTCTCGATCTGAGAGAGACGGGGACGGAGGTCGATGACCTGGGTCCAGGCCTCGCGCATGTTGCCGAGGATGCGGACGATGATGCCTTCCATGACGGAATGCTCGATGTCCGAAAGCTCGCGGTTGAGCTTGGCGCCCTCGCCCGTGCCGCCGAAGAGGCGGTCGATGATGGTGAAGGTGATCGAGGGATCGATCTCGAGGATGGCCGAGCCCTTGAGGGGATCCATGCTGATGTTGGCGAGGGTCGTCGGGGTAGGAATCGAGCGGATGAATTCCTCGTAGGTGAGCTGGTCGACGGAGGCGACGTGGACGTGGGCGAGGGTTCGGAGGCTGGCGGAGAGATTAGTGGTCGTGAGACGGGCGAAGGTCTCGTGCATGATCTGCACCGTGCGGATCTGCTCCTTCGAAAACTTGTCCGGCCTCTTGAAGTCGTAGATCTTTATCTTGCGAGTGTCCGCGGCCGGCTTGATCGTCTCGATCTCGGTCTCGCCCGCGTTGATGGCCGTGAGGAGCTGGTCTATCTCATCCTGCGACAGGACTTCGGTCATCGTTCACCCCTCCCCGGTCGGGCCTTCACTGCGCCACGACGGTAAGGCGCTCGAAGAGCACCTCCCTGATGTAGCGCTTGGACAGCATGCCGTTGAGCTGCTCGAGGAGTTCGGCCTTGAGCTGTTCCTCGTTTTCGGGCGCGAGGTCGGCCGCGGTCTTCAGGGCGAAGAAGTGTCTGAGGAAGTCCTGGATCTGGGGGGCCCGCGCGTTGATCTCGACCGGGCCGTCCTTGTCTTCCTTGTCGAGCCCGAGGTTTATCTTGACGATCGCGGTATGGGGCTCGGCGTCCAACATCTGCGTGCGCACCTCGGGGATGGTCCCGATGTACTGGTAGACCTGCGTCGAGGCCTGGTAGGCTTCGGAGACGGGGATCTGCTTCACCGCCTTGCCGCTCGAATTCATGATGTTGACCGTCACGACGACGACGGTGACGATGAGGATGACGGCTCCCAAGGCGATCCCGACGATCATGAGTATGCGGAGGATCCCCGGACCGGCCCCCTTCGCTTTCGCGGGTGCGGCTTCGGCCTCGGTGCCCTCGTTGAAACTCATGTCCTGGTCGTCGATGTTGTCGGACATGCCATATCCTCCCTTTGACCGTCGTCGTCGGAGGCGGCTCCGGCGATGGCCGGCGACGCCCCTCCCCCGCTTCCCCTCGGGGCTTACCATCCATTATCGGGCGGACAGGGGGGCCTCATTAGTATACATGAAGGCCCTGCGGGATGAAAGGTGAAGCGGGGCGCGGGCTTAAAGACTGTCGGCGAAGGCGGCGATCTTTCGCCGGTACTCGACGATCCTGGCTATCAGGGTGGGGCTATCCTCGCGGATGACGATACGATTGCCCGAGAGCATGTGGAGGGTCGTGTCGGGCGTGCTCTCGACGGTCTCGATCTGGTGGGGATTGACCCAGAAAGTCCTGCCGGAGAGCTGGGTGAGCTCTATCATGTGGCTTCCTTTCTACGAAAAGGCCACAGGGAAGTTCATTTCCCTGTGGCTTCTCTTTCGCTCAGCCCGCCCTTACCGCTTGAGGGTGAGGAGTTCCTGGAGGAGCTGATCCGCGGTCTGGATGGTGCGCGAGTTCGCCTGGAAGCCGCGCTGGGTGACGATCATGTCGACGAACTGGTCGGCGAGGTCCACATTCGACATCTCGAGGGTGCCGGCGATGATCTTGCCCTTGCCCGCGATGCCCGAGGGGCCGATGTTGGCCATGCCCGAGTTGTTCGATTGGACGAAGTTGGTCTCCCCGACCTTCTCGAGGCCGTTGGGGTTGGTGAAACTCCCGAGGGCCACCTGGCCGATCGCACGGTTGGAGCCGTTCGAGTAGACCGCCGTGATCCCACCCGATTGGTCGATCTTGAAGGAGTTGAGGTAGCCCATCGCGTAGCCGTCCTGGCTGAAGGCCTTGGTCGAAGAGCGCTCGGCGAATTGGGTCACGGTGTCGGTGGCGGAGCCCACGGTACCGAGGTTGAGCCTGAAGGTCTGGCGCGTCGGACCGCCCCCGGCCGCCGCCGTGGCGCCCTGGACGTCGAAGGAGACGCCGATGTCGAGGGAACCAGTCGCCGGTCCCGCCTGCCCCTGGCTGTCGGTGACGCGGCGAAGAAGACCGTTGTTGTCGAACTCGACGGTAAAGGTATTGGGCTGGCCCGTGGCGGGCTGGCCCATGGCGACGGCGCTGTTGGTCGGCGTCTGGGCCGTGGGATCGACGACGGCCTTGCCGGTCCACTGGTTCGGCTGGCCCGGCACCTTGGTGAACTCGACGCGGAGATCGTGCTCCTGGCCGAAGCTGTCGTAGATCTTCTGCTCGATGCGCCAGGTTCCCTGCTCTATCGTGTCGCCGGTGGCTCCCTGGGGAATTTCGGGGGTGCGCTTGTCGAGATTGCACGCGAGGTCGACGACCGAGGTCGCCTTCGCGGGGTCCTTCGAGCCTACGGGGATCACAAGATCCTGGGTCTGGCCGGAGGTGGCGACGACATCCTGCCCGTTGATGCGTTGGGCTAGCCATCCCTGGACGCGGTAGCCGGTGCCGGGATTGACCAGCCTGCCGTCCTTGTCGATGCCGAAGTCGCCGGCCCGGGTGTACATGGTCTCGGCGCCCTTCTTCAATACGAAGAAGCCGTTGCCCTGGATGGCGAGATCGGTCATCACTCCCGTCGTCTGGAGCGAACCCTGGGTCTGCAGGGTGTCGATAGAGGCGACCGACATGCCGAGGCCGATCTCCTTCGGATTGATGCCGCCTACGTCCCCGTTAGGGCTGGAGGCCCCGGACATCTGCTGATAGAGGAGGTCCTGGAAATTCACCCTGCTTCGCTTGAAGCCGGTCGTGTTCACGTTCGAGATGTTGTTGCCGATGACGTCCATCCGTACCTGGTGGTTCTCGAGGCCCGCAACGCCTGAATACAAAGATCGCATCATGTCGCTAGCCCTCCTGGTGGACTATCTTCTGGACCTGGTCGAGGTCGTAGTACTTGCCCTTGATCCCGACGAGGGGATGGTCGCCGCGGACCACCTCGTTCACGAGACCGGTGATGGTCGTCGATCCGTCCTGCACCTCGACGGTCTTGCCCAGGAAGCCCGTGGCCTCGCTCGAGGCGAGGAGACCCGAGAGCTTGGTAAAGCCCTGGCTCATGTTCGTGATCTGCTCGAGGGAGGAGAACTGCGCCATCTGCGCGATGAACTCCTTGTCCTCGAGGGGCTGCGAGGGGTCCTGGTGCTGGAGCTGGGTGATCAGGAGCTTGAGAAAATCGTCGCGATCGAGGGCGGGCTTGAAGGCCTTGCCCGAATTGACGGTCTTGTTGAAAGAGTCGACCTCCATCTTGGTGCGAGCGAGATCGGGGCCCGATAGGGCGGTATTCACATCCACGTCTTCCCCCTCATACGACTATGTCCACTGCGCGGCCCGCACGGGACGCGCGACTTGCCATGGCGGCGGAACCCGGCTCGAAGGCCGAAGTCCGCGATCGCTCCGACCAGAAGGGAGCGGGAGGGCCTTCGCCTCCCCTGCCGTCCCCGTTCCTGGCACCCTGCCCCTGGGCGTTACCGCCCCCGACCTGCACCTCGAGCTTCGCCGACTCGAAACCGCCCGATCTGAAGGCGTCATGGAGACTCGCAAGACCCTTTTCGAAGGCGCTGCGAGCGGCATCGGACTCCACGACGATCTTGCCGCTTATATTGTTGTCGGCTAAATGGAGCTCGATCTTGACGTGCCCCAGCTCGGGAGGGTTGAGGCGCATCCGGATTGTCCCGGAATCGCCGTCCTTGAGCACGATGCGGGCGCTTTGGACGATCTCCGTATTGCCCGAATCGCGCAGTCTATCGGCGAGGACGGCGGCGAAGTTCTGCCCCGTGGCGACCTCCCTCGCGGGGCCATCCTTTCCCGTCGGGCTGGCCGTCGCCGCCCGCGAAAGATCGAGAAAGAGATCGTGGTCGGCCCTCGCTTCCTCGGGGCCGGAACCAACATGCTTGGGTTGAACCGCCTTCGCCTCTCCGCCCTCTTCCCCCGCATTGACCCCCGACTTGGGGGACAGCCTGCGCTGGTCGAGGACCTGTATCCGCGCGGAGAGGCCCGGATCGTCGCCGCGTTGGGCCTTGCCGCGATCCGTCTCCGCCTTGCGCGCCGAAATGCCCGAGGAAAATTCCTCGCGCTCCGTCTTCACCTGCCTGTCCTGCTGGACCCTTGCGGATTGGGCGCCGGCGGCCAGGAGGGAAAGCCCTTCCGGCTGCTGTTGCTGAGCCGGGGCGCTCGAATCCTTCCTTTTGCCCGCCTTGCGCGGACCGGGCGGTCCCTCGGAGCCTTCTTCATGGGCCTGCGTCTCGGTGGCCCCGCCATCGGCACGAAGCAGACGCGAGGGCAACTGCCCGGAAGCGAGGGGCTTGGCGGTCTCGTTCTTCGCCACCGCCTTCTTCTCGACGGGAAGGGCCGTTTCCCGCGCGGGCAGCGTCGGAGCGTTCTTGGGCCCCTCCTTCCCCGCATGCTGGACAAGGCCCGCCTTGACGCCGGCCACCCCCTGCTTTCCCGCGACGCCCTCCCCCGCCTGGGCCTTGGCCCCTGAGAGGGCCTTTCCGAAAAAGGCGGCGAAAAGGCTCGACAGGCCCTTCTTCTGCCCTGTCTTCGACCAGGCTCCGGCAGCCGCGCCGGCTGGATCGGAAGAATGGGCCTGACCGGCGGCGGCCGGAGCGACTTTTGCGATGTCTCCGATCGTAGGAACGCTCCTTGTCGGCCAAAGGGCCATCGTGACCGAAGGTCACGATGACCCGTGGTCACGATCTCCCCGGCGGGGAAGACGGAAGCGTTCCTCCTTCCTATGGGAAGGTGGTGGGCTTGATCGTCATCTTCCGCTGGATGTCCGCCGAACGATCGGGGGGCATCAGGGAGAGCCAGTAGGGGACGATGGAGGCGTTGCCCGAAGCCTTCGCCTGCGCCTCGACGGCGCGGAAAATATCGATGACCGACTGGTCGTCGAGGGACTTCAGGATCTCCACGGCCTTCGTCGGCGGCATGCCCGTCAGGTAGAGGGCATTCTGGTCGATGTTGGCCTTCCTATCATCGTACTGTTTGACGGTCTCGTTGAAGGATTTCTCTCGATCGTCGATGGCCTTGGCCCTTTCCTCGAGTTGCTGGGCCTTTTGGCCCACCTCGGACTCGGCCTTGGCGATGTCGGACTCGCGCTTGTCCAGCTCCTCCGAGCGGATGTCCAGGGACTGGAGGCGCTTGGCGAAGCGCTCCTCGTCGAGAAGGGCCGGACTCTCCGCCGGGATGGCCGCGCCACGCTTTGCGGGGATGCCCATGGCGCGATAGACCGGACCGAGGACGACCTTGGCGTCGACGAGTCCCAGGTAGTCGAACCAGGCAAGTCCTCCGGCCGCGAGGGCGAGGATGAGGAGAATGAGAAGAAGCGCCCTTCCGAGGACGCGGTTCGAACCTAGTCGCGCCATGGCGAAACGACTCCTGTCTCGATGTTCATGCCGGCTCCGCTTTCCGGACCGGGACCGAGGCTCCCTGGACCGTCGAGGATCGCGACGGGTGCCGCGCGATGTCGTCGAGGACCTTCGTCTCCTCGCGCAGGGCGAGGCGATAGTACTCCGTCTCGCGGCGCTCGCGCAGCTTGCCGACGGATTCCTTTTCCCTGTGTTTTTCGATCCAGGCGAGGCGGGCTCCCTCGCGGGCGGCCTCGGCGAGGGCCAGTTCGCGCGAGAGTCTTTCGCGCTCGAGATCGAGGCGGCGGATGTAGAACTCCGCCGCCCTGAAATCCGGAAGTTCCCGGCCCTGGGCGAAGGCATCCCTCGAGACCCTGGCCCTGTCCTCGAGGTTTCCCGAGATCTTGGCCGAGAGAAGGGCGCAGGCGCCCGCCTTTTCGGCCAGAACGAGCTCGGCCTTTTTCTCGTGCCAGGCCCTGAGTTCGAGGAGCCTCTCGAGGCGGAAGGCGAAGCGTTTCATGCCTCCCTTCCTCCCGCCGCGCCGTCGACATTGCGGGCCGTTTCGCCTTCGGAGCCGCCGGAGGCCCCGACCTCCTCCATCGCCGCGGCGAGACCCTCGTCAAAGTAGTCCGATGGCGGGGGCACGGGGCGAGACGAGCGCAGGTCGGTGGCGCCCAAGGCCTCGTCGATCTCGGCCTGGTCGATGCCGATGCCGGCCACCTTGCCGAGCCGCGAGAGGGTGTCGTCGATGGGCGCCCGATCCTCGACCTCCTGCTGGAGGAATTCCAGGGCCGACTGCCGCCGGTCGATGGCCTCGTCGACCTCGGCGCTCGAGCCTTTGACATAGGCGCCGATGGTGATCATGTCCTCGTTTTCCGCGTAGACCGCCAGCTGTTTGCGGACATAACCCATGACCTTGCGGGTAGAGGGACCCGTGACCGCGTTCTGGAGTCTCGAAACCGACTTGAGGACGTCGATGGCCGGGTAGTGGTAGCGCTGCGCGAGCCTCCGCTCGAGGACGATGTGACCGTCGAGGATTCCCCGGACGGTGTCCGCCACCGGCTCGTCCATGTCGTCGCCGTCGACGAGGATGGTGTAAATGCCGGTGATCGAGCCCTTGTCCGAGGTGCCGGAGCGCTCGAGGAGACGGGGCATCGAGTCGAAGACCGAGGGCGTGTAGCCCCGCGTCGCGGGAGGCTCGCCCGAGGCGAGGCCGATCTCGCGCTGGGCGCGGGCGAAACGGGTCACCGAGTCGAAGAGGAGCATCACGTCCTTGCCGCGATCGCGGAAGTACTCGGCGACGGCCGTCGCGACGTAGGCGCCGCGCAGCCTCGAAAGCGGCGGCGTGTCGGAGGTCGATACGATGACGACCGAGCGCGCGAGGCCCTCGGGGCCGAGGTCGTTCTCTATGAACTCCCTGACCTCGCGGCCGCGCTCGCCTATGAGGGCGATGACGTTGATGTCCGCGTCGGTGTTGCGGGCGATCATGCCGAGAAGGGTCGACTTGCCGACGCCGGAGCCGGCGAAAATTCCCATGCGCTGGCCCCGGCCGAGGGGGATGAGGCCGTCGATGGAGCGCACCCCCGTGACGATCCGGCGCGTGATGCGTTTCCGCGTGAGCGCGTCGGGCGGCTTCGCCACCGCGGGGTAGAAGAGCTCCGAGGCCACATCGCCCTTGCCGTCGGCCGGCCGCCCCATCGAGTCGAGAACCCGACCGAGGAGGCGATCGGAAACCGGGACGCGGAGGAGCTCGCCCGTCGCGATGACGGGGCAGCCCACCTCTATCCCCTCGAGGGCGCTGTAAGACATCAGCTGGACGGCGTCCTCCCGGAGGCCGACCACCTCGGCCCAGGAAGAAGCGCCCGTCCTCGGCGAGATTATCTGGCAGACCTCCCCGATGACGGCCCTCGGCCCCCTGGCCTCGACGAGGATGCCGAGGACCCTGGTCACGCGGCCGACGTACTTTATGGGGTCGGTCCGCTCCACCGCCGCGATGTACCTCCCGAAGCCGCGCATTCCCTCAGCCCTGGACCTTTCCGCGGGCGCGGATAGGGGCCACCTCGAGAATCCGGTCCTCGAGCTCGGAGAGTTGGCTCGAAATTCGCGCGTCGATCTCGCCGAAGTCGGTGTCGATGATGCAGCCCCCGCGATCGACGGTGCCGTCCTCGACGATGGTGAGCTTGCGCGCGTTCTCGGCCATGGCCACGAAGTCCTTGATATGCTCCGTGGCGAGTTCGAGGTCGGCAAGGTTCACGCGCACGATGACGTCGGATTTCGTCTTGAGCTTGCGCAGGGCCTGCTGGATGTTTTGGACCACGACGGATTTCTGGTTTTCCGAGATGACCTTGACGACCTTCTTGGCGACGAGGAGGACGAGTTCTATCACCTGGACCTCGGCCTGTTCGAGGATCTCCCCGCGTTTCTCCATCGCCCGATCGAGGATAACGTGAAGGCGGCCCACGAGGCGCTCGACCTCCGCGCGACCCTCCCGGAAACCCTCTTCGCGTCCGGCCTCGCGGCCCTTTTTCGCGGCCTCGCGCTCGGCGGCCTCGACGCGGGCTCCGGCCTTCGACTCCAGCTCCGCGACGCGGGCCTCGGCCTGGGAGACCAGGGCGGCTCCGGCCTCCTCGGCCTCCTTGCGGATCTTGATGGCCTCGTTGCTCTTGCGTCTGACTTCCTCGAAGGCCGCGGCCTCGGCATCCTTGACGATGGAGGCCGCCTCGGCCTTCGCCGCGACGATCATGCCCTCCCGCTCGGCCTCCCAATTGGCCTTGAAGAGCTCGGCTTCACGCCTGAGATCGTCCGCGGTCGGACCGGTGTATTCGGGGACCTCGGTCTCCTCGAGCTCTTCCGGCTCCGACTGAAGCCCTTCCTCGGAGCCCTGCTGCCCGATCGTCATCCGCGTTTGAAGGGCGACTATTTCCCCGGGCCTGAAAACGTGCTTAGTGGGCATCGCGACCTCGCGCGACAGTAGTCGCGTGACGATTTGCCTGCGGCAAATCGTCTGACTCGAAGGCGGCGAAGTTAACAGTGTCACTGCACAAGTTCATCTCCTCGCGACAGTAGTCGCGGGACGATTTGCCCGCGCGACCTTCGGTCGCGAAGGCAAATCGTCTGCATCGAGCGAGGAGAGGGCTATTGTACCAATTCATCACCCTCTCCTCGCGAGATGATGATCTCGCCGGATTCCTCGAGGTGTCTGATGATGGACACGATCTTCTGCTGGGCTTCCTCCACATCCTTCAGCCTGACGGGGCCCATGTACTCCATGTCCTCTTTGAGCATGGTGGCGGCGCGCTTGGACATGTTCTTGTAGATCTTTTCCTGGACCTCGGAGTCGACGCCCTTGAGGGCCTTGGCGAGTTCCTGGCTGTCGACCTCGCGGAGGACCTTCTGGATGGAGCGGTCGTCGAGGAGGACGATGTCCTCGAAGACGAACATCTTCTTCTTGATCTCCTCGGCGAGCTCGGGGCTGTCCTCCTCGAGGGCCTCGATGATGCCCTTCTCCGAGGTGCGGTCGACGAGGTTGAGGATCTCG
>DATKTD010000021.1:0-10825 GCA_035531315.1 Rectinemataceae bacterium
CGTAGGCGAAGTCGACGTGGCCGGGGGTGTCGACAAGGTTGAGGGTGTAGGTCTTGCCGTCCTTCGCGAGGTATTCGAGGGCCACGGCCTGGCTCTTGATGGTGATGCCCCGCTCCCTCTCGATGTCCATGTTGTCCAGCATCTGGTCCTGCATCTTCCTCTGGTCGATGACGCGGGCCTTTTCGATGAAGCGGTCGGCGAGGGTCGACTTGCCGTGGTCGATGTGGGCGATGATGCAGAAGTTGCGTATGAGGGCGGGGTCGCGCATGCCGCACTGTAGCGCAAAGACGCGGAATTTTCCAGGGCCGGAGCCCTTGGAGGGGGATCGAGCTTACCTCGGTCCCCTCTTTTTGCTATAGTTTGATCCACGAAATCGCGAAGGGGGCTCCCATGCTCGAGGATCTCGAATATACGGTGGTCGACGGAAATCGGAAGGACCATGTCATTTCGCTTTATACGCTCTCGACCTGCGGCTTCTGCAAGAAGGCCATGGCCTTCCTCGGCAAGGAGGGTTTCGCCTATCGGTACATCCACGTCGACCTCATTCCCCTCGAGCGGAAGACCGCCATAAAGAAGGCCCTGAAAGACAGCTTCAAGCAGGATGTCGCCTTTCCCTTCGCGGTGATCGACGATTCGACGCACCTCGTGGGCTTCATCGAGCCCGACTGGAAGCTTAGCCTCGGGATCAAGGACTGAAGCCGTGGCCGAAAAGACACTCGATCAGGTGCGGACCTTCACCGAAATGGTCGCGTCGAAGCAGGGATGGGTCCTCAATCCCGATCCCGAGTTTTATGGGAACCTCCTTTCCGGCCTCCAATCGAACTGGAAGCGTTTCGGCTATTTCCTATGCCCCTGCAGGGATTCCGAAGGGACCAAAGAGGCCGACTCGCAGGCGATCTGCCCCTGCGTCTGGGCACGGGGCGACATAGACAAGTACGGCCACTGCTATTGCGCCCTTTACCTCTCGTCCTCCTTCGCCGGGAGCGGCAAGGAGCCCTCGGGCATTCCCGATCGACGATATTCCGACTGAGCCGGGGCTGCGCATCCCCATGATCTATCTCGACTGGGCGAGCACCTCGCTTCCCGATCGCCACGTCCTCGCGGATGGGGCAGACATCGCCTCCGACTTCCCGGGCAACCCATCGAGCCTACATGCCCTTGGCAGGGCGGCCAAGGCCAAGCTGGAGGAGGCGCGATCGGGAATCCTCGCCGCTCTGGGCCCCCAGAAGGCCGGCGCCAAGCTCGTCTTCACCGGCTCCGGTTCGGAGGCCGACGCCATTCCCCTCCTCTCCCTCGCGAGAAAGGCTTCGAAGGACGGCAGCAAGCCCCACATCCTCGTGAGCGCCATCGAGCACGCCGCCATCTACGAGCAGCTGCCCGTCCTGAAACGCTTCGGCATCGAGACGAGCCTTATCCGCCCCGCCGCCGATGGCTGTCTCCAGGCAGAATCATTCGGCTCCGCCCTCCGCCCCGAAACCGAGGCGGTCTTCGTCATGGCCCTCAACAACGAGACGGGAGCGATACAACCCATAGCGGAGATCGCGAGGGCGGTCTCGGAGAGGGCCGCGAAAATCGGACGCAGGAAGCCGCGTATCCATGTCGACGCGATCCAAGCCCTGGGAAAGACGTCCTTCGAACCGGCCAGCCTCGGCATAGACTCGGTGGCCTTTTCGGCCCATAAAATCCGGGGACCACGCGGAATAGGCGCCCTTTGGATGGCCCGCGACCTGGAGCCCCTGATTCTGGGCGGAGGTCAGGAAGGGGGGATCAGACCCGGCACCGAAAGCCTCCAGGCAGCCTGGGCCTTCCGCTCCTGCCTCGACAAGGCGATGGCAAGCCTGCCCGCTCGCATCGAGGCCGGCCGCGCCCTCGAGCACAGGCTCTTCGAGGGCCTCCTCGACATGGGCGCCATCCCCCTCCCCCTCGGCCGACGGCCGGGAGACGACCGCTACTCTCCCTTCATCCTGTCGGTGGCATTTCCCGGCCTTTCCGGCGAGGTCTTCGTCCGCATACTGTCGGAGGGCTGCCCCGAAGCCCCCGAAGGCATTGCCGTCTCCACCGGTTCGGCCTGCTCCCACAACGCCAGGAACAAGGGGCGACGCGTCCTCGAGGCGATGGGTCTTCCCGACGAGCTGGCCTTCTCCTCCATCCGCGTCTCGACGGGCGAACTCACGGGCCCCGACGATATCGACGCCTTTCTCGCCGCCGCACTCTCCCTCTACAAAGCCTACAGGGCCTGAGTCCTTGCGCCCGAAGGCCCTTTTCTGATGAGATGACGCGAACTACGGAGACACCATGGAACACAAAGCGCTCTACCTCGTGAAGGTGGGGGAGATACTCCTCAAACTCGGCAATCGCCGGGAATTCGAGAACAGACTCAAGGTCGAGATCAGGAAGCGGCTCGCCGATATCCCCAACAAGGTCGATTACCAGCCGGGGCGCTTCTTCGTGGCGGTGGCCGAGGAACGCGCGACGGAGGCCGAGAATATCCTATCCCGAACGCCGGGCATCAACGGATGGGCCCGGACCATCCGCGCCGAAAAGAACTTCGACGATATCGCCAAGGCGGCCCTCGCCGTGGCCGCCACCTCGATCGCCGCGGGCGCTTCGAGCTTCAAGGTCGAATCGAGGCGCTCCGACAAGAGCTTCCCCCTCGATTCCTTCGAAATATCGAGGGAATTAGGCCATTTGATCCTCGAGGCCAATCCCGGGCTGCGGGTCGACCTGCACAAGCCCGACTTCATCGTCAACGTCGAGATCCGCGACCGGGCCTTCGTCTACGGCAATCCCGCGAAGGGACTTCGCGGGCTGCCGGTCGGCACCCAGGGAAGGGGTCTCCTCCTCCTGTCGGGCGGCATCGATTCGCCCGTGGCCGGCTATCTCATGGCCAAGCGCGGCCTCAATCTCGAGGCCATGTACTTCCACGCCTGGCCCTATACCTCGAAGGAAGCCCACGACAAGGTGAAGGATCTCGCCCGCGTCCTCGCCGCCTACACCGGCGGCATCACTCTCTGGACCGTGCCCTTCACGGACATCCAGATGGCCCTCAAGAAGGGGGCACGGGAGGACCTAACGACCCTGATGATGCGGGCGGCGATGATGGAGATTGCCCACGCCTTCGCGACGAAGAGGGGCGACACCTGCATCGTCACCGGCGAGAGCCTCGGCCAGGTAGCCAGCCAGACCGCCCAGAATTTGCGTTTTACCCAGTTCCCGACCGACCTTCCGGTGCTCAGGCCCCTCATCGGCACCGACAAGGAAGAGACCATCACCATGGCCCGAGCGATCGGCAGCTTCGACATTTCCGTGCGACCCTTCGAGGACTGCTGCGTGATCTTCAGCCCCGAGCACCCCCTGCTCAAGGCGGAGCTCGGACGCGAAAAAGCGGCCTACGAGGCTCTGGGCCTCGGGCCGCTCATCGAAAAGGCCATCGAAGGAATCGAAAGGCTCGAGATTCCCTTCGCGGAGCGGATCACTCCACCTTCAGCACTTCGCTGATGGCGCGCTCGAGCTCCTTCTTGGGGAGGGCGCCCATCGTGTAGCTGGGCTGGCCCTCGAGGGGAATGAAGAAGATCGTGGGGATGCTCTGGACCTGAAACATGCCGGCGAGCTCGGGCTCGGCCTCGGTGTCGATCTTGTACACGTGGAGCTTGCCCTCGTACTTCTGGCCCAGCTCTTCGATGACTGGGGAGACCATGCGACAGGGCTGGCACCAGTCGGCGTAGAAATCGATGATGGCGGGGAGGTCTCCCTCGTACTTCCATTCCTTGTTGGCCTCGAAATTGAAAACCTTTTCCTTGAAGCTGGCCATGGTAAGATGTTCGCTCATGCTACACTCCTTTGAATGGAGGCGCCTGAGCCTCCTCTTTTGTCGTCTCCTACAATATAGCGTTTTTCATATGTTTAGTCCAGAGCGGGTCTGCGCTCCGCAAATCAATGAGGTTTGTGGGCTAGCCTCCCTCCGGCCCAAGCCAGGGCGGACACAAGGAGCATTCTATGGCTGAAGAAGCTTTCTTCGACAAGAGCATCGCGGAATGGCAGGAAGAGCGCCAAAGGCTCAATGAAAAAGTCATGGGTATCGCGGGCCTCGAGATCAAGCGCTTCTTCAGCCTAGATACCCAAACCTACCGCGACGGGGCCCTTCCGGCAAGGACCAAGGAACTCCTCGGCCTCGTGGCATCCCTTGTCCTGCGTTGTGACGATTGCATACTCTACCATGTCATCCAATGTCACGACGAGAAGCTGAGCACGGCCGAATTCCAGGAAGCCTGCTCCGTCGCCCTGATCGTCGGAGGCTCGATCGTCATTCCCCATCTCCGAAGAGCGGCCGCACGATGGGCCGAGCTTGAAGCAGACCCGGCCGCAAAGGCCTGACATCCCATTCCACGAAACAAGGAGCATATCGTGAAGCGCATCCTCCTCGTCCTGGCGGCACTTTCCTGGCTCGTCCCCGCAGCCTTCGCCGACCATCCATCCCTTACCGGCATCGGCTTGGTCGCCACGAGTTCATGGGCCAACGGCGGGGCTTCGGGGCAGCTGGGCCTCAGTCTCAAGCTTAGGCAGACGCCGATATTCTGGGGCCTCCATCTCTCCTTCGCCTCGACCTATCTCGGCCTCGGCGTCTCCGGCGACGAGTATGTCGTCGACAGGCCCCTCGTCCACGACAAGGGCTTTGATCTCGATTGGTTCCTCGGCCTTGGCGGCTATGCCTATCTCGAGGCCTCCTCGATCGCCGACTTTGGTCTCGGCGCGCGGGTGCCGATTGGCCTCTCCTGGCACATCGACAAGCAGTTCGAGCTCTGGCTCGACCTCGCTCCCTCCCTCGGCATCTCGCTCAACCCGCTTTACTTCCCCGATTGGTCGGTACCTGCCGAGCTCGGCTTCAGGGCCTGGATCAAGTAGGCTTGTAAATCACCGCCTCCCGCCCCGAGTGCGGGAGAAAAAAAAGCCGCCCGTATAGGGTGGCCTTTTTATTTTCGGGGAGGCACGGCAAAAAAAGAGCCGCCCAAAAGGCGGCTCTTTAACATCCCCATGGGTAATCGAAACCCAGTTGCCGGGATGAAAACCCGGTGTCCTAACCGCTAGACGATGGGGACAAGCAACATTTTTGTATACGAACGGGGGCTTCGTGTCAATATGGCGGGCCCGGCCGCTCGAGGCTACATCGCCTACATCCTCAATTTTTCGAGGGCGAGACGCTTGAGTTCGAGGGCCTCGCGATTGGATGGATCTATCTTGAGCGACTCCTCGCAATCGGCCAGGGCCTTGGGAAAGTCGCCGATATGCCAATAACATTGAGCTCGGCGATAGAGGGCGAAAAATTGGTAGGGATTTATCCTCAGCGAACGACTGAAGTCGTCGATGCCGGCCCCATACTCGCCGGTGACCGAACGCGTGACCCCGCGGAAATAGGCAGACTTGTAACATTGCGGGTTGAGCTCGAGGGCCCTGCCGAAGTCGGCGATCGCCTCGTCATAGCGGGACTCGGAGAAATAGGCCATGCCTCGATGTTTGTGGACGACGGCCGAAAGGGCCGGCGCGAGCTCGTTTTCCAGGATCGAACTGTAGATATCGATGGCAAGGCTGAAATTGTGCCTATTGTGGGCATAAAGGGCATCCAAGAGCAGGTCGTCGATGGTGATCGCTCCCGACGAGGGCAGATCCTCGAGACCCATGTCGTTCCTCGGCCCCGCCGGACCAGGGGCCGGGCTCGGAAACACGGAACCGTCGATGGCTTCCTCGATCTTCGCGTAAAAGGCGTCTCGCCTCGAATGGAGTTCGAAGCCGAGCCGGTGCTGATAGTCCCTGATCTCCTGGAAGATGATGTCGGAAAGCGAAAGATTCGCGTTGAGGGCCGCGAGCTTCCTTTTCATCGGCTCGTCGAAGGGGGTGATTTCCGCCTTGTATACAAGCTCATGTTCGACCTCGGCCCAGGCTTCCTGGAGTATGGTCCGAAGCTGCACCTCGAAGACATCGAGCTTGAGTTCGGGAAGTTCCTCCTTCAGGATCGGAGGAACCTCGACCAGGAGGTGGATCGATTCATAGCCGAATTCCTTGAAGGATCGTTCCGCGCCCTTTCGCTCTACCTCCACTATACTGAATTCCTCGCGCAGGGCCGCTTCCATGCCCGCAAGATCGCCAAGGAAGGGGCAAACGATGCGTAGACCCACAGTGTCGGTAAGTCGTCCCGGCTGGTTTCCCGATTCCCTCGCCAACCTCAGGACCCTGATCCGCTTGCGATAGAGGCTATCGAAATTCTTCACCCTTCCCTTGATCGTGGCGCGAAAGTCCTTTCGTTCCGCGATCGCCCTCAACTGCCTCTCGAGCACGGCAAGGAGGCTCAGCCAGGAGTCCTGCCTGAGGCGATATTCGGCCTCAAGCTGGTTCCGGTCGGGTATCGGCTCGATGCGATCGTCTTCCATGGCACCAGTGTACCTTTCAATGCCCGCGACGGGGAAAAAAAAGAGCCGTCGCTGACGACGGCTCCTTTTTCGAAAAGCTGATATTACTTGGTGGGAGTAAAGGTGTTGCTCGTATCCTGCTTCTGCTTCTCGAGATAGCGCTCGACCTGGACATTGCCGAAGGACCTGGACTCGATGATCTTCCTGTCCTCCTCGCGCTTCCCGATGATGCCCCAAACGGACTCGTCGTTGATGTCGCGAACGGGATCAAGGACGGCGCGATCGTAAAGAAGCTTGACGTCCTTGAAGTAGGCCACGAAATCGCCGCCGATGGTGTTGGCATCGCGGGTCACGATGAAGCCGGCGAAGCGCACGAAGGGAACCGACGCGGGGTAGAGGGGATCGATCCTCAGTTCCCTGTTGCGGACCTGGGAAACGTACTGGGGATTATCCCAGCGAAGCTCTTTCCAGCCGTCGAAGTTGAGGTAACCCATGAAAACCAGGTGCTCGTCGCTGTTCTGGTCGGTGAGGACGGCATAGAGGCCGTGCGGGAACTGGAGACCCCTGACGGTGACGGCGACCGACTTCAGAGTTCCCACGTTCTTGACGATGCCGAAGGCAGTGGTGATCTTCGTCGTCGCATCATAGCTACCCTCGAAACGGGTGAGGTTGGCATTGATGGGATCGGATGCGGGAGCGGCAGTGGTCGTGCCAGCGGCAGCCGGAGCGGCCGCGGTCGCCGGGGTTATGACGCCCTGATCGTCGATCGTCGCCTTGGGTTCGAAGGCGGGAATTTCGAAGGGCGGATTGATACGTGCCCAGCTATTGAAGGGGGCGGTAGGGAAGTGTATCCGCACGCCGAAGACCGTCTCGCCGGCGAACTGCTTCGCCCCGGAGCTGACGGCGGCTTCCTTGGTGTAGGAAAGCTCGTTGTTGAGAATGTTCTGCGAGGAGGAGGCCAAGACAACATCCCAATTGGGAATGGCAAGGGAGGTCCTCATCTGCTTCTTCTGCTCATCGGTGAAACTCGCGCCCGCGGTGGAGGAGAAATCCATCATGGTTGCGCGGTTCTGAGTCATCACTCCCTGGTTGGCGGAATCAGGGATGATATCCGCCTTGAGGAGGCTGAAGTCCATTAGGACGGCTTCGTCGGCGGACAAGGCGACGCCACCCACGAGGAGAAGAGCAAGCGCGACAATAAAAAAATGCCTTCTCATAACTGAAGCTCCTTTCTTATCAATCCTGGCAAGGAATTTACGTATTTGCCCTCGAAGTATAATCCTGGGAAAACCTTTGTCAATTCTTTTCACGGTTTTTTGGCCGGAGCCTGCATCCGGAGAAGGGACCCCTCGTCCCAAGGCACGAAGCCCCCAATGGTGACCACGATCCGCCGTGGCTGGTGCAACCCAAGGTGGATGCTGCGATCGAGGGCGCGGATGGCCAGCTTTAGCCGATCCTCGGGGAGGAGGGCGGCCTCCTCTCCGATGTCCACGAAGAGAGTGCCCTTGCGGTATATCACCGCGCGGAGTGAGGTGCCCGTCGGGAAAGCCGGTTCCAGCTCGGGGTTTGCCGGGCCGAGAAGGAATTCGGACACGAGGGCCTGGGTACGGGCCTCGGTACCGGATTCCCGCGGCAGGTTCCGCATCTCGCCGCGGAGCGCAGCCCCATTGGCCGTGGGGAAATAAAGCACATAGCCGGTCTCCCCATCGAAGATCGCCCATGCGGCGAGCGACAGGAGGAAGACGATCGCAAGGAAAAAAGCGAAGAGGCGATTGCGCGGGGAAACCCACGAAATGAAGCCCCTGGCGCGGCGCAGCGCGAGCTCGAAGATGTTCCTCATTGGTCCTAGGGGCCCCTCTGCTTCTCGAAGTCGTTCACGAAATCGACGAGGCCAGTATATATGCCGTCGGAGATTTTCTTCAAGTAATCGCTCGAAGAGAGGAGCCTCGCCTCCTCGGGATTCGTCACGAAGCCCATCTCGACGAGGACCGAGGGCATCTTGGCGTTGCGGACGACGAACCATTCCTCGGCCCTGATGCCGCGATTGGGGCTCTGCGCGCCGATGCCGTCCTGCAAACGAGCGTCGATATCCCGAGCCAGGATGATGCTCTCGGTGGTGAACTCTTCCTCGAGCATCGCGTTAAGAATGGGGGCTATCGAAGGGTCGGAACCCTGGGCGGTCTTGCCGTCGATGACGGTGCGACGGTACTCGGGATTGAGGTACCAGATTTCGAAGCCCTTCGCGTTCTTGTTGAAGGAGGCGTTGGCGTGGATCGAGACATAGATGATGGCCTCCCGCTTGCCGAGATCCACCGAATTGGCCATCGCCACCCGCTGCTCCAGGGTCGGATAGCTGTCGCCTTCGCGGCTCAGGAGTATACGCTTGTCGGGGAACCTCGCCGCCAGTTCGTCGCGCACCTGGCGGCCGACATCTAGGGCAATGTCCTTTTCGACCACGCGCAGAACCTTGCCCCCGATATGGTGCTCTCCCACGGCGCCCGTGTCCTTGCCGCCATGGCCTGGGTCTATGAGGATGGCCGCGATAGAGAAGCGCGAGGAGACGGCGGCGTCGGCGGCATCGAAACGTTTCGCCATGACGGCGAGGGTGGATGGGCTGAATACCGGTCCGTTTGGGCCGTCCGTCGGCGCCTCGATCTCTACCCTCTCCGAGAAATTCCAGAGGGCGAGAGGCACCCCTTCGGCGAAGGATAGCCGGTTTCCACTTCTTTCGATCCAGCCCGAGGCAGTGAGCGGGTCCCAGGAAAGCCGGGCCTTCTGCGCATCGAGCCAGCCGCTGAAATCGGCCGATGGCCCATTCGCGGCAGCTTCGCTCCTGGCCGGGCCTCCCTGCGCGGGGGCGGCGGATGAGGGGGGGGGCGAGACCGGAGACTCACCCCTCGCCAATGAAAGGACGAGGGTGCCGACGAGGATGGCGGCGAGTCTCGAAGGCTTCACGGAAGCTCCGCGCCTCTTCGGATGCAATCCAGGATGTACAAAGCGCCCTGTGCTCCGGCGGCGACGAGAGCCTTCCAGAAGGCCCGACCCACGAAAGCGCCATCGACCGGCTTGGCCTCGGCGAGTAGGCGGCCCCCGCCCCTGTCCAGGGCCAGAAGAGAGGCCTCTTCGAGGCTCCGGCCCGACCAATCGCGAAGATCGAAGCCATGGGCCCCTTTCAGGGGAAGGACCCAAATCGGCGCGCCTTCGGGGAGGGGGCTGAGCCGGCCTTCCGGTAGAGCCTCGATCGCGGCCTCGATGTCCGCTCCGACAGCGAAGGCCTTGGGTGGCCACACCGAAGCCTCCGAGCCCTTCTCGCCCTCGGCTCCCCGGAGAAAGGCTGAAGTGGCGGGATCGGGGGCCTCGAGGCGGAGGAGGATGGAGCGGATCGCAGCCTCGGCGGCGGCGACCGCCCGGTCGCGGTCGGGGGCCTGGGAAATCACGTTGCCGCACTTCTCGACATTGTTGGAGGGGAATACGACGGCATCCCCGGCCCCGACGCGAAGAAAGAGATCCTTGATAAAAGGCGCGTTCCGGGCCGCGCGAAGGCCTTCGATCGAGGCGATCCTTCCAGGGATCGAGATGAAGGCCCGTTCGGCCGAACTCCAGCCCCGGTCGGACCGGCCGCCCTCGGGACGGAGCCCCGCGGCAAGGAGGAGGGCGTCGCGGGTAAGCTCGGTGCCCGAGGCGTAAGGGTAGGTCCAGCCCGACATGTAACCGCCCGATAACCTGGCGGCTATCTCGCCTATGACGGGCCCGCCCCTCGTGGGGCTCCACTTCATGTCACCCTTGGCCGCGCCATGGGTCAGGCCGAGACAACGCACGCCGGCCTCGAAGACGGCCAGCACTTCATCGCGGAGCGATGCCTCGGCGGAGCTGGGCATCGTGTGCCCGAGTTCGACGAAATAGGGAGAAAAGGCGATATGGCGATCCGCTATGCCGCGGATCTCGACTTTCCCGTCATAGACGAGGGCATCGACCGAAAACTCGGGACCATCGACATATTCCTCGACGATGGCACGACCGCTCCTGCTGAGGGGAAGGGCGAGTTCGAGGGCCGAGGCGAGACCCGCCTCGTCGAAGGCCATCCGACAACCTCGAGCCCCCATATTGTCCGCAGGTTTCACGACGAGGGGGAAACCCAGCGCCTTCAGGTCCGGAGACGAAAGGCCGGCCTCGACGCCGGTACACTCTACGAAGCGCGGCGAGGGAAGCCCCTCGGCGGCGAATCGCGAGCGCATGATGAGTTTGTCGGAGGCGGCGAGGGCCGCGTCGTACGAATGCCCCGGCAGCCCGAGGCGCTCGGCGAGCCAGGCTACCGTGGCGGAAAAGTCCGTGCCTGCCGTGAATACCGCGTCGAGCCTTCGCGACGCGGGCGACGCGGGCGACGCGGGCGACGCGGGCGACGCGGGCGACGCGGGCGACGCGGG
>DATKTD010000022.1:0-6113 GCA_035531315.1 Rectinemataceae bacterium
GGGCTCGCCGCGGGAGCCATGCCGACCCTGATCAAGGTCGAGGAAGGCATCCTCGCCGCCAAACCCAAGGACCAGGCGGCCATCGTCCAAACGGCACAGCTCTACGTGATGTACGGCAACGCCTTCGTCCAGGGTCCGGCCCAGGACCTCGACGCGCAGCACTACCAGGAAAAACAGGCCGCCGATCTTCGGGCCCGGGCCCTGTACCGCCGCGCCTTCGCCATCCTCGGACCGGCCCTCGATCGCAGGGCCCCGGGCATCGTCGGGCTCTGGAGAAACGGAACGGCGGAGCCGATAGATCCAGCCCATCCGGAAAAGGGCAGCCGACCCAAGGGAGGCGGCGCCCTCCTGGACCGCTTCGGCACGGGCGATCTTCCCCTCCTCTACTGGTCCTCCGCCTCGATCCTCGCCGCCTACGCCGTCGCCCCCCTCGATCTCCGCGAGGCCTCGATCGTGGGCCTGGCGAAGGCCCTCCTCGACCGGGGGCTCGCCATCGATCCCGCTTGGAACGAGGGTAGTCTGGAGGAACTCGCGGTATCGGTCTACAGCTCCTTCCCAGCCGAACTGGGCGGCGATCCCGCGACGGCCATGAAGGCCTATCGCAGGGGCCTCGAAATCACGAAGGGCCGCTCGGCCTCGCTCTATGTCACCTACGCGAGTACGATCTGCGTCGCGAACGACGACTTTGCGGGCTTCAAGACGAGCCTCGCCGCCGCCCTCGCCATCGATCCCGACGCGAATCCCAAGACGCGCCTGGCGACGACGATCGCGCAAGCCAATGCCAGGAGGATGCTCGCCCACGCGGGCGACTACTTCCTGGAAGCCACGGACGCGGCACCCGGACAGGGCAGCCAGAATTGACAAGGGGCGGCTCCCCCCGCCCGCAAGGACCCCCGATGAGACGTTACGCGACGGCCCTTCTGCTCTCGATCCTTCTCCTGCCCCTCGGAGCGCAGGTCACCCTCAAGATCGCGGCCTACGTGCCCCCAAACAGTCCCTGGGACGCCGGTCTCAAGAAACTCGCGGCGGAGTTCGAACGAATTTCCGACGGCAAGGTGCGCCTCGCCTTTCCCCAAAGCCTCAAGGGAGCGAGCGAGGCGGACATCATCCAGAAACTCAGGCTGGGTCTCGACGGGGCCCTGCTTTCGACCACGGGTCTCGCGCAGATCGACCAGGACACCCTCGCTCTCTCGATGCCTTCGGTGATCCATGACGACGCCGAGTTCGCCGCCGCCCTCGCGGCGGTCGAGCCGATGATCAAGGAAAAGATCGGCCAACGCTATACCGTCCTGGCCGTCGCCCGGGCCGGTTGGATACGCCTCTATTCGAAGGAGCCGATCGTCGGCCCCGCGGACCTCGCCAAATATCGCATTTCCGTGCCGCGAGGCGACGAATTCATCGAAAGACTTTTCGAGAGCATCGGCGCCCGGACGGTAAAGGGCGATTTCACGAGCCTCTTCCTCCAACTCTCCTCCAACGCCGTCGACGTCTTCTACACGAGCCCCGTCATGGTCGCCGGACTCTGGTCGCAATTCAAGGGCAAGATCAAGTACATCACGCCGACGCCGATAGCCCCCTATATCGCCGCCATCGTCTTCAACAAATCGAGCTGGGAGAGGGTACCGCCGGCCATCCGGCCCGCGCTGGAAGCGGCGGCCAAGAAGATAGGCGACGACATGGCCATCGACGGCCAGAAGATGGAAAGCGAGGCTCTGAACTCCCTCGTCGCCGAGGGAATGGTCATTCCTCCCGCCAATCCGGCCGCGACGGCCGCATGGGGAAGGATTTACGAGGACCGCCGGAACGGCATGTTCGCCCAGATGTTCTCGCCGGATTTTCTGGCAGCCATCGATGCGGCGACATCGAAGGTCCGGGCCGGCAGGTAAGCCGCATGCGAAGCATAAACCAAGCCTCCCCCGCGAAAAAGACGCTCCTGGCCCTCGCCTGCGCCACGATTATCGCCGCCCCCCTCGCCGCGGCAGGCCCCGCCTGGAAGCCCTCCCCCGACTCGGTCAGCCTCGCCGCCCTCGGTCTCTCGCCGGCCGAGCTCGCCTGGGTCGAGGCCAGGCGCTCCTCCACGGGCACGATCAAGGCGGCCATCAGGGAAAGACCGGACACCTACGAACCGCAGCCCGACGGAAGCGCGCGTGGCTTCGACTGGCTCCTCCTCCGGGAATTCGCCGGCACCCTCGGCCTCGACATCGATCTCACCATCGAGCAGACGATCGACTCCTTCTTCACCAGGAACGGGACCGTGCCGAGGGACATCAGCGCCACCGGCTCGAATTACAGTTACACGCCCGATCTCCTCAAGAAAGTCGATCTCTACGTGAGTCAATTCGGCCTCATCCCCTGGCGCCAGAAACTGATGACGATGATCCCCCTCGTCCCGACGAGGGACCAGCTCGCGGGGAGATTGGGCGAGGAGATCAGGAGCTTCTCCGACCTCGACGGCAAGCGCTTCGCCGTCATCAAGGACTCGATACAGGAGCACAGCCTCGCCGACATGGCCAAAGCGAGGGGTATACGCCTCGACTTCGTGTACGGCGAGGACGAGACGGCCCTTTACCGCCTCGTGGTCGGTAAGGAAGCCGACTACCTCCTCGACGCGAGCGTGATCTTCGCCAAGAACGCGCGCTTCCTCAAGGGCATGAGCCTATCGCCCTATCCCGAGGACGTCGTCATGACGGCCTGGTGCGTGAAGAAGGACGACAGGGCACTCGCCTCGATCCTGACGAAGTTCGTGGCCGCGGCGCAGCGCAGCGGCTTATTCGGCAGACTCTGGACGGAGGACTACGGAATGGATTTCTCGACCTACGTGAATGCAGTCCTCGCCTCGCCCGAGACGCCGCTCAAGTAAAGACATGCGATTCAGGGACCGCCTCCTTCTCGTCGGGATCCTCCTCGTCCTCGTGCCCACCGGCATCGTGACCGCCATCTATTCGTACATAATGGCGACGAGTCTCACGGCCGACGCCGGCATGCTCGTGCGGACCAAGCTCGATCTCCTCGAGAACAGGATCGCCTCCAGCCACGGCGTCCTCGAAAGGGCGGGCATAGCGGACAACGCCTTCTATTCCGGCATCGCCCTCTCGACGATCGCCGCTGATTTCGCCTCGGCCATGTCTCCGGGCGAAAGCTACCTCCTCCTCGACGGCGAAGCCAGGATCATCGCCGGACCGGCCGGAGAGAAAGGCAGGGTCCTCGACGCGAAGGACCCCCTCCGGGCGGCGATAGCGAGGGCCGCCCCCCATTCCGAGCGGAACGGCGGGGCTTCGCTCGATCTGACGAGAATCATTCGGAGCCCATCCTTCTCCGCCGAGGGCGGGGCGAGCATCGTCGCTTGGAGATTCTACGAAGCCTGGGGTCTCACCCTCGTCGTCTCCTCGACGGAGGCGAAGGCCTTCGCCCCCCTCGAATCGGCCATGCGGCTTTCCCTCGCCTTCGCCTTCGTGCTCCTCGGCCTCGCCGGAGCCATCCTCTTCGTCATCTCGCAGCGACTGAGCGCGCCCCTCATCCGTCTCGCCGCGATGGCCCAGGCCATTGGAAACGGCGAACACGGCCTGTCCATCCCCGAATTGGGCAACGACGAAATAGGCACCCTCGCCAGGAGATTCAACGAGATGGCCCGCAAGATGGACGCCCTCACCACGGGACTCGAGGCACGCGTCGACGAGAGGACCATAGAACTCTCGGCGGCCAACCGCAGGCTGCACGAGGTGAACGACGACCTCGCCGCCACCCTCGATCGCGTCGAGAGGATGCAGCGTCAGCTCGTCGAATCCGAAAAGCTCGTAGCCCTGGGCCAGCTCGTCGCGGGAATCGCCCACGAGCTCAACACCCCCCTCGGCGCCATGAGCATGGGCGCCCAATCCCTCTCCGACATACTCGTCGGCCTCCCGGCGCATCTCGACCGCCTGGCTTCTCTCGAGGCGGGGGATCGCGCGATCCTCCTCCGCACGATCTTCGACGACCAAGGTCGACCAAAGAGGCATTCGTCCCGCACGGAGCGCCTGGCCCTCTCCTCGCGCCTGCGGGACAACCTCTCCCGGCGGGCCGTGCCCAATCCGGAAGAGGCGGCCGAGCTCCTCGTCGAGGCGGGCTGGGACGATTCGCCCCTGCCGGAGCGCATAGGCGGTCAGGAGCTCGGCTCCCTCGCCTTCGCCCTCTACGAATTATCCAGCCTTGCCCGCTCGACCTCCGTGATATCGGCGGCCTCCGGGCAAGCCGTGCGAGTCATCGACGCCCTCCGGACCTACGCAAGGCAGGATGGACAGCTCTCCCTCGTGCCGATCGACCTCATCGCGAACGTCGAGCAGGTCCTCACCCTCTTCTCGAGCAAGATCAAGCTCGGCGTCGAGGTTATGCGAAACTGGAACGACGTGCCCCCCGTCCTGGGCTCCGCCGAAAAACTCGCGCAGGTCTGGACGAACCTCGTGTCGAATGCCCTCCACGCCATGGATTACAACGGCATGCTCTTCGTCTCGTCGGCCTTGTCGGAGGGCATGGTCGTCGTCGCCGTGGCCGATTCGGGTGTGGGCATACCCGAAAACCTCCGGGCCAACATCTTCACGCCTTTCTTCACCACCAAACCGCCGGGAGAGGGAACCGGACTCGGCCTCGAGATATCGCGCCGCATCGTCGAGGATCTCGGCGGCCGGATCGAATTCGATTCGGTCCCCGGCAAGACGGAGTTTCGCGTATTCCTACCGGCCATCGCCGCCCCGCATTGACCCGCCGCCCCGCGACCGACAATACTGCGCCCCATGGCATCGATCATCATCCACACCGATGGGGGCTGCTCGGGAAACCCCGGGCCCGGGGGCTGGGCCTTCGTCCTCCATCATCCAGACGGCGAGCTCGTCGGCTCCGGAGGCGAGAAGAACACCACGAACAACAAGATGGAATTGCGCGCCGTCATCGAGGCCTTGAGCAAGGCCTTGACCTTCTCGCCGGCCGAAGGCGAGGTCGAACTCGTCACCGACAGCCAGTACGTCAAGAACGGCATCACGTCCTGGATCAACTCGTGGAAACGCAACGGCTGGAAGACGGCTTCCAAGGAACCTGTCAAGAACCGCGAACTATGGGAGGAACTCGACAGGATTTCGGCACAGGTTCGTCCCCGCTACTCCTGGGTCAAGGGTCATGCGGGCCATGAGCATAACGAGCGCTGCGACGCCCTCGTGCAGGTGGAAATCGCCAAGTTCAGATAGGCCCGACAGTCTTTTGGCGCGGACCGGCCGTCTTTGGCGCAGTCTGTCGCCTACCAATGGGGCGGCCGAACATCGCCGGAGGCCTGGGGTTCGGCCGCCTCCGTCAACTCCTTGATCTTGCCGGCCATCCCGCGAAGCAGCTTTTCGAGGCGCTCGATCCTCCTCGAAGCCTCGAAAAGCTCCGAGGAGAGTTCGACGACGGCCCTCTCTTGATAGGCGGCCTTCGTTTCGAGGGCCTCCAGCCGCTCCAGAACCAGAAGATCCCCGCCCGCGGCCCGCGAAGCCTGATCGCTCACAGCCAATCGAAGACCGATTCGACGTGGAGGCTGAAGCCGAAGCCGAGCGTATATGGAGTGGAGCCGAAGAGTTCGTGACCCGCCGAATCCTGCGAGAGGAGGGGGAAGGCGATTGCGACATAGGGGGTGGCGAAGCCGAAGACGCCGACGCCCAGGCCGCCGCCGATGGAGGCGAGGGGGCCGCTCGCGCCCGTCCAGGATGAAGCCGCGCGGAGGTCGGCGAAGCCCTGGTACCAACCGAAATCGGCGAAGGCGAAGAGGACCGGAAGTATGTCCGAGGCACCGTAGACCGAGGGCAGGTTGAGTCGCCCCTCGACCGTGGCCGAGGCCCGCAGTTTCGAATCGAGGCCTATCTGATAGCCGCGCACGTCGGTGTTCTCGAGGACGAAGAGGGGAACGTTCGCGCCGTCGGCGTATTTGGCCGAGGCTGCGAAGACGAGATAGCCGGAAAGAAGATTGCGATCGCCCCCTAGGTCGAAGACCGGCACGTACTCGATGCCCCGGAGCCCGACACGCGCGAAGTCGGTGTTCTGGGCCGAAAGAAAGGAGGGTCCCCACTCCGCCTCGAAAAGGAGGTTGTGGCCGTCCATCACCCCGTTGGGGC
>DATKTD010000023.1:0-8794 GCA_035531315.1 Rectinemataceae bacterium
CTTGTGGGCGAGTTCCTTTATCACGTTGAAGTCGAAGAAGCCGGCGCCGCCCTTGATGGAGTGGGCCGCCCTGAAGATCCGGTTGACGAGGGCGTCGTCGCGCTCCGCTCCCTGCCTCTCGAGCTCGACAAGATCGGTTTCGATCGAGGCCAGATGCTCCCGCGATTCCTCGATGTAGGAAGTGATCAGTTCCTGGTCGTAACCCGTCATCGCGCGTCCCGCTCCAATCGCAGGTGGCGATCGAGGCGCATCATCTTGAAGAGACCGGCGAGGTCCTCG
Source organism: Rectinemataceae bacterium (assembly GCA_035531315.1). GTDB lineage: Bacteria > Spirochaetota > Spirochaetia > Treponematales > Rectinemataceae > CAIJMU01. Next base: position 280 of record DATKTD010000023.1, read on the forward strand.
TTGGCCCCCCTGATGAGGAGATTCCTCCCCAGGGGCTCGAGGCTGTTGACGGTGGCGATGATGATGCCCAGGCCCTTCGAGTCGATCATCCGCACCGAGGACAGATCGACGACGAAATCGCCCGAGCTCGATCCCACGAGGGAACGAAGCTCCTCCTTCGCGGCCTGCGCGTTGGCCGCGACGATGTCTCCCATGGGCGTCCAACATCCCTGTTTCTTTACATCTTGCATGATCTCTTCCTCCCCGATGACGAACTCCACGATAAGGGTCCGGCCCCCGTTCTCGTATCTATACCTGTCCGAATAGACGGAGATGATGGATACGCCGTTTCCCGATGTACCGGAGCCCCTCGCCCTCTCGTAGGCGAGGATGGCCTCCGGATCGAATCCCGTGCCTTCGTCGTCGACCCGAAGGGATAGGACCCCCGCTTCGATCGCGGCCACGACATGGGCGCGTTTTTCGGCATCGCGAAGGCAGCCGTACTCGACGGCGTTCTGGACCGCCTCCCGCGCGACGAGCTCGATCGCGAAGGCCCGTTCCCGGGCCGGGCCATATTCCAGAATTTTCTTGAAATCTGAAAAGAACGCGGCGATAGCCGCGTCGGTGGCCGCGATGGCCCTCTCGATCAATACCATGCGGTCGCTCACGCGTCCACCGCCATGACGAGTCGATCGTCGGTGAAGCTCAGGCTCGTGAGGAGGGAGCCTTGGAGGGCCGCGAGGGCTTCGGCCCGCGGCAGCCCGGCCGAACGGATGACCTCGCCCTCGAGCCTTTCGAGGCCGGAACTCCAGGTCCTTCCCTCGACGAAGTCCTCGAGGACGCCGTCGGTGTAGAGCCAGAATCGGCTCTCCTTGTCGATACGAAAGCTGCCGGCCTGGAAGTGGGGCGTCTCGAAGACGCCGAGGACGTCGCCCTCGGCGGAAAGACGCCGCAGCTCCCCTCCGCGCGTGACGGACAGGGCTGGGAAGTGGCCGGCGCTCGCGAAGTAGCCCATGGACGAAAGACGGTTGAGCACCAGGTAGAAGGCGGTGACATGTTGACCCTCGAGGAGGTTGCGCCTGAGGGCCCGGTTCATCATGTAGAGGGTTTCGCTGGGCGTGTCGAGGACAGAGGCGTTCTCCCTGAATAGGACCTTGAGGATCGAGGCCTGGAAGGCCGACTCGATGCCGTGACCGGCGATGTCCGCGACGAGGTAGCCGTGGATTCCCGGACTGAGTTCGATGACCTCGTACTGGTCGCCACCCGCCTCCTCGGCGGCCTCGAAAAGAACGGAGCAGCGGGAGGCGGGCATGGCCTCGACGTCGGTGAGGATGGACTTCTGGGCGAGCCTGAGGGCCTTGAGTCTTTCGGCCTGGGCCGCCGCTATCATCCGGCCCTGGCGGGCGAGCTTGAGGTGGATGCGGACCCGCGCCACGAGCTCCTCGGCGATGAAGGGCTTGGGGATGAAATCGACGGCGCCGATGGATAGGCCGCGGACCCTGCTTTCGACGTCGTCGAGGCTTGTCACGAAGAGAATGGGGCGTTCGGTGAGGGATGGCGTGGCGAGAAGTCGCTCGCAAAGCTCGAAACCGTCGCCGTCGGGCAGGAGGACATCGAGGAGGATGAGATCCGGCAGCAGGGCGGCCGCGAGGGCATAGCCCTCGGCGGCGCTCGGGGCGACCAGGGCTTCCAGCCCGTTCAGGGTAAGTATGCGAACGACCCCCTGGGCGATAAGGGGGGAATCCTCGATTATGAGCACTTTCGGCCGGTCTCGCTGGGCGGCCGGAACCTCGTTATCCATCACAGGACCTCAATGCGGGCAGTCTGCATCGAGGATCGCCATTAACAGGTCTCGTGTCAAATGCCCGGCACCTTCGATTTCTCCCCGGGTCGGGCCGGGGGGAGCTTCGGCAGGCCGAGGTCGGAAGAGTCGACCGAGAAGAAGGATAGGGTTTCCCGGACGATTCCCGCCTGTCCGGTGAGCTCCTCGGCCATGGAGGCGAGTTCCTCCGAGGCTGCGGCGTTCCTTTGGATGACGCTGTCGAGCTGGGCGAGGGCCCTATTGATCTGCTCGATACCCATGGTCTGCTCCTTGCTCGAGCTGGCTATCTCCTGGACCAGTTCGGCCGTCTTGCGGATATCGGGCACGATGGAGCCTATGAGTCGACCGGCGTGGTTGGCGGTTTCCATTGTCGAGGCGGAAAGTCCGTTGATTTCGGCCGCGGCCTTCTGCGATCTCTCGGCGAGCTTGCGCACCTCGCTTGCGACGACGGCGAAGCCCTTGCCGGCCTCTCCCGCCCTGGCCGCCTCTATTGCGGCGTTGAGGGCGAGGAGGTTGGTCTGCCTCGCTATCTCCTCGATGATCGAGATGCGTTGGGCGATTTGGCCCATGGCTTTCACGGCCTCCGTTACCGCCTTGCCGCCCTCCTCCGCGTCTCCGGCGGTCTTTTGCGCGATCCGCTCCGTCGTGAGGGCGTTGTCGGCCGTCTGCCTGATGGTGGAACTCATCTCCTCCATCGAAGCCGCGACCTCCTCGCCCGCCGAGGCCTGTTCGGTCGTGCCCTGCGAGAGGGCTTGGGCCGTATCGCTCGCCTGTTGCGAACCCGAGGCCACCTCGCCGCTCGAAGACTGGATCGAGACGACCACCCGGCCGATCGCCTCCCTCATCGTTTCGATTGCCCGGGCGGCCGCGCCGAGCTCATCGCGCCTCGCGACAAGCCTTTCGAAGCCCTGACCGGCGAAACCGGCGGACGAGAAGTCGCCCCCCGCGAAACGGACGTTGGCCTCCGTTATCTTGCCGACGGGGACGGCGATGCTGCGGGCAGTGATGAAGATCGCGACGAATACGAGGAGGACGGCGACCACGCCGACCGCGTATAGGACGAAGGCGAGGCGGTCGGCGGCTTGGGAGATTTCGCCGAGCGAAACGACCAGGACGAGTGACCAGGGGGTCTTGGATTGGCCGATTTCGACGGGGGAATAAAAAAGCCGCGACATCGCGCCGCCGATCTGCGCCTTCTTGTCGAAGGTGAAGGCCCTGCCCTCGGAGATGCCGGCGAGGATGTTTTTCTGTTCCGCCGGGTTTACGTCGTCCCCCATGATCTTGCCCAAAAGGGAGACCTTTTGATGGGCGACCCGGGCTCCATTGTGCGAAGCGAGGACCGCGTAGCCCGTCTCGAGAACCTTAATGCTCGTGACGGTCTTCTGGAAGGAGGTAAGGGGGACGTCGAAACCGACGACGCCCTTGAAGACACCGTCGACGACGATGGGGACGCAGAGGCTGGTCTCGAGTATCTCGTCCTCCTTCTTACCCGAGTAGGAGAAGAAGTAGGGATCGAGGACGGTCTCGATCATGTTCTTTTTCGGGAGGGTATAGTAGTCGCCCTGATAATCGGAGAGCTGGATGGCCGTTCGGGCGGCCCCCGACCCCGACCTGGACCAGGCCAGGGCGAAGCCCCCGTTCGGCGCCGAGAGCGGCGAGCCCTTTAATTGACGTGGGTCGTCGCCGATGGCGCCTGGTTCCCAAATCGTCCACGAGGCGACTATATCGGGGTAATGGTCGAGGGCCGCGCGCAGCTCGGCGTCGAAGGCGATCCGACGGGCGGCGACCGGGATTCCCCGGTAACCCGAAAAGGCCGCCGCGATGCCGCGAACTCCGCCCAGGTCGTTTTCCATGTCGGCATCGATGGTCGAGGCCCAATAGCGCCCGGCCTCGGCGACATAGGTCAGCGTCGCGTCGGAGACCGCCTTACGCGCCTGAAGCGCCGAAACGACGATGACGACGGCGAGCGGTACGAGGGCCGCCGTGCCGATGGTCAACAGCATCTTGAAAAAAAGACCCCTGGCCCTGCTCTTCGTTCTCATGACTGCCTCCCGATCGAATGCCGCGAGGGCCGCGGATGTTTCGGTGGCCGACCCTCCGGTATGTGATACCAATTGGCTATAAATACTTCCCGACGAGCCCGATCATCGATCCCGGGCAGCCGATGGCGCGGCGGCGCCGGGGACGGAGCGATTCGAATAGGCGCTCATGTCCATGGGAATGGTGTCGTAGGCCCTGGCCATCAGGGGACTCGAAATGAGGAAGTCGGCGGTGGAGCGATTGCAGGCCATGGGCACGTCGTAGAGCACGGCGATGCGCAGGAGGGCCTTCACATCCACGTCGTGGGGGTGGGGCGACATGGGATCCCAGAAAAAGATGACGACATCGATCCGGCCCTCGGCGATCATCGCGCCAAGCTGTTGGTCCCCGCCGAGGGGGCCCGACTTGAGCAGAAGGATGTTCATGTCGTCGGGGGTCTTTCCCGCCTTGCGCAGGATCGTCTCCTCGACGAGGCGGCCCGTCGAGCCGGTGCAGACCATGCGGTGGCGGGATAGAGTGTGCCAATTGTACTCGACCCATTCGACGAGGGCTTGTTTGCGGTTGTCGTGGGCCACCAGGGCCAGGGTCTTCAGGATGTCCATTCGTCAAGCCTAGATGCAGGTCCTCCTTTCCACAAGGGGGAGCGTCGAGGAAGGCCTCTTTCTCTCACAGCGAAAGCCCGGAAAGACGCTTCGTCGTCCTGGCCTCCTCGTCGTTTCCCATCTCGTGCCTGACCTGCCTGAATTGGCCCTCGATCGTCATGAAGGCGCCTATTATTTCGGGATCGAAATGCGCGTCGCTCCCTTCCTGGATCATTCTGCAGGTTTGCTGGTGGTCGAAGGCCGGGCGATAACAGCGGTTGGAGGTAAGGGCATCGTAGAAATCGGCCAGGGCGACGATGCGCGCGGGAAGCGGGATCTTCTGGGCCTTGAGACCGTCGGGATAGCCGCTGCCGTCCCATTTTTCCTGGTGGGACCTCGCCACCTCGACGCCCATGCTCAGGAACTGATTGTCGGGGAAGCGTTTCTGCACCGCGGCAAGGGCGTCGGCGCCGATCGCGCAATGCATTTTCATCACCGCGTATTCCTCGGGGGTCAACTTGCCGGGCTTCAGCAGTATCGCGTCCGGGGTACCGACCTTGCCTATGTCGTGGAGCGAGGAGGCTTGGAACAGATTGTCGATGTAGGAGTCGGTCAGGATCGCCGCGTGGATCTTCATATCGCGCATCCGGAGGGCCAGGGCCTTCGTGTAGGTCTGGACCCTTTCGATGTGCTTGCCCGTATCGTCGTCCCGGACCTCGGCCAGCTTGGCGAGGGCGAAGATCATGGCCATCTGCGAGGCCGTGACCTGTTTGACCTGCTCGGCGACCAGCTCCTCGAGCCTTTCGTTGTGCGAAACCAACTCGGCGTTGAGCCGCCTGATCTGCAGATGGGTCTTGATTCGCGCGATGACCTCCAGTTCCTGGAATGGCTTGCCTATGTAGTCGACGCCGCCGACGCGGAAGGCCTCGATCTTGTCGCCGATTTCCTGGAGCCCGCTCAGAAAGATGATGGGAATTTCTTTTAGCCTCTCGTCCTTTTTGAACCATTGGCAGACTTCCAGGCCGGACATTTCCGGCATCCCGACGTCCATGAGCACGATATCGGGCGGGTCGGCCAGGGCCGCCTCGATCGCGAGCTTGCCGCTGGTGACCGGCCGCGGGACGAGACCGTTGCGACCGAGGATGGTGGCCAGGAGACGGAGGTTCTCGGGAACATCGTCCACGATGAGAACGCTCTCGACTTTTCTATTTTCCATGTCTCCGACTCCTTGGGCTCATCGACCCAGGCTGTCCCTCAAGCCTTGAAAATCGAAGTCGTTCGCCATTCGGCGAAGTTGATCGGCGAGTTCCGGACTAGTGGCGCGAATGTTCTCGATGAGTTCGATCATCTCGTCGATGCGCGCCGCGACGATCGCTTGGCGGAGCTTGGCCAGCATCCCTGCGGGAAGGGATAGCAAAGCCTCCTTGTCGAGGGGAGGCCTGGTCGCATCGCCTTCGATCGGGTCGATCGGGTCGATCGGGCCCCGACTGCCGATGGGCCGATTTTCGGCGGCGCCGAGTACCTCCTCCACTTTTCGAAACAAGGCTTCCTCGGTAAAGGGCTTGCCGATGAAGTTGGTGCCGGCCTCGAGCACCCCATGATGGACGATGGCGTCGTCGGTATACCCGGACATGAAAATGACCTTGATCGTGGGGCTGTCTTTCAGGAATTCGTTGGCGAGAAGCCTGCCGCCCATGCGCGGCATGACCACATCGGTGAGGAGGAGGTCGATTTGGCCCCTGTATCGTCTGTAGATTTCGAGGGCTTCTTCTCCGTTCGAGGCGGTCATCACTTTGTAGCCCGCGCCGTCCAAGCTCCTTTGAGCCACCTTGCGCAGGGCATCCTCGTCTTCGACCACGAGGATGGTCGCCTTGCCCGCCTGATGCGGCGAGTCGATCGCCTCCGCCTTTTCGATGGCGGCGGGGACCGGGGCCGAGCTGTCCAGCGGGAAATAAATCTTGAAGGTGGTCCCATGGCCCAGCTCGCTATAGACCCAGATGCTGCCGCCGCTCTGATTGATGATGCCGTAGACGGTGGAGAGGCCGAGACCGGTGCCCTTGCCCCTCTCCTTGGTTGTGAAGAAGGGCTCGAAGATCCTGGCCTTGGTCTGCTCGTCCATGCCGCTGCCGGAGTCCGATACCGCCAGCATGACGTAGGGGCCCGGCTCCATACCCTCGTGAAGCGCGGCGTGCTCGCTATCGAGATCCACCTTGCCCGTCTCGATCGTCAACTTCCCCCCCTCCGGCATGGCGTCGCGGGCGTTCACGACGAGATTCATCAGGACTTGCTCGATCTGTCCGGGGTCGGCCCGGGTCAGACCGATGTCGGGGGCGAGGGCCAGGACGAGATCGATGTCCTCGCCGAGAATTCTCCTGAGCATCTTCTCGAGTCCCGTGGTCACGTGGTTCAGATCGAGGGGGACGGGCTGAAGGACCTGTTTGCGGCTGAAGGCGAGAAGCTGGCGCGTGAGCCCCGCGGCGCGCTCGGCGGCTTTTTTTACCTCTAGCAGGTCGTCCCTTCGAGGATCGCCGTCGGGCGTCGCCTTGAGCACGAAGCCCGTGTTGCTCAGGATGACGGAGAGGATGTTGTTGAAATCGTGGGCGACTCCGCCGGCGAGGCTTCCGATGGCCTCCATTTTTTGGGCGCCGCGAAGCTGGGCCTCGAGATCGCTCCGCACCTGTTCGGCCTGCTTGCGCGCTGTAATGTCCCTAAAGAACCACACCCTGCCGAAGATGCCGCCTTTCGCGTCGAGGAGGGGCGCCGAATAGCGCTCGAACACGGTCCCGCTTTTGAGGGCGATCTCTTCTTGGCTCGAGGCTTCGAAGGTCGCGTTGATTTCGTCTATTCTTGCCAGGAAAACATCGGGATCTTCGATCTTGTCGATAACCGATTGTATCGTGCGCTCGTCGGACTTGGAGTCGATGACCTCTCGGGGGATGCCGAACATGTCAACGAAGTGTCGGTTGTGCGAAACGATGGTGCCATTGACGTCCACGACGAGGATGCCGTCGATGCTGGCTTCCTGCTGGGTCGAGAGAAGGAGGTTGCGGAAACGCAGTTCTGATTCCGCCCGCTTGGTTTCGGTGACATCCCTGAAGTACCAGACCCGGCCGAAGACTTTCCGCTTCGCGTCGAGGAGGGGGGCCGAATAGCGATCGATGATGGTACCCTTGTTGAGGACCATTTCATCCCGACTTGTCTCGTGGGGTTTGGCGTCGATTTCGGCGACTCGCTTAAGGAAATCCTCAACATCCGGCACTTGAGCGAGCACGGATTCCCAGAATCGCTCATCGGAACCGGGTATGGTCGCCGCATCGGGGATGTCGAACAATTCGGCGAAACGGCGGTTATGCGAAATCACCCTATTATCTTTGACCACGAGTATGCCGTCGATGCTGGCTTCCTGCTGGGTCGAGAGGATCAGGTTGCGGAAACGCAATTCGGATTCCGTCTGCTTGCGGAGAAGGGCTATGCCTATGCTGGCGCCCAGGCCTTCGAGGAAGTCTATCACATCGACTTCGAAGCGATCGCGTCGACGATCGTTGAGCTGGAGAAGACCAGTGATTTCGCCCTTCGACCTGAGAGGGATGAGGGCGACGGATTCGTAGCCCGCTCTTCCGCAACTGTTGCGCATGTTTTCCGGACTGTCGACCCGGGCGATCGAGGGCGGAAGCTCGCTTATGGAGTTGCTCCAGAAGCTCCCGCCGGGAGTGAAGAAGGGCAGACCCGGATCGGTCCTGGCCTGGAGGATGCTCCCGCACACGCATTGGAGCCAGGCGCGGCCATCGGCGTCGCGCAGGACGTCTCCGGCCTCGTCGCGGGCGCAGAGCAGACATTCGTCCCGCAGGAAGCCTTCCTCAAACCCAATGGTCACGTAAAACGGGAAGTCGTCACCCTCCTGCATGCGGATACCGACAGCTTGGACATCGAGGCTCTCCTGCACCGAACGCAAAATGTCGTGGAGGGTGTCGCTCTCGGCTTCGGCGCTATTGAGGGTCTCGAGAATCTTGCGCACGAGACGATCGCGGCCCTGGGCCTTCATCCTCTCGGAGATATCGCGGATGTTGCACTGGATGATGTCGCGGCCGTGGAT
>DATKTD010000024.1:0-4287 GCA_035531315.1 Rectinemataceae bacterium
CCTCCTACATGGGCCTCGTGGGCAAGGTGCAGCGCCGTTACGATTCCTACATCGGGGAGGTCCGCGAATGCGCGTCGAATTCAGACTGAGCGGCTCGGGAGGCCAGGGCCTCCTCCTCGCGGGCATCGTCCTCGCCGAGGCAGCCATCCAGGACGGCAAGAACGCCGTGCAGACTCAGAGCTACGGACCCGAGGCCCGGGGCGGCTCGAGCAAGGCCGAGGTCGTCATCTCCGACGAGGACATCGACTATCCCAAGGCTGTCGATCCCGACTTTCTCCTCGCCCTCACGCAGGAGGCCTACAAGTCCTACGGACCCCTCATGAAGAAGGGCCTCATCATCGTCGACACTTCCGTGAATCTCGATCCTGCGATGGCGGCGCGCACGGTCGCCCTCCCCATCCTCGACACCGCCGCCACCAAGGTCGGCAAGAAGGTCGTGGCCAACATCGTGGCCCTCGGCGTACTCGGCGGCCTTTCCGGCGTCGCCGGTGCGGCTACCCTCAAGGAAGCCGTCCTCGCCCGCGTGCCCAAGGGCACGGAGCAGCTCAACGTCTCCGCCCTCGAAGCGGGGCTTGCGCTTGCCGCAGGAGCAAAATAGAATAGATATATCTTGAACGATACAGAAGGCCTGAACAAGGCACGCCTCGAAGAGGCCCGCCTCGCAGAGGCGCAGGGTTTGTGGGAGGCGGGGGTCGAAAAGACCCTCGCCAAACATCCGGAACGCTCGACCGCCTTCGTGACGGGATCGAAGATGCCGGTGAAGCGGCTCTACACCCCCCTCGATGGATCGGGGAGCTACGGTGACAGGCTCGGCTTTCCCGGCGAGTATCCCTACACGCGCGGTGTGCAGAGCACGATGTACCGGGGCCGCTTCTGGACCATGCGCCAGTACGCGGGCTTCGGCAACGCCGAAGAATCGAATAGAAGGTACAAGTACCTTCTCGAGCAGGGCCAAACCGGCCTTTCGATCGCCTTCGACCTTCCCACGCAGATAGGCTACGATTCCGACCACCCCCTCGCCGCCGGCGAGGTGGGCAAGGTCGGGGTCGCGGTCGACTCGCTCGAGGACATGGAGACGCTGTTCGCGGGCATTCCCCTCGACAAGGTCTCCACCTCGATGACGATCAACGCCCCGGCCGCCGTCCTCCTCGCGATGTACGTCGCGGTGGCGGAAAAGCAGGGCGTCCCGGCCTCGGCCCTCGACGGCACCATCCAGAACGACATCCTCAAGGAATACGTGGCGCGCGGGACCTACATATTTCCGCCGGCCCCTTCGATGCGCCTCATCACCGACATCTTCGCCTGGTGCGCCAAGGAAGTGCCCAACTGGAACACGATCTCGATCTCCGGCTACCACATCCGCGAGGCCGGATCGACCGCCGTCCAGGAGGTCGCCTTCACCCTCGCCGACGGCATCGCCTATGTCGATGCCGCTAAGCGGGTCGGCCTCGATGTCGATGACTTCGCGCCCCGTCTCTCTTTCTTTTTCAATGCCCACAACGACCTCTTCGAGGAGGTCGCCAAGTACCGCGCGGCGCGCCGCGTCTGGGCCAAGATCATGAAGGATCGCTTCGGGGCGAAGAACCCCAAGTCGCTGATGCTTCGCTTCCATACCCAGACGGGGGGGTCGACCCTCACGGCCCAACAGCCCGAGAACAATGTCATCCGCGTGACGATCCAGGCCCTCGCCGCCGTCCTCGGGGGCACCCAGTCCCTCCACACCAACTCCCGCGACGAGGCCCTCGCCCTGCCCACCGAGGAGTCGGTCCGCATAGCCCTCCGCACCCAGCAGATCGTCGCCTACGAGTCGGGCGTCGCCGAGACCATCGATCCCCTGGCCGGCTCCTACTACGTCGAGAGCCTCACCGACGCCATAGAAAAGGAAGTCCTCGCCTACATCGAGCGCATCGATAAGCTCGGGGGCTCGGTCAAGGCCATCGAACAGGGCTTCATCCAGCAGGAGGTCCAGGACGCGGCCTACGCCCATCAGCTCGACGTCGAGAAGGGCGAACGCGTCATCGTCGGCCTCAACAAATTCACGGTAAAGGAGGGACCGCCCAAGGGCCTCCTCCGCGTGGATCCCGAGGTCGGTCGCAGCCAGGTCGAAAAGCTGGCCGCCCTCCGCGCTCGCCGCGACGGCGAGCGCGTGCGGAAGGCCCTCGCCTCCCTCGAGGCGGCGGCGCGCGACGATTCCTCGGGCGGCGACAACAATCTCATGCCCCCCATTCTCGAGGCTGTCCGTTCCTACGCCAGCCTTGGCGAGATCTGCGACGTACTTCGCTCGGTCTTCGGCGAATATCGCCCTAGCTCCATGTTTTAAGGAGTCCTGAATCATGGAACGACGCATCAGGGTCCTCGTCGCCAAGCCCGGTCTCGATGGTCACGACAGGGGCGCCAAGGTCATCGCCCGCGCCCTCCGCGACGACGGAATGGAAGTCGTCTACACGGGGCTCAGACAAACACCGGAGCAGATCGTCTCGGCGGCCCTCCAGGAGGATGTCGACGTCATCGCCCTCTCCATCCTCTCGGGCGCCCACAATCATCTCTTTCCCCGCGTCACCCAACTCCTCGCCAATCGGGGCGCCTCGGACGTCCTCGTAATAGGGGGCGGCGTCATCCCCGAAGAGGACTACGACTATCTAAAGACGAAGGGTGTCGCCGCCGTCTTCGGCCCCGGCACCTCGACGAAGACGACCATCGAGTTCATCCGGAGCCATCTGCGCGGTCGACAGACCGTGGCCCAGGGGCTGGCCTCCGGGCGATAGGCTCCGGAAAGGTCTGGCATGGAGCTTCCGACCCGCGTCGAGCCTCCTCAATCCCAGGACGGCGAATACGCCGCCATGCGCGAGCTAGGCGCCGAATGTCCCTGCGGCGACTCGCGGCGGATAGACAGGTACGAGCTGGACCGGGCCCGGGAACGGGCCCTCGAGCGGAAGGCCTTGGCCGTCGCCGAGGCGAACAGGGTCGCGGCGGGCGAGGTGAGGGCGGTGGCCCGCCTCATCAGCCGCCTCGAGGATCGTGACCCGGCGGCCATAGACGTCATGCGCGTCCTCCTCGCGAACACGGGGCGGGCCAGGACCATCGGGATCACGGGCCCCCCGGGCTCGGGCAAGAGCACCCTCGTCGACCAGCTCATCCGCCAGCTCAGGTCGAGGGGCTTTTCCGTGGGTGTCATCGCCGTCGACCCCTCGAGCCCCTTCACTGGCGGCGCCATCCTGGGCGACCGCCTCCGCATGCAGGAGCACGCCACCGATCCGGGAGTCTTCATGAGGAGCCTGGCCTCCCGCGGCCACCTCGGCGGCCTGTCGAGGGCTACGGGGGCGGCGGTGCGGGTACTCGACGCGGCCGGCTTCGATTTCGTCATAATTGAAACGGTGGGGGTGGGGCAATCCGAGGTGGACATCGTGCGGGTGGCAGACACGGTGGTCCTCATCTCCGTGCCGGGCCTCGGCGACGACATCCAGGTCATCAAGGCCGGTATCATGGAGATCGGCGACATCTTCGTCGTCAACAAGGCCGACCGCGAGGGCTCCGATAGGGTGTACCGGGAGATCAGAGGCATGCTCGAGACGGCGGCCTCACTCGCCATGGGCAAGGCACCCGTCCTCCCCGATACCCTCGCCGAGCGTCATCACCATGGCCGCGAGGGGCTGGAGGGAGCCGCCGCCCCGGCCGGGCCCGGGTTGGCCTTACCTTCCGGCGGAATCGATCAGGTCGGAAGCGGCCCGGCTGGAAGCGGCTCGGCCACAAGCGGCCCCGTCCCCGCCTTGCGCAGGGCCTCGCTTTTAAGGAAGGCCGGAGGCTTCACCCTCGACGAGACGGGCCATCCCATCCTTCCGCCGGTGCTCAAGACCATCGCCGAGACGGGGGAGGGCTGCCCCGAGCTCCTCGAGGCCATCCTCGGCCACCACGAGGACCTCAAGCGGAGGGGGGTCCTCGAGGCTAGGCGCTTCGATGCCGCGAGGGCCGAGATTCGCGACCTCATCCAGCTCCGCGTCGCCGACCTGATCGAGGGCGATCGCGGTTCGGCCTACGAGGAGAGACTCGCCTGGGCCGTCGTGGCCCGGTCCTACGATACCTGGGAGGCGGCGGACCGCCTCTACGAATCCTTGTTCTTGGCCAGGGCCCCCCTCGAGGATCCCTTGGCGGGGGGGCATCCGTGAAGATTCTCAAGATCGACCATATCGGCGTCGCTGCCGAGAGCATGGAGGCCGGCCAGGCCGTCTTCGAGGGCCTCCTCGGCCTGAGGCTCGAGGGGAAGGAAACAGTGGCCGAGCAGCGGGTCAC
>DATKTD010000025.1:0-5915 GCA_035531315.1 Rectinemataceae bacterium
GGCCGAGCCTGACAAGGCCCTCTCCCCGGATCATGGTATAGATCGTATAACGTGTTCTCTCGGGACCGAGATAGCAGCGCGCCTCCATGGCCTCCACGAGAAGCTCAGCCCGCTCGAGGGTGCGCACGACGAGGGGCACGAAGAGGGGGATGTAGGACTTCGCCTTCCGTATCGGGTTGATTCCCGAGGCGCCGAAGTCCCCTCCCCTCGTGGCCTGGGCCTTGACGATGGACTCGAGCTCGCCGGTGACGATCGGCACGAAGCGCAGGGCCACCGAGATCATCAGCGAGAATTCGTGGACCGGAAAGCCGAGCCTGCCGAAGGGCGCGAAGAAATCCTCGATGCCATGGGCGATCTCCTGCTCCGCGGTCACGCTCGTGAGGAGGCCGATCGCCGCGAGGACCGCCGCGAAGCGGGCGAAAAGCAGGAGGAGGGAAAGAAGGGTGGCCGCGTGGAGACGGAAGGGGCCGAGGGCGAAAAGGGCCGGCCCCGTGGAGGCGGACTGGAAGATCAGCGTGAGCAGAGAGAGGACGACGAGGAAGGGAAGGGCCGGCTTGAGGCCGCGGAGGAGAAAGAGAGGATTGACCCTGGCGAAGATAGCCGGGACCATCACGCTGAGTCCCAAGAGGAGGGTTCCCGACACGTTCGTGTTGGCGAACATCGCCACGAAGAAGACGAGGATGCCGAAGAATTTGGTCGCTGGCGTCAGCCTGTGGACGAAGGACCCGGTGTCGATGTACTGGCCTATCGAGACATTGGAGAAAAATTCGAGACCCTTCATCGCGACGGTCCTTCCATGGCCTTGGCTATCGCCGATGCGAGGGCCTCGATGTCGAGGGGAGGCACCCCGAGATCTAGCCCCATTTCCGCGAGCCTCCCGGCGACCTCGGCGGCCCAGGGCCGGCCGATACCCCAGGCTTCATCGTAGTTGATACCGAATATTTCCGCGGGTCTGCCGAAGGCCAGGAGGCAGCCGCCCTTGAGGACGGCGACGAGATCGGCCCGGGCGGCCTCTTCCATGGAATGGGTCGAAAAGACGATCGTCGTCCCCCCCCGCGCGAAGGAAAGGACGAGCTCCATTATCGCAGCCTTACCGGCCGGATCGAGGGCCTGGGTTGGCTCGTCCAGGAGGAGGGCCTCGGGTTCGAGGGCTATGACGCCAGCGAGGGCCAGCCGCCTTCGCTCCCCTCCCGAAAGGGCCCGGGCCTGTCGGTCGCGGAAGCCCTCGTAGGGGAGGCCGACCCTGTCCATGGCCCGGCGCACCCGATCGACGAGGGCGCGGCCGGAAAGGCCCTGATTCTTGGGACCGAAGGCCACGTCGTCGGCCGCGTAGGTCTCGAAGATGGCCGATTCGGGCCGTTGGACGGCAAGCGGAGAACGCATCCGCATGGCGCGAAGATCGGCCTTGGGCGCCGAGGGATCATCGCCGAAGGAAAGGACCCTGCCCGATGTGGGGGCCGCAAGCGAATTGAGGAGCTGCAGTATCGTCGACTTGCCAGAGCCCGTATGGCCGACCAGGGCGAGAACGCACCCCTTCGGCAGGACGAGGCTAATGTCCGCAAGGGCCTTCCTCTCGTTGACCGTGCCGCGAAGATAGGAATAAGCCACTCTTTCGAGGGAAAAGGCCAGGGTCTTCGCCTCCGGCCCAGGCTCCTGGTCGGGGCCAACACCGGCCTCAAGCTTCCCGGCCTCAAGCTTCCCGGCCTCCCGGGCCACGAAGGCCGGGGTCTTCGGGAGTAGCTTCCCCAACCTCGAGGCGCACTCGAGGGCCGATTCGCAGACACGGGGAGAAAAACCCAGACGGCGGGCGAGAAGTATGGAAGGAGGAAGGCCGAACTCGGCGAGAAGTCCATCCCCCCCCTCGAAAAAGCTTTCGGGTGGGGCGTCTCGAAGCAGCCTCCCCTCCTCCATCAGGAGGATGCGCCGCGAGCGCGCGGCCTCGGCCATATCGTGGGTGACATGGATGATCGTGACGCCAGCCTCGTTGAGACGGTCCATGAGGTCGAGCATCGTAGCGCGGGATGGCGGGTCGAGCATCGCCGTTGCCTCGTCGAAGGCGATGGCCCGTGGCTGCATGGCGAGGGCTCCGGCCACGGCGAGGCGCTGCTGTTGGCCGGCCGAAAGAAAATGGGGAGGGCTCTTCCGCTCGGCCTCGAGGCCGACGATGGCGAGGGCCTCGTCGACCCGCCGATGGATCTCCTTCCTTTCGATGCGGAGGTTCCCGGGCCCGAAGGCCACGTCCTCCTCGACGACGGTGGAGACAATCTGGTCGGGGGGAGACTGGAAGACGAGTACGAGAGTCGAGCGAAGGGCCCGGGCATTGTCCGAATCGCCCGCGTCGAGGCCGGCCACCCTGACCCTGCCCCCATCGGCCTTTCGGAGACCATTCATGAGCCGGAGAAGGCTCGACTTCCCCGAACCGTTCCGGCCCACTATCGCGACATACTCGCCTTCCTCGATGCGAAGATCGAGGTTTGAGACGGCGGGTCGGGAGGCTCCCGGCCAGGTGAAGTTGGCGGATTCGAACTCGATGAAGCTCATCGCGAAGCCGCCGGAGGCCTAAGCCCTAAAAGAGGCTTTAGCCCCCAAAGAGGCTTTAGCCCCCAAAGGGGCTTGGGCCCTCGAGATGAAAACATAGTGTCACCCCGCGTACCGGCCGCTCGGCGGCGGTCCAGTCGCGGGCCGAATATACCGCTATCCCCGGGATCTGTCGACCGGAATTATCCGGAGGGAGGCGGCGCGCGCCTCAAGACCTCGCCATGGCCATCCCCGCCCGCGCTGCGAAGACTCGGGTTTTCGGAGGGAGGGCCCCCTCAGTCGAGGCCCGAGAAGGCGAGGGCAATCTGCGCCGCGAGACTCGCGTTGTTGAGGACGAGGGCTATGTTCGTCTCCAGGCTCTCGCCCGAGGTCAGTTCCTTCATTTTTGCCAGGAGGAAGGGCGTGACGTCTCGGCCCCGGACCCGCGCGTCGTCGGCGGCCTGGAGGGCCTTCTCGATTTCCCTTTCCATGGCCTCGCGCTCCATCGACATCGACTCGGGCACGGGATTGGCGACCACCATGCCCGAGGAAAAACCGAGTTCGCGCGAGGCCTTCATCCTGAGGGCGATGTCGCGAGGCTCGTCGGCCCGCTCGACGAGGGCGATGCCGGAGCGGGCGCTATAAAAAGCGGGGAGTTCGTCGGTGCGATAGCCGATGACGGGGACCCCCCTCGTCTCGAGGTACTCGAGGGTCTTGGGAAGGTCGAGAATGGCCTTGGCCCCCGCGCAGACGACACAGACGGGCGTCCTTCCGAGTTCCTCGAGGTCGGCCGAGACGTCCCAGCTCGATTCGGCCCCCCGGTGGACCCCGCCGATGCCCCCCGTGGCGAAGACGCTGATTCCAGCCATGGCGGCGACGATCATAGTCGCGGCGACCGTGGTGGCCCCGTCAGCCCCGGAGGCGACGAGACGCGGAAGATCCCGGCGGCTCGCCTTTGAAACCGAGGCTCCGGCTTTGCCGATGCGCTCTATGCCCCTCCGGTCGAGGCCGGCGACGAGACGGCCGCCGATAATGGCCACCGTGGCCGGAATGGCGCCGGCATCCCTGACGGCCGCCTCGACCCTGAGGGCCGTCTCGACATTCTCGGGCCAGGGCATGCCATGGGAAATGATGGTCGATTCGAGGGCGACGAGGGGCTGGCCCGAGGCCAGGGCGGCCCTGACTTCGTCTCCTATTTCGAGGGGAATGGACACAAGTATCTCCTTGACATACAAGCCAGGGGACCGGGCGGGAACCGTCACCGGGCCGATGGATGTAAAATAATAGCACAGGCGGGGCCATCCGCCCTCCCCCACCGACGCGCTCCTTGAACAGGGAGAACTTGTGGGCTACAGTGTGGTCGGAGCGGGGAAGCAATGGACCAGATATTCGATCGTTTCGAACGCCTGTTCAAGTCCTGGGTGTCACCGGACGAGGCTTCCCCTTCCGATCGCGCGGGGAAACGAAGCGGCGATTCCGACTTCGACAGCGCGATGGACGAACTCGACGACTTCCTGTCCGCGGCGAAGGGAGACGACGAGGCGGCCAAGCGAGAAAGGGAGCGACGTCGCGCGGCCGAAGAGGCCAGGGCCCGCGCCTCCTCCGGTGGCGCCGCCGCCTCCCAGTCAAACAACTCCCGCGATCCGCGCCTTGTCGCCGCCTACGAGTATCTCGGCCTTCCCTATGGAACGCCGATCGAGGAAGTCAAGGCAAAATACAAGAAGCTCCTGCTCAAGCACCATCCGGATCGGCATGCAGGCAGTCCCGCGAACATCAAGAAGGCGACGGAGACCTCGGCCCGCATCAACGAATCCTGGCGAATCATAGAATCCTGGGCGACCACTGGCCGTGTTACCGACTGAAAGCCTCCTGGCGCTCCGGCGGAAGCGCCTTTTTCGAGCCTCCACTAAAGAGGCGCGGGCCGGCGTCCGACAATCGACAGTGACATCGAAGGAGAGGGGAAGCCCGGAATGAACAGCAATCCGCTCGCAGCCTATCGTGAGGTCCGCGTCAAGACGGCAAGTCCCGCCCAGATCGTGGTGATGCTGTACGAAGAGGCGGTCAAGCAGTGCGACCGCGCCCTCGATCTCATGTCCGGAGACCAGGCGCGCAATCCCCGGAACATCGAAAAGATCAACGCGGCCCTGGGCAAGACCCAGGATATCGTGACCGAGCTCATGGCCGGCCTCGATTTCGACGCCGGCGGGGAAATTGCCCAGGACCTCTTCGCCCTTTATGTCTGGTTCAACCGCGAATTGATGGAAGCCAACGTCGAAAAGAGCGAAAAACGCGTCCGGGCCGTCCGCGACCAGCTCGACAGCCTTCGCGGCGCCTGGGCCGAGGCGGCCACCAAGGCCCAGAACGGCAGCCAGGGCCAGATGGGCGTCAACATAGCCGGCTGAGAGGCGTGGAAGAGGGAGGGGACATGGCCGCGATGTACGAAGGCGAAATGCAGAAAAGGGTGGCCATGCTCCGCCGCCTCCGCGAACTCCTCCTCGATCAGCGGGGCAAATTCGAGAATTACCTGACCGTCCTCGACCACGAAAAGGGCGACATCGAGTCGGGAGACGTCGATCGACTCGTCGCCCATGTCGAGATCGAAGAAGCCATCGTTTCCGAAATTTTCACCTTCCAGAAGGCCATAGACCCCCTCGAAGACCTGATGCGATCGGCCCTGCCAGCTGGCGACACCGGATGGACCGACGTCGGTGGTCTCAAGGACAGCCTCCAGGACCTCAAGAGCGAGGTCCTCAAGCGCAACGAGGAAAACCGGAGCCTGCTTCGGGCGAGGATGGACGTCATCCGCTCCCAGCTCCTCGCCCTGCGCAAACCCCTCGGCTCGCGCCGAAGCGTCTACGCCGAGCGAGAGGCGGGAAGCCTCGTCGACATGGGAGCCTGACGAAGGCACCCGGCCTCGGCCGCCTTGAACCGGGCGCGGCATCCCTCCGCTCGGCGGAAGGACGGACGCCGCCCCGATATCGCCGGATATCCACCGAGGCCTAGGCTTGGGCCAACTTGCCGAACCTGTTCGCGATCGCCAGCGCCGGGTCCGTCGGCACCGACTGGCGGATCGTATTCTCCGGAACGGCGATTCCAGGTACTGCCCGCAGCTTCTTGCCCTCGAACTGGGGCAGCCAGGCCCTCTCGGCCTCGAGCATTTCCGCCGTCATCCGCCTTATCTCGTCGAGGGTCAACACGGCCGCTGTCAGGGGATCCATGGCTACCGCCTGGACGAGGAGTTCCGTGTCGCCGGTAAGGGCCGCTTGCACGGATAGGCCCTGGACGAGAACGTTCGTCATGTTGAGAGCCGCGAGCTGCGGCGGAAGCGCGCCGACGCCGATAGGATTGAGCCCGTTTTTGTCGACATAGATCGGCACTTCGACGCAGGAGCCCTCGGG
>DATKTD010000026.1:0-5779 GCA_035531315.1 Rectinemataceae bacterium
ATCCTGGCGCGGGCGACTTCCATGGGATCGCCGATCCCGTCCCAGGGTCTGCGCATGGTCGCCTGCCCGAAGGGATCGACGCCGCCTCCCGTCATCGAATGCCAGAAGGCCATCGAGAAGCGGAGATGGTCTTTCATCTTCTTGCCGCCCACGACCTTGTCCGGATCGTAGCGCCTGAAGGCCAGGGGATTGTCCGTCTGCGGACCCTCGTACTTGACCGCGGGAATTTCGGGGAATAGCTGGTCCATGAAAGCCTCCTTCTCGGCGATGGCGCCGACGCGGCGCATCGACAATTGTAGTACACCCCCCGCGGCGGCACGTGAAGAGCGGGCTTTGACGTTGCCTATCAAAAATTGATATAAAGATCCATGAGAATCGAGGACGTCGTCTTCGTCTGGCATCTTCGCGACCCGAAGCAGATCGCATGGCACGGAAGACGCCATGCCCATGAAGGCGGCCTCCACGAACTCCATTGGTTCATCTCCGGCTCGGGCAGCTTCCGCGAGGAAGGCCGCGTCTGGGCCATATCGCCGGGAGCCCTCCACCTCACGCCGCCGGGAAGCCTGCATCAGATCGTCGCGACGGACGCCAGACGCCCGGTCACCTATTACGCCCTCCTCTTCGACCCGGGTGGGGACGGCGAGCTCTTGAGGCTCCTGGCGACGATCGGCAGGGGCAGCGGCCCCCGCAGGCTCGGAGGCTCTCGGCGCTTCTTCTTCGCCGACATGCTCGAACGGCATTTCTCGGGCCAGGAACTCCTCGAGAGATCGGCCGAGCACCTCCTTCAGGCATTTCTCTGCGAACTCGCCGCCGGCGCCGAGCGCTCCGGCGACCCCATCGACAACGCCAACGTCGAGAAGGCCCTCGCCATCATGCAAGGCTCGATCGACCGCGACCTCGACCTGCGATCGCTCGCCTCCCGCCTCTCGCTCTCCCCGGAGCATTTCGTCCGCGTATTCTCGGCGCGGATGGGCATGCCACCCATGAAATATTTCGCTCGCCTCAGGATCGAGGCGGCACGGGCGATGCTTTCGAGCACGAACCTCAGGATCGGAGAGATCGCCAGCCGTCTCCGCTATTCGAACCCCTTCAATTTCGCCAGGAGCTTCAGGGCGATAGCGGGCATGTCTCCGACGGAATACAGGGCCCGCTACCTCCAGCGCGCCGACTTCGCCGCCGCGGCCCCCGAGTCGGATGGCGAAGAGCCCGATTGAGGGAGCTCAGGCCATGCCCCACGCCGCGCCTCGCGCCTCGCGCAGATTGGCAAGGGCTATTGAAATCCCCTCGAGACTCCTGACCCCGCCCCAGCCGGGTGTGGCGCCGATCTCGACGTCGATCGAACCAGGCCAGCCCGCTTCGATAAGTATTGCGATTATACTTTTCCAATTCGCGTCGCCCTCGCCCGCCAGTCTCTCCTCGCCGAACTTGCGCGGACCGACCATGCCTCGCGAGGCGAGGAGGTCCCGGTCGATGTGGGCGTCCTTCGCGTGGATGTGGAGGATCCGCGGCAGCCACTTCCCGAGCTGGACGAGGGGGTCGGCCAGGGCGAGGATCTGATGGGCGGGCTCCCATTCGAGGCCGATGGGCGCCCCGGCAAGGGCATCGAACATCAGCTCCCAGGCGTCGGGGTTCATCGCTATGTTCCACTTCCCCGTTTTCCAAGTATCGCCGAAGCGGCAATTCTCGAAGGCTATCGAAAGGCCAAGGGCCGAGGCTCTTTCGCAGAGGGGAGCGAAGACCTCGCGAAAGCGCCCTATCGAATCGGGGACCGAGGCGCCGGGAACCCGCCCGGCGAAGGTGGAAACGAGATTGCAGCCGAGCCGTGGCGCGGCCTCGAGAAGGCGGGCGAAATCGGAGCGAAGACGGCGCCCCCCCTCGCCCTCGGCCAGGGGGTTCCCGTACACCGCGACGCAGGCCGGAGGCCTTCCGAAACGGGGAAGCACCTTCCCGACGAGGGCATCGACATCGTTCTCTCCGAGGCCCTCCCAGAAGGAAAGACACCAGCTCTCGAGATCGAGGGCCTCGGGGCCACTCCCGTCGTCGAGATGCGAGTCGAGGACGGCAGGCTCGAAGAGGGCGCCGATGCGCGGGATCGGAACTTTCATGGAGCGCCGGCGCCTTTGCCCGGATCTTCGCCTCTCTTGCCGGGCCCATCGCCGTCGGGCTCCGGCGCATCGTCGTCCCTGCCCGGATGTTCCGCGCGGGTGGCCAGGGCGGCAAGGCCGTCGATTATCGCGGCGACCCTTTGGCCATGAGCGAAATCGGGCAGCACTTCGGGCGAGGGATCGGTTTCGCCTCGGGCGAGAAGGACGAAGCGTTCGTATGTGCTAGGTCGGCTCGGGGCTTTGCGGCTTCTTTGCTCGGCTCCGTCGCCCTCGACGATCGTGAGCTCGTCTCGCGATTTTTCGAGATCGAGAACGAGGTCGGCCTTGCTTCCGCGAATCGTCAGGCGGAAGGAATCCTTCGCGGTCCTGGCACCGTAGGACAGATCGAGATGGATCGGAAGCCCCGCCGAAGCGAGGAGGCCCCGGGCGGCCACGAAGGCGGGAAGGCCCGGTCTCCACGCCTCGTTCTCCGAGGCGACGAAACGCCGCGCCGTCGCGGCCCTCACCTCGACATCGCCGATGACGAAAAGCATGGCGTCGACGCAGTGGCTGCCGAGATCGCCGAGGACGCCATGGGAGGACTCCTCCTCGTCCAAACGCCACTGCCAGCGAGGATTCGTACGCCAATCTCCCCAACATCGGTGATGGAGCCAGTCCTGGAGATACGAAAAATCCGCCTCCTCGATCTCGCCGACGGCTCCGTCGGCGACGAGGTCGCGGGCGAGGGAAAGGAGCCCGCCGTTCCTTTTCGAAAAATTGACGAGGGTCGGGAGGCCGGCACGTCCCGCGGCGTGGACCATGGCGGCCGCCTCCGATTCGCGGCGAGCCAAAGGCTTCTCGCAGAAGACCGGGAGGCCCCTCGAGAGGGCTTCGATGCAAGCCTCGGGATGGCCCGCGTCGCGGTTGGAGACGGCGACCGCATCGAGCGCGCCCGAGGCCAGGAGTTCCTCGACGCCGCCGAAAACCTTCGCGATGCCCATCCTCTCGCCGAAGGCGAGGGCGCGGGCCCTATCGCGGTCGGCCACGGCGGCCACGACGACGCCCTCTATGCCGGCGAACCTCTTCGCGTGGTACTCGGCCATCGCCCCAGACCCGACTATCCCCAGCCGTAGCGCCGCCTTCACTCCGGCCCTCCACGCAGCGAAGGCGCCGGCGCGGTCGTGGCCCTGACCACGAAGGAGGTGTCGAGCCAGACCTGTCTGGGCCAGGCGCCGTTGCCCTCGAGGAAGTCGATCAACAGCGATGCGCCGAGCCTCCCCGATTCCGAGACGGGATTGTCGACGGTCGAGAGGGGCGGATTGACATCCTGGGCCGAATAGAAGTTGTCGTAGCCGATCACGGAAAGATCCCGGGGCACCGAAACGCCCTTCTCGGCGCAGTAGGCGAGAACGCCGAGGGCGGCGCGATCGGAGCTCGCCATGACGAGGCTGGGGGGACTGGCCCTCTCGAGGAGACGGGCCGCGCCTCGCCAGCCCGAGGTGCGGGAAAAATCGCCTTCAGTTATAACGACATCCATGCCGAACTCGGCGGCTAGCGTTTCGAAGGAGCTTAGGCGGTCGATGGCATTGCGAAAGCTGCGGTCGCCGGTGATGTAGCCCACCCTCCGGTGCCCGAGGTTCCATGCGTGCGAAAAGGCCTTGCGCATGCCCGGCTCGGGCAACGAATCGACCGAGGAAAGACCTTCGTGATAGTTGTTGATGAGGACGAAGGGCATACCCGCCTCGAGGAGTTCGAGGAAGGGCTCGTAGTCCGAGGGCGTCACGGCGAAGACGAGACCGTCGACAGCCCTCGACCTGATGAGGGAGAAGACGTCCGCCATATCCGTCCCCACCCTCGAGGGCACGATGGTGACCGGGTAGCCCCTCTCTGCGGCCCCCATCACCACGCCGTCGAGGAGGATGGGGAAGTAGGGTCGGGAGAAGGGAGGAAAGGAGGAGTAGGTCGGGACGACGAGGCCGATGCTCCCGGCTCGGCTCCGAGCGAAGTTGGCCGCCTGCCTCGAGGGGATGTATTCCAGCTCGCGGGCTACCGCCCTCACCTTCTCCTTTATCGCTTCGGTGATGAGCGGAGAATCGTTGAGGGCCCGGGAAACCGTCGATTCGGCGACGCCCGCGCGGCGCGCGACATCTCCGCGTGTAGCCTTGCCTATGATGTGCCTCCGGCCAGATGCTACACCGGCCCTATCCGCAACGCAAGGAAAGGCCGCCGCCTCCCTTCGGAGACGGCGGCCCGAGGAGACGGCCGGCTGCCTCCTCGCGGAGGCCCCGGTTCGCCCTCCTTCCGCTAGAAGGGCGACTTCGGATCGTAGTACTGCTTGGCGTTGGCCTTCGTGATGAGCTCGGCGGCGATGATGATCTCCGAGGGGATCTTCGCCTGGATGAAACCGGGGAGGTTCTGTCCGCGGACGCCGAGGACGGAGAGGCTGATCGCGGGATAGATCATCGAGGGGGGATAGGTGACGTCGGCGGTGATCATCGGATCCCCGTCCATCACGCGCTTCACCATCGCCTTCGAACCGGCTCCGCCGACCATGAGTTTGATGTCCTTGCGTCCGGATTCCTTGTAGGCCTGAAGGACGCCGGTGAGGATGTCGTCGTCCTGGGCCCACACCGCGTCGATCTGGGGATATTTCTGGAGATAGGTCTGCATGACCTCGAGGCCCTTCTGGGTGTCCCAGTTGGCGGGCTGGGAATCGAGGATCTCGATGCCGGGGAACTTCGCCTTCATGACTCCCTTGAAGGTGTCGACGCGCTCGCTGTTGATGACGCAGGGAATGCCTTCAAGTATGACCATCTTCCCCTTGCCCCCCATGGCCTTGCCCATGTACTCGGCCGAAACCTGGCCGAGGCCGGGATTGTCGCCGGCGAGGTAGACGTCCTGCACGGGCTCGGTAAGGCCACGATCCACGGACACGATGTAAATGCCCTGCTCGTGGGCCTTCTTGATCGTGGGCGTGAGGGTCGAGGAATCGTAGGCGAGGACGACGAGGGCCTTCACGCCCTTGACCATCAGGTCTTCCACGTCCGAGACCTGCTTCTGCGGGGAGTCGGCGAGGGTGAGGGTGAACTCGACGTTCTTGTCCTTCGCGGTGATGTCCTTGATCGCCATTTGGGCGTAGTAGCCGAGGCCACCCGTCCAACCATGATCGGCGCTGGGAATCGAGACGCCGATCTTGACCTTCTGAGCCATCGCCGGCGAGGCGAAGAGCACGAGGGCCGCACAGAGTGCCAGAAGAATCTTCTTCATCGCTTCCTCCAGGAAACATGTCTTGGAAAACCGCGGAGACCCATCGCCGACGGCGAAGGCCTTCTCGGACCGAACGAACCGATTAGGTGGCGGCCGCCCGTGGCGGCCCCTGAATCACGCACGGGAGGCCCTGGACGAGCCGCGCTGCATGAAGACCGCGGCGATGATCACCAGGCCCTTCACCGTGCCCTGGAGATAGGCGCTCACGCTGAGCATGTTGAGCATGTTGTTGATCATCCCGAGGATGATCGCGCCGATCACCACCCCCCAGATCGTGCCCCGCCCCCCCGTCATGGGAGTGCCGCCGATCACCACCGCCGCGATGGCGTCCATTTCGAAGTTGACGGCGCCGTTTGAGGAATTGACCGAATTGAGGCGGCTCGAGAGGAGAACGGAGGACACCGCCACCATGAGGCCGGTGATGACGT
>DATKTD010000027.1:0-2685 GCA_035531315.1 Rectinemataceae bacterium
CGACAAGGAGTCTCGCGGCCTCGCGGGCCTTCGGGCCCTCGCCCACCGGAAGGCTGAAGGAGAACTGGACCTTCCCGTCGTCCAGGGTGTCGCCGTAGGGCTTTATTATCGTGGCCATCACAGACCTCCCTTCGCCGCGCCCGAGTGGGCGCCCGTGGCGGCCCCGGCGCCGCCCTTCCCGAGTCCGAGGCGGGTCACGAGGAGCTCCTCCACCGGGTTCCAGTAGCCCTCGCCCTTCTCGACGAGGCCGTCGAGGCCCTTGCCCCCGTCGCGGGGTCGCTTCACGTCGGCGAAGAGGCCCTCCGCGATCGAGTCGATCAGGCCCTTCTTCTCGACCTCCTCGAGGAAGGCCAGGGTCCGGTCGAGGACCTCGTGGGCCCTCTTCACAATTATGCCGTCTTTCCTGAACTCGATCTCGTCGGCCAGGGAGGCGATGTTGTCCATCACGTACTTCGCATTGTCCACGGCTATGTGTCTGTCCATCATGAAGGGCGTGTGGATGGCCTCGGTGAGCATGCCGAGGAGGTGGATGCCCTGGCCCGTGGCCTTCGACACGAAGTTGAAGAGGGTGTCCATCGCGAGGCCCTTGAAGATGTCCCCCGACATGAACTTGGTCGGCGGCATGTACTTGAGGGGATGCTCGGGAAAGATCTCGCGGGCCATCTGGGCCTGGGAGAGTTCGAGGAGGAAGCCGTCCTTCAGCGTCGGATCCATCTCGAAGGCGTGGCCGAGACCCATCTGCCAGGGCTCGAGGCCGGCGGCGATGGCGAGGCGCTCATTGAGGAACTGGCTCGCGAGGACCGTGTAGGCCTTCTCGACGGCGTCGCTCGTCGTCAGGTAGTTGTCTTCGCCGGTGTTGATGATAATGCCCGCGGCCGCGTTGATCATCCGTGAAAAATTCTGGTCCACGAAGGTGCGGTAGGGATTGATGTCGCGGAAGAGGATGCCGTACATCGAGTCGTTCAGCATCATGTCGAGGCGCTCGAGGGCCCCCATCGCGGCGATCTCGGGCATGCAGAGCCCCGATGCGTAGTTCGTGAGCCGTATGTAGCGGCCCTCCCGCTCGGACACCTCATCGAGGGCCGCGCGCATGATGCGGAAGTTCTCCTGCGTGGCGAAGGTCCCGCCGAAGCCCTCGACGGTGGCGCCAAAGGGCACGTAGTCGAGAAGGCTCTGGGCCGTCGTCCGGATGACGGCGATCACGTCGGCGCCGCGCGCCGCCGCGGCCTTGGCCTGCTTCACGTCCTCGTAGATGTTCCCCGTGGCGACGATGAGATAGAGGAGGGGGTCGTTGTTGCGCCCCTTCCAGCGCTCGAGCATCGCGTCGCGTTTTGCCCGATTTGCCGCCACCCGGTCGAGACCCTCCCTCGCCAGCTCCTCGCCCTTCCGACGGACGGCGCCTGCCTCGCCCAGGGGCAACTCGCCGATGCGGAGCCCCGCGGCTATCTTCGCATCGAGTTCGGAGGGTCTGAGGCCCTCTCGAAGCAGGGCGTTCGCGTACCAGGACAGGGCCCCGCCCTCGAGCTTGCCGGCGGCGCCGAGCTGGTCGACGACGATGTTCGGCACGGGCACCCCGTCGCGATCTGCCCCGTCGCAGCCCGCGAGCCGCAGGGTCGCCCGCTCCACCGTCACCGTCGTGTGCTTTTCCACGAAACCGAGGATCGGCCTCGATATGCGCTCCGCCAGAGCCCTCGCCCCCTCGATCTTCTCGCGGGGCAATCCCAACTTCTCCCTCATCATCCCTCCCTGCGGGCCTTTCCCTCATCGTCGTGCAAATCCCTCGGGGCCCCCGGATGGGCCCCCGCGAACAGGGCTTCGGCCTTTCCGACGATGCCCGGGTCGAGGCCGAGGAGGCCCGCCACGAGGAGCGCGTCGGAGCGGCCGTCGCCGCCTTCATCTTCCACCAATTCATAACGCATCAGCGAATTGAGCCTCGCCACGGCGCCTTCGTAACCCGTGACTTCCGAGGAGCTCTCGGCCCTGCCCCCGTCGCCGCTCTCGGCCTTCCCGAAGGACCCGCCTCCTCCGACGCCGCTTTCCGCGAGAGCCTCCCTGTCGAGGCCGCGCATCCTGAGGCGCCTCGCGCCATCCACCCGCGCCACCCCCCGGAAGTGGGTTGCGAAGAGGGCCTTGATGCCGGGTCTCTGCACCAGAGCCGCGAGAACGGCCGACAGCAGGGCCTCGGCCTCTCCCGAGCTCGTCGTCCTCGCGAACTCGTCGAAGGCGAGGAAGCCTCCCGAAGCCGCGCTTCCCAATGCCTCGACGAGGGAGCGGATCTCCCTGCCGAAGCCCGAGAGCCCGCCCTCGCCTCCCCCCGCTCCTCGATCGACTCGGACCTCGCGCGTCGCCCCTTCCCCCACGAAATGAATGAAGGGAAAGAGGGGAGCCATGAAGGACTCCGCCGGAACAAGGAAACCCGACTGCGCGAGGACCTGGAGAAAGAGCATCGTCTGGAGCACCACGGTCTTTCCGCCCATGTTCGAGCCGAAGATCAGGGCCGAAGGCTCGGGAAGGCGCAGCGATAGGGCCGTGTACCTCATGCCCGAGGCGGCGCAGTCCGATTCGAGGGGCGACAATCGCCCCTTCGCTATCTCGATCTTTTCGTCTCCCGCCTCGGCAAAACGGGGGCGCGAGAAGTCCGGGCCGGAGCAGAGAAGGGCCCTCGAGCGGGCTCCGTCGAGCCGC
>DATKTD010000028.1:0-6962 GCA_035531315.1 Rectinemataceae bacterium
ACCTGGTCGTGGGTGACGTAGATCATCGTTGCCTGGAGGCGATCGTGGAGCTCGATGAGTTCGGCGCGCATTTGTACGCGGAGCTTGGCATCGAGGTTTGAAAGGGGCTCGTCGAAAAGGAAGACCTTCGGATTGCGGACGATGGCGCGGCCTACGGCCACACGCTGACGCTGGCCGCCCGAAAGCTGTTTGGGCTTGCGCTCGAGGAGCTTTTCGATGTCGAGGATGCGGGCGGCTTCCCCGACGCGCTTTTCGATCTCGGCCTTGGGGATCTTGCGGATCTTGAGACCGAAGGCCATGTTGTCGTACACGGTCATGTGGGGATAGAGGGCGTAATTCTGGAACACCATCGCTATGTCCCTGTCCTTCGGCGGCACGTCGTTGACGAGTTTGCCGTCGATGAGGAGTTCTCCCTCGGTGATGTCTTCGAGACCCGCGACCATGCGCAGCGTCGTCGACTTGCCGCAGCCGGAGGGGCCGACGAAAACGACGAACTCCTTGTCCTCGATGGTGATGTTGGCGTCATCGACGGCACGGACATTGCCCTCGTACACCTTCCCGATCTTCTTAAGCTCAACCTTTGCCATGGATCCTCCCTTGTGGGGCTATAGTATCCAAATACTTTACTCCGGCTTCACTGAGCTGTCAAAGGCGTTATGGCCTGCCGGCGATCCATGCGGACAGGACTATTCCAAAGGCCACACCGACGTTGATCGAAGCCTTGGTTCCCCTCATGGGAATGCTCACCCTTCCGTAACGGCAAAGCTCGAGGGCTTCGCTCGACAATCCGAGTTCCTCCGAGCCGAGGACGACTATGCCCCGCTCCGGAAACTCGAACTCGGCGAGGGCGGTACCGCCCAGTTCGAGGGCGAATACCGGCCCCTCAGCGGCAAGGCTCTCGAGGCCGGCCCTGCGCCAGGGAAGCATCGAGGCCGCACCCATGGCGGAACGGGCGGCGCGAGGATGGAGGGGATCGGCGCAGTCCGGCGAGAGGATGGCCTCCTCCAACCCGAGGGCCTCACCTGTCCTGAGCATCGATCCCACATTGAAGGGCGAACGGATGTCCTCGAAATAGGCCTTGAGACCGGAGATCGGGTGCCGCGGATTTTGAGGAAGCCCGGAATCCCTATCGATGAGGTCCCAGTCGGCCCTGGCCTGGCCGCCCGCGCGGAGGAGGCGGTGGCGGAGCAGGTCGAGGGCGCGGATGAGCTCGCCGTCGGCATGGATTTCCAATAGGTGGGCCGCCGCCTGCCTCACCTCCGCCGGGGTCTCCTCCAGACGGCAGAGCTCCCCGGCGATGTCGAGGGCGATCTTCCGGTAGTCGCCCTGCCCATCCCCCCCCTCGGGCTGGCCCGATTCGAGGGCCGAGCGCTCAGCCGACTCCAGGAGGAGGGCCGCCTTCCTTAACCTATGGGTGGGCGAGAGCTTGCCGAGGCGCGAGGGCGAAAACACGGATCAGTAGGCCGTCTTCACGAAGTCGAAGACATCGTCGACCGAAACCGATCGAGGCAGCCAGTTCATGAAATCGAGTTCGCGGGCATCCCTCGCCGTCTCGACCAGGTCATCGAGGCTGAGGTCGAAGTCCTTGAGTCTGCTAGGAATTTTGAGGAGGCCGAGTCTGATCCGGAGCCATTCGATGGCCTTCGAAGCCGCCTCGGCGTTGGTGAGTTCGCCTTCCTCGCCATGACGCTCTTCCCCGATGAGGGAGGCTATCCGCGCGATCTTCTCGAGACGGCTCTTCGCCCCCATTTCCATGGAATATGGCAGAAGGATGGCGGCGAGACTCGATTTCGGCACCCCGTGCCTCGCGTTGATGGCCAAGGACAGGGCCGTTCCCATGCCAGGTGCCGCGAGCCCCTGACCGAGGCCCGCCAGGAAGGATCCCTTCCAGGCCTCGGCCCGAGCGGAGGGATCGTCGGGCCTTGCGATGATAATGGCGAGGGACTTGGCGAGGAGCTCGATGGCCTTCTCGAGCAGGTGATCGGAAAGGAAGCTCGACCGGGCCGATATATAGGATTCGACGGCCCCCATGAGACCGTCGATGACGCAGGAGGCGGCGAGTTTCGAGGATAGGCCGGTGGAGAGGTTCGGGTCGATCAGGACGGCCACGGGAGCCATGCCGGGAGAACGTATCAGCCGGACCCGCCTATCCCGGGCATCGGAAAGGATAGTGATATCATCGCACATGAAACCATGGCGAAGCGAGGTCGGAATCTCGATGAGGGGAATGGGCTGGGTGCGGACGGAGGCTCCATCGATGAAGGCGTCGACATCGATGCGCTCCTGGGCCAGGCAGGCCGCCACGCGAGCGGTCATGAGGGTCTTCTGACCACCGAGGCCTATGACAAAGGCGGCCCTCGAGCCCCTGGAGAGCCTGAGGGCGTCCTCGGCGGCCCTCGTAGTGGCCCTTCCGTGCAGCTCGTCGAAGAGGAGGACCTTGATGCCCCGATCCTCGAGAAGGCTCGTCACCCTGTCGATGGCGCCAGACTCATGGAGAAGGGGATCGGCAATGAGGATGGCGCGGCCCTCGACCCCCGACTCTCCGGCGAGGAGCGGAAGGCGGAGGAGACTATCCGATCCGATCCAGACGCGGGGGCGGATCGAAAATTGGAAATCGGCCATCGAGCCCTCCTGTCGGGCAAAAAAAAAGCGGAAGACCTAGCTGACCAGCGGGTCAATATGACCTCGGGTCAGTCGCTCCCGCCTATCCCTCCGGACCCGCCATCACAGGGGAGGACCCTCCCCCGTCAGCCTGGCCGGAAACTCCCTGCGAACGCCTAGGCCTTCCCCAGGAGCTGATCGACGATCTTGTCCGCCGTCATCGAGAGGAGACTGTCATTGATATACGAGGGATCCTGAAGGCGCGCCTTCACCTCGGCGACCCGGTCGGCCCTGACCTCGGGCGCGGCCTTGGCGACCTCGAGGGCATTGTAAAGCTCCGCCTTGGCCACCGCGTCGGAGGAAATCGCAATCGAATCGCCCTTGCCCCCGCGCTGACTCTGGCCAGTGCTGTTGGGTTTCTGGGCTTCCCGGATCGGATCCAGGGAGTTAAGGCGATCTATCGTCATACGCGCCCCTGCCTTTCATAGCGATTATCGGCGTCGGATCGAGATTAGTTTACGTCATTTTCCGAGGGACAGCAAGGACTCGGCTTGCCATCGTCGGAATCCTCTTCTTCCGCGACCGAAGTCCCATCTCCCGGGCCTACAATGACGGCGAACTCGCCCCTTCCTTCGGTTCCGAAGCGTCCGAGAAGGGCGCTGGCGCTTCCGGCGAGGATTTCCTCGTGGATCTTGGTCATTTCCCTGCCGATGCAAAGCGGCCGCTCCGGATCGATGGCTGCGATGTCGGCGAGCAGCTTGCCTATCCTGAAGGGCGACTCGTAGACCATGAAGCTCTCTGGCCTGGTCATCAGGGTCGCGAGGCGCGCCCTCCGCCGACCCGGCTTGGGGGACAGAAAGCCTTCGAAGAGGATTGAGCGACCGGGAAGGCCGGAGACCGATACGAGGGCCGAGAAGGCCGAGGGGCCGGGAATGGGAACGATAGAATGGCCGCTGGAGCGAGCGAGGCGGACAGCGGCCGCTCCAGGATCGGAGAGGCCGGGGGTACCGGCGTCGCTCACATAGGCGACATCCTTGCCCTCGTCAAGAAGACCGAGGATCCTCGCGGCTCCCCTCTCCTCGTCGTTGGCATGGCAAGGGATGAGGGGTTTCCGGATGTCGAAATGACTGAGCAGTTTGAGACTGTGCCTTGTGTCTTCGCAAGCGATAGTATCGACGCCGCGGAGGATTTCGAGGGCGCGCATCGTTATATCGCCCAAGTTGCCGATGGGTGTGGCCACCACAAATAGGGAGGACATTGAATGGTAGTAGAATGGCGGTCCCGCCATGGTCAAGGCACAAGGCCCGACTCATGCAGAAATTCGCTCTAACAGTCCCCGCCTCGAGCCCCCCCCGCTTCGAATGCAATAGCGCCGATGTAGCGCTGCGGCTATACTCCTCAGATGATAGCGGGTCTTGTCGTCGGCGCCCTTGCCCTTGCTTGCGTCCTTCTTCTCCTCCTCCAACGCAGGGACGGAAAGTCCCTCCCGACGCAGGCAAAGAGGGCCGCCGAAAGGAAGGGGAAGGAAAAAGAGGGAAGGGGCGGAGGACCCAGGCCAGGAAACTGCACCCTTTGCGGAAGCCTCCTTAGCCATGGCGAGTCGATGAAATCGGATATCCTTCCAGGACAAGGCGATAGAATGATGAGAATCTTCGGCTGTCCTCACTGTCTCGGCAAGGAAGGCGAGCGACTCCCCCGCTTTTGCCCCGTTTGCGAGACGCAACTTGGCGCCGGCGATCACGCGATCGCCCGCTACTTCGAGCGGCCGGGGCGAAAGCATGTCCACATACTCGGCTGCACGATCTGCAGAAAAACCCCCAAGGAGGCCTGGCATGGAAGGTAAGGCAATCAGACGGTACATCTTCCTCGGACTCTTCTTGATCCTCCTCCTCCTCGTCGCGAGACTCTTCGCCCCCTTTCTCACGATAATTCTGTGGTCGGGGCTCCTCTATGCCTTTCTCGGCCCCCTCTATGCCAGGATTTCGGGCAACACAAGGGGAAGGCCGCTCAAGGAACCATGGAAGACGGCCTTCGCGGCCCTCTTCGCCATTGGCTCCGTCGTCCTGATACTAGTCCCGATCGTTCTTCTCGGAATCGCCCTGGCGGGCCAGCTGCGGGATGTGGTGAAGTCCATACTCCACGCGCTTTCGGCAAACCCATCGATCCTCGACCTCTCGCCCGCCGGGCCGATCGGAAAATTCATCTACGACCTCACGCAGGGTGGCATCGATCTCACGAACGTGAATCTCCGCGCGGAGTTCTCCCACCTCATCAACGGTAGCACCTCGCAGATCATCAATATGTCCGGTGTCATCGTGAAGAACGCCCTCATTCTCGTCGTCGGGCTTCTCTTCATCATGTTCACGCTCTTCTTCCTTTTTCTCGACGGAGCCGAGCTACTCAAGACCGTCATCGGTGCCCTGCCCATCGAAAGGGAGTACAGCCTTCTCTTCCTCCGCATTCTCCGCGACTCTTCCCGCGACCTCGTCGTGGGCTATATCCTCGTTTCGCTTTTTCAAGGCCTCGTTGCCTTCGTGCTTTTCTCGATCTTCGGGATCAAGGGCTCTCTCGTCTTCGGCGCCTTGACTGTCGGCGCCTCCTTCATACCGATGCTTGGGACGAGCCTTGTCTGGGCCCCCCTGTCCCTTTCCATAATCCTCGGGGGCAACCTCAGCCAAGGCTTCCTTCTCCTCGGCCTGTCCGCGGTCCTTATCGCGGGCCTCGACAATGTGCTCAGGGTCTACCTTCTCCGCGACCGGCTCAAGATCCACCCGCTCCTGATTTTCTTCGCGATCGTGGGCGGTCTCGATACCTTCGGCTTCAATGGCCTCATTCTCGGCCCCCTCATCCTCATGGCCTTTTTCACGGGGGTGAAGCTCTACGACAAGGTCACGGATCGCGCGCTCGGCGACCACGGAAAAAGCGACGTGGAGGACTGAGAGGGCCAGCCCGGCGGCCGAGAGCCGAGCCGCGCAATCATCTATCTATCGCGCCGCGCCATCATCTATCTATTGCGCCGCGCCATCACCTATCCAAGGCGCCGCGCCATCATCTATCTATCGCGCGAAGCCACTCGTCTCCGATCGCAATTCTTCCGGCCGTCTTCCCGAGCTTACGCTCGGGACGAGCCGCCCCATGGAAGTCGCTGCCGGCCGTAACGCGGAAGCCCCGCTCGCGCCCCATCTTTTCGAGGCGTTTGCATTCTCCCACCGAGGCCGTCGGATGCCAGGCTTCGATGCCGTCGACGCCGAGCTCGCCCCAATCGTCCATCAGCGTCGCGAGACGCCCCCACGAGACGAAGAGGGATCGCGGGTGGGCGACGATGGCGAGGCCTCCCGCCTTGCGAATGAGGGCGATGCCTTCTTCAAGGTCGAGGACGGCCTTGGCTTCGTAGAAGGGCCTACCCTTGCCGAGAAAGCGATCGAAGGCGTCCTGCCGGCTTTTCGCCGCCTTTTTGGACACGAGGAGCTTCGCGATGTGCGGGCGGCCTATCTGGCCATCGGAATCCCTGTCCTCGCGGGCGACGGCCGCCAGTTCTTCCATGCTCGCCTCGATGCCGGCTTCGTTCATCCTCTCGAGAATTCGCGCATTGCGATCGGTACGGGCCTGGCCAAGTCGGGCGAGGGCTTCGCCGAGTTCCCCGTCGATAGCGCCGAGGTCGAGACCGAGGAGGTGGAATTCGCCCGGAGAGAAGGAAACCTCGATTTCGACGCCTCGGATCAGGCGGATGCCACGCCGGGACGCCTCGGCCTCGGCCTCGCCTATTCCGGCCACCGTATCGTGGTCGGTAAGGGCGAGGGTGGAAATGCCCGAATCGGCGGCGAGGGCGACGAGTGCCGATGGAGAGTAGCTTCCATCGCTCGCGGTGCTATGGCTGTGCAGATCGATCAGAATGAGCCTCCAGGGGCGCTGAGTTCCATCGCCTTGCCGAAGGCGCGTATGATGGGCAGGGCCTTCGTGGGCCGCGATGGGTCTTCGCCCAGAAATTCCGATAGCCTCCGGGCTATCGTCGCGACCGCATCGTCATCGAGGGGAGATGTCAGCCCATGGGGCGAGGGTCGCGACTGGGTATAGACATGAATTTCGACGAGACGACCGCCCTCGTCGAGGAGACGGGCGATTCGGCCCATCCACTCGTCGATCTCCCGCTGGGGAGGAGGAAGGGGAGCTGTACCGCCTTCCTGCGCGATCGCGCAGAACATGGACTGAATGACGATCGGCGAGCGGCGGGAGAAGGCAGCCATCGATTCGCACAATGCTTCGAAATCGGGGCCGCGGCGGTCCATTCGCCGGTACCAGGCTTCCGTACCGGCATCGAGCTTGGCCCAGATCTCCAGACCGTGGATGGCGACAGCCCTATG
>DATKTD010000029.1:0-2694 GCA_035531315.1 Rectinemataceae bacterium
CGACAAGGAGTCTCGCGGCCTCGCGGGCCTTCGGGCCCTCGCCCACCGGAAGGCTGAAGGAGAACTGGACCTTCCCGTCGTCCAGGGTGTCGCCGTAGGGCTTTATTATCGTGGCCATCACAGACCTCCCTTCGCCGCGCCGGAGACCTTCGAAGCGCCGCCGGAGCTGCCGGCCACCCCGAAGACTCCCACTGCCGAAGCCTCACGCCGCCCGAGCCCCAGCCTGGCCTCGAGGAGCTCCTCCACCGGGTTCCAGTAGCCCTCGCCCTTCTCGACCAGGCCGTCGAGGCCCTTGCCCCCGTCGCGGGGGCGCTTCACGTCGGCGAAGAGGCCTTCCGCGATCGAGTCGATGAGGCCCTTCTTCTCGACCTCCTCAAGGAAGGCCAGCGTCCGGTCGAGAACCTCGTGGGCCCTCTTCACAATTATTCCATCTTTCCTGAACTCGATCTCGTCGGCCAGGGAGGCGATGTTGTCCATCACATACTTCGCGTTGTCCACGGCTATGTGTCTGTCCATCATGAAGGGCGTGTGGATGGCCTCGGTGAGCATGCCCAGGAGGTGGATGCCCTGGCCCGTGGCCTTCGACACGAAGTTGAACAGAGTGTCCATCGCCAGACCCTTGAAGATGTCCCCCGACATGAACTTGGTCGGCGGCATGTACTTGAGGGGATGCTCGGGAAAGATCTCCCGCGCCATCTGTGCCTGGGAGAGCTCGAGAAGGAAGCCGTCCTTCAGCGTCGGGTCCATCTCGAAGGCGTGGCCGAGGCCCATCTGCCAGGGCTGGAGTCCGGCGGCGATGGCGAGGCGCTCGTTGAGGAACTGGCTCGCGAGGACCGTATAGGCCTTCTCCACCGCGTCACTCGTCGTCAGGTAATTGTCCTCGCCGGTGTTGATGATAATGCCGGCGGCCGCGTTGATCATCCGCGAGAAATTCTGGTCCACGAAGGTCCGGTAGGGATTGATGTCGCGGAAGAGGATGCCGTACATCGAGTCGTTCAGCATCATGTCGAGGCGCTCGAGGGCCCCCATCGCCGCGATCTCGGGCATGCAGAGCCCCGAGGCGTAGTTCGTGAGCCGTATGTAGCGGCCCTCCCGCTCGGACACCTCGTCGAGGGCCGCGCGCATGATGCGGAAATTCTCCTGCGTCGCGAAGGTCCCGCCGAAGCCCTCGACGGTGGCGCCGAAGGGCACGTAGTCGAGGAGGCTCTGGGCCGTCGTGCGGATGACGGCTATCACGTCGGCGCCCCGCGAGGCAGCGGCCTTCGCCTGCTTCACGTCCTCGTAGATGTTCCCCGTCGCGACGATGAGATAGAGGAGGGGGTCGTTGTTGCGTCCCTTCCAGCGCTCGAGCATCGCATCGCGCTTCGCCCTGTTGGTTGCCACGCGGTCGAGGCCCGCCCTCGCGAGCTCCTCCCCCTTCCGGCGGACGGCGCCGGCCTCGCCCAGGGGCAACTCGCCGATGCGGAGCCCCGCGGCTATCTTCGCGTCGAGCTCGGAGGGCCTGAGGCCCTCTCGAAGCAGGGCGTTCGCATACCATGACAGGGCCCCGCCCTCGAGCTTGCCGGCGGCGCCGAGCTGGTCGACGACGATGTTCGGCACGGGCACCCCGTCGCGGTCGGCCCCGTCGCAGCCCGCTAGCCGTAAGGTCGCCCGCTCCACCGTCACCGTCGTGTGCTTCTCCACGAAACCGAGGATCGGCCTCGATATGCGCTCCGCCAGAGCCCTCGCCCCCTCGATCTTTTCGCGGGGCAATCCCAACTTTTCCCTCATCATCCCTCCCTGCGGGCCTTTCCCTCATCGTCGTGCAACTCCGTCGGGGCCCCCGGATGGGCCTCCGCGAACAGGGCTTCGGCCTTTCCGACGATGCCCGGGTCGAGGCCGAGGAGGCCCGCCACGAGGAGCGCGTCGGAGCGGCCGTCGCCGCCTTCATCTTCTACCAATTCATAACGCATCAGCGAATTGAGCCTCGCGAGGGCTTCCTCGTAGCCGGCCTTCGCGAAGGGGCTCCCATCGCTCGCGAGCCGGCTGGAGCCTGCGCCGAGCCCCGGGCCGATCGCCACTCTGTCGAGGCCGCGCATCCTGAGGCGCCTCGCGCCATCCACCCGCGCCACCCCCCGGAAGTGGGTTGCGAAGAGGGCCTTGATGCCGGGTCTGTGCGTCAGGGCCGCGAGAAGGGCCGACAGCAGTGCCTCGGCCTCTCCCGAGCTCGTCGTCCTCGCGAACTCGTCGAAGGCGAGGAGGCCTCCCGAAGTCGCGCTGCCCATAGCCTCGACGAGGGAGCGGATCTCCCTGCCGAAGCCCGAGAGCCCGCCCTCGCCTCTCTCCGCTCCTCGATCGACTCGGACCTCGCGCGTCGCCCCTTCCCCCACGAAATGAATGAAGGGAAAGAGGGGAGCCATGAAGGACTCCGCCGGAACAAGGAAGCCCGACTGCGCGAGGACCTGGAGAAAGAGCATCGTCTGGAGCACCACGGTCTTTCCGCCCATGTTCGAGCCGAAGATCAGGGCCGAAGGCTCGGGAAGGCGCAGCGATAGGGCCGTGTACCTCATGCCTGAGGCGGCGCAGTCCGATTCGAGGGGCGACAATCGCCCCTTCGCTATCTCGATCTTTTCGTCTCCCGCCTCGGCAAAACGGGGGCGCGAGAAGTCCGGGCCGGAGCAGAGAAGGGCCCTCGAGCGGGCTCCGTCGAGCCGC
>DATKTD010000030.1:0-11342 GCA_035531315.1 Rectinemataceae bacterium
TCCTGCTCGGCCGGATGAGGAGGAATCATGCCAAAACCAAATTACCAATTCGAAAAACGCGCCAGGGAACTCGCGAAAAAGCAAAAAAAGGAAGAGAAGCTCAAGCGCAAGCAGGAACACGCCGCCAAGGCCGCCGAGGACGGTTCCATCGAGTCGAGCGAGGATTCCCAGGTCGATGCCTCTCCCGCGCCGGAGGCGGGCGAGACGCCCTGAGTCGGGGTCCGATCCCGACCTCCTTTCAATTGAATCGGGCCTTCCTTTCCGGTATAGTGGCGCCCCATGAATCTCGAAGCATTCGTCCTGGGTTGCGGCGGCATGATGCCCCTGCCCCAGCGGCAGTTGACCAGCGTCCTCCTCCGACGTGAGGGCGAGTTATTTCTTTTCGATGGCGGCGAGGGCACCCAGGTCTCGATTAGGCGCCTCAATCTCCGCTGGAAAAAAATAACGGCGATCTTCGTTTCCCACATGCACGCCGATCACGTGACGGGCCTGCCAGGCATCTTGATGCTCTCGAGTCAGGTCGATCGCGAGGAACCTCTCTATATCTTCGGCCCCCCGCGCATCGCCGAATACATCGAGCAGAGCCGCCGTGTCCTCGACATGTACATCAACTACGAGATAATCGTGAAGGAAGTGCCGGAGCCCGGCCTCGTATGGCAGGGTGAGGGTTTTTCCATCCGCGCCTTCCAGCTCAGGCATACCAAGAACTGCTTCGGCTACACCCTCGAGGAAGAGGCGAGGCCCGGAGCCTTTCATCCCGAAAGGGCTATCGAACTCGGGGTTCCCCGCGGGCCCATGTGGTCGTCCCTCCAGGGTGGGAGCGATGTGAGCCTCGCCGATGGACGGGTGGTTCATCCGGCCGACGTCCTCGGCCCGCCGCGCTCCGGGCGCAAATTCTCCTATGTCACCGACAGCCTCTACTTCCCCGAGATCGCCCGGGAGGTCGCCGGTTCCGACCTCCTCATCTGCGAAGGCATGTTCGAGGACGCCCTCGTCCAGAGCGCCATCGAGAAGAAACACATGACAGCCCAGCAGGCGGCGAAGATCGCGAAGGCAGCCGGCGGCGTCAAGAAACTCGGTCTCATCCATTACAGCCCCCGCTACGCCGACCGCGAGCTCAAGG
Organism: Rectinemataceae bacterium; assembly: GCA_035531315.1. Classification (GTDB taxonomy): domain Bacteria; phylum Spirochaetota; class Spirochaetia; order Treponematales; family Rectinemataceae; genus CAIJMU01. The sequence goes on from DATKTD010000030.1 coordinate 1,124, forward strand.
TCCTCCTCGACGAGGCACGCTCGGTCTTTCCCGAGACCGTCCTGACCCGCGACCGGATGGCCTTCCCCATCGAATACATCGACTGAACTTGTAACCGTAGGCGAAGCGGATAGGTTTTCGCTTCGGTTCCCTTCTCGTCGTCCGACCGTGGCGGAGGCATGTCCCATCGCCCCCCGCCCTCGTCGCCGGATGGCGCGGACGAATCATATATGCGGCGCCGGGTCCCCTGCCCGGTCGTCGCCGCAAGGAGTCAGCGTGATAGAAGCGAAAGAGCTCCGAAAAAGCTACAACCGCGTCGAGGCGGTGAAGGGCGTCTCCTTCTCCGTCGAGCGTGGGCAGGTGCTAGGCCTCCTCGGCCCCAATGGGGCGGGCAAGACTACGATCATGAAGATTCTCACGGGCTACCACTTCCCCACCGAGGGATCGGCCCTGATCGACGGGGTGGATGTCACCGTGGATCCGGTCGCCATCAAACGGAAGATAGGCTACCTTCCCGAATCGGCCCCCCTCTACCCCGACCAGAGCCCGGCCGAATACCTCGATTTCATGGCGGACGTCCGCGGTCTCGAGGGCTCCGCCCGCTCCTCGGCGATCGATCGGGCTGTCTCGGCCTGCTCCCTCGGCCCCGTCTTCCACAAGCCGGTGGAAGAGCTCTCGAAGGGCTATCGGCAGCGCCTCGGCCTCGCCCAGGCCATCCTCCATGATCCCGACATCCTCATCCTCGACGAGCCGACGACGGGTCTCGATCCCAATCAGATCCTCGAAATCCGCGGCCTCATCCGCGAGTTGGGCAAGGAAAAGACCGTCATCCTCTCGACGCACATCCTCCAGGAGGTCGAGGCGGTCTGCTCGAAGGTCCTGATCCTCAACGAGGGGCGGATCGCCGCCCAGGGCACGGCCGACGAGATCGGGGAAGCCTTGAAGGGCGAGGCCCGCGTCTCCTTCCGGGTACGGGGACGGAAGGGGGAGATCGGACGGAAGGCCTTGGAGACGGCCCTCGGCCGCCTGTCTTCGGCCGCGGCCCTCCGCTCCCTCGAGGAGGCCCAGGGCGGCGCCTTCGATGTGGACCTGGCCCTCAAGGCCTCGGGCAGCTCCGATGGGGATGTCTTCGATTGGGCGGTGACCGAGGGCCTCGTCCTCCTCGAACTCCTCCCCCACAAGCTCTCTCTCGAAGAGATATTCGTCAAATTGACCACCGACCCCGGGGTCGGGGCCACCGAAGGGGGAAGGAAATGAGCGGTTTTCAGGCTGTCTTTCGCCGCGAATTCCGCGCGGCCTTCAATTCCCCGGTGGCCTACGGCTTGATCGCGGCCTTCCTCGTCTTCACCTCGGCCTGGCTCTATTTCGTGACGGGCTTCTACGCCCTCGGCCTCGCCGACCTCTCCTCCTGGTTCGGCATGATGCCCGTGGTCCTCGCCTTCATCGTCCCCGCCCTCACGATGAGGAGCTGGGCCGAGGAGGTCAGACTGGGCACGGGGGAGCTCCTCCTCACCCTTCCCTTCGGCGAGCTCGGCCTCGTCGTCGGCAAATTCCTCGCCTCCTTCGCCATCGTCGCCATCGCGGTGCTCCTGACCCTGCCGGTGCCCATCATGGCTTCCTTCCTCGGCAGCTTCGACGTCGGGGTCCTGGCCGGCCAGTACCTCGGCGTCCTCCTCGTGGCGGCCGCAGCGACGGCCATCGGCCAGTGGGTCTCCTCGAGGGCCCGGAACCAAGTGAGCGCCTTCCTCGGCGCCACCCTCCTCCTCCTCGTTCTGGTTCTCGTCGACAGGGTCGGGTCCTTCCTCGGCAGCGCCGGGCTCCTCTCTGAGTTCCTCAATTGGCTATCGCTGGCGCGGCACTTCGGGGCCTTCGGCCGCGGCGTCCTCGACTCCCGCGACCTCGCCTACTATCTCGCCGCGACCTTCTTCTTCCTCTACCTGACGGCCTGGACGATCGGGCGCCGGAAATGGAGCTGACAGCATGAATTCGAGAACGGGCAAGCGCCGGCTTACGATCCTCCTCGTCCTGACCGCCGCGGTCGTCATCGCCGCCCTCCTCGTCGCGGGCCGCTTCGCCTTCCGCGTCGATCTCTCCTCGGACCACAGCCAGAGCCTCTCGAAGGTGACGAAGGAACTCTGGAAGCAGATACCGGAGCATCTTCATATTACGTACTATATATCACCGACCCTCTCGGCCCGCCATCCGGGGCCGAAGTCGGTCGAGGATCTCCTCCGCGAATTCGAGGCCTCGTCGCACGGCCGCGTCGATGTCTCCGTCGAGGATCCCACGGCCAAGGCCGGCATAGTCGAGGGCCTCGGAGTACAGGGCCGGCAGATGCAGATCGTCGACCAGAGCGAGCAGCGCGTCGCCGTCGTCTACTCGGGCGTCGTCGTCCAGTATCTCGACCGCACCGAGGTCCTGCCCTTCGTGCTCGACACCTCGACCCTCGAATACGACCTCGTGAAGGCCGTGCTTAAGGTGGTCAGGAACGACACGCAGAAGATCGAAGTCCTCGTCGGCGACGCGGACAAGTCCCTCCCCAACGACTACAAGACCCTCAACGACGAGCTCAGCAAATCGGGTTGGCAGGTAGCCGAGCTCAACCGCGGCGACGCGGTCCCCCCCGACACCAAGGTCCTCCTCGTTCTCGGCAACAACGATCTCGACGATTACGATGTCTACCGCATAGACGAGTACCTCGAGCGCGGCGGCTCCGTCTTCGTGGGTGTGAAGGGCGTCAATGTCAACGCGAGCCAGAATCTCACGGCCGGACCCCTCGCCAAGACCGCCCTTCTCAATGCCCTTTCGATATGGGGCGTCGCGGTCCAGCGCAGCCTCCTCCTCGATCCCTCGGCCCTCACGGTTCCCTTCCAGCAGATGTCGCCCAATGGCGCCCAGGTCATCCAGTACACTCCCTATCCCCATTTCGTCGTGACCCGGCCCGAGAACGCCTCGCGCAACAATCCCGTCACGGCGAGGCTCGCCGGTCTCGATCTTTTCTGGCCCAGTCCCCTGACCCTCAAACCGATTGAAGGCATCAAGGAAGAGAGCCTCGTGAAATCGAGCCCCAAGGCCTGGTTGCAGACCGCCAACTTTGCCGTCAGTCCCGACCAGTCGGCCTCCTTCGACGCCGAGGCGGACAAGACGAGCGGCCAGTACCTCCTCGCGGCGAGCCTCCAGGGAGTCTTCCCCTCGGCCTTCGCCGGAGCCGTCCCTCCCCAGCGCCTCGGCGCCGCCATCCTCAAGCCCGAACAGGGGCCGCCCCAGGCAGGCAAGCTCTTCGTCGTCGGCTCGTCCGACTTCGCCACCGACCTCATGAACATGACCAATTCGCCTTTCAACGCCTCCTTCGTCGCCTCGGCCGCCGACTGGCTCGCCTCGGGCAACGAGTTGGCCTCCATCAGGAGTCGCGGCGCGAGGGACCTTCGCCTCACGAAGGTGCAGGATCCCGGCGCCCGCAATTCGCTGATAGTCCTCGCCTACGCGATCAATCTTGTCATCGTGCCGGCCCTGGTCGCCCTGGTCGCCGTCTCGCGCCGGCGCAGGCGCCGCCTCCTGGCCCGCATGGATGGCGAGTCGACGCTCAAGACCGAGGTCGTCGGAGGGGAAGAGGGCGACGCGGCCATGGGAAGGAAGAATTGATGATGCGCTTCGAAGACAAGGTTAAGTGGCTTTCGGGCCTTCTAGCCGTCCTCCTCCTCACCTGGGGCCTGGGTGAATTTTTCAGCCCGGAGCGCGTCGCTTCCCGCGCCGAGACCGCCAGCCTCCTCGTCGCGAAGCCCGCCGAGGCGGCCGATATCGTCATTACCGGCGCCCCCGCCAAAGGCGTGGCGCCCGCCATCCACCTCGTGCGGAACGACGGGACCTGGCAGCTGATGGACGGGATCAACGCCCTTCCCATCAGGAGCGGCCGCGTCGAGGCCCTCCTCTCGTCCCTCGCCAAGGCGGGCAGGCGCAGACCCGTGGCCCAGGCCAAGGAGGCCTGGCAGAGTCTCGGCCTCGACGAGGCCCAGGCCACCACCCTCAAAATTTCCGACGCCAAGGGCAGGGTCCTCCTCGACCTCGTGTCGGGCAACAGGGGGCCGACCGGCTCGGACATCTATGTCCGTCTCGCGGGTTCCGACGCCTCCTACCTCGTGAATGCCGACATCTCCTCATGGCTGGTCGCCGACCGAGGCTCCTGGCTCGATCTCCGGATCTGGAAAAAGGATCTCGCCAGCGACGCCGTGCAGGCTGTGTCGGTCAACGCGACCATCGATCTTTCGGCCCCGAGCCCGGCGGGCGGGGCCGCGCGAGGGGGCAGCGCCCTGCCCAAGCCGAAGGCGCTGGCCCGACCCATCGCCTGGAAGTTCGAGCGCATGGCCGACGGCTGGAAGGGCGAGCAGCCGCCGCCCGACCCCGTGGCGGTGGAATCCATGCTGAGGGCCGCCCTCAATCTCGAGGGAGTCGACATCGCCGCCCAGGCTCCCGCGGGCGCCTTCGACAAGATCGGGGCGACCATTACGCTGACCCTCGGTTCGGGACAGAACCGTGTCATCGAGGTCGGGGCCCCGGCCGGCGACGGACGTTGGTGGGTTCGCGCCAGCGAGGGTGGCCAGACGCTCCCCCTAGCCTATCAGCTGTCCTCCTGGGCCCTCGGCTCCATCGTCAAGGACGGAGCCTCCTTCGTGAAAAAGACGCAGTAGGCGCGGGAAGGGGACCGGGTCGGAGCCGCCTAGCGGCTATGCCCGGTCCCGCCTCCGTGGATCGAGTCCTCGTAAAGCCTGTCTGAGCGCGATCTCCCGTCAGGATCAAAGGGATATTTCCTTCACCGATCTCGCTTAACCTATGCGGTGTCCTGCGCTATACTCCGAAGGGCACGTGGCGGGGCGCTTGCAGGAGGCGAAGTACTATCAATGGCCAGGATACTGATCATCGAAGACGAGCCGGTTCTCGAACTCGAACTCACCGAGGATCTCCAGGCCGCGGGGCATGAGGTGGTCGGTGTCGAGGCGAGCGGCGACAAAGCCATGTTCCACGCGGTCAAATCGCGGCCCGACATCATCATCATGGACATCAAGCTCCATGGATTTCGGGACGGCATCGATTCCGCCATGCAGATCCGCGGCTTCTACCCGACGCCCATCGTCTATTTGACCTCCTATTCCTTCGAGGACGTCGGAGAGCGCATCAAGCGGACCGCACCTGCCTGGTATCTTCAAAAGCCATACTCCCTTCCCAGCCTCCTCCAGACGATTGAAGGAGCCCTCTCCGGAAGCCTCCCGCCCATTTCCTGATCGCCTCGCCCGATCAGCCCGGCTCTCCGCCTCCCGGCAGGAGGACGAGGGTCGAGAGACAGCCGCCACCGGGACGGTCCTCGATTCCGAAGGATGCCCTTATCCTCGCGGCGTAGCCGGCACAGAGAATGAGGCCGAAGCCGCTACCCGATTCGCCGGCAGTCCCCCGTGTCGTCACGCGTCGATCGATGCGGAATAGTTGGGACCTGATCTCGGGGTCGATACCGGCGCCTCGATCGCCGACCGATACATAGGGGCGCCCCTCCCCGTCGAGTCCCGCGGCGACGCTTATCTCGCCGTCGAGCGGACTGAACTTGATGGCGTTCGAGATCATGTTCCTAATAATGATTTCGATCGACTCCCTTTCGGCCCGGAGGGGCGTCGCGGTGAGGTCTTCCTCCACCCGCAGGCCCTTGGCCTCGATGGTCGGCAGGAAGAGTCCGATCGCCGACCGGGCCTCGTCGGCGAGGTCGAGTTCCTCCCTCGCCAGGGGACGCTTGTCCTGGCGGCTTTTACTCCAAAGAAGGACATTGTCGAGAAGGGCCGTCGCCCCATCGAGAGAATTGGCCAGGATGGCGAGGGACCTGCGTTTCGCTTCGATGTCGATGCCCTCGGGAAGAAGGTGCTTGCGCGTGTAGCGAGAGGCGCCGGAAATGGGACCGCGAAGGTCGTGGGCGAGCATAGAGACGAAGAGGTCCTTGATCTGATCGAGTTCGCGAAGGCTCTCGTTGGCGAGGGCCAGTTCGGCCCCCTGTCTTTCGAGGATGGCCTGTCTGCGCTGCGTGGCCAGGAGAAAGAAACCGAAGAGCGAGAGGGGGGCTGTGGCAATGGAAAATAGGTAGAAATAGGCATAGGCCTTGCCGACATCCTCGAAGCGCCAGGTGACGGGCCTGGTGAGCGAGAGAAGGGCTTCGGTGAAATTTCCCAGGGCGACGAGGACGAAGGGCAGGGCCGTCATCGTCGCGACATAGCGTGAGCGACGGGCCATCCCCCACAAAAGGAGGAAGGCGGCCCAGGCGGCGAAGCTGGCCATCGCCGTCGAGACGAGGGCGTTGCGGAGGCTTGCCGGGCTGTTTTCGAGAAGAAAGAGAGCCGGAATCATGAGAACGACGATCCCGTAGGTGACCTTGGGAAAGGGATCGCTGCGTCTATAGGCCCATATCGCGTGGGCATAGAAGGCTTCGCCGGCCACGAAGAAGCTGTTGGCCAGCACAAGCGCGGGGTAGGGGAGGCTCGAGCGCTCGGCGAAAAGCAGGGAACCCACCGCTGCCATCGCCTGGGCAAGGATCCAGAGTCTTCCGCCGGAAAAAGAACCGGCGACCTTATAGAGAACGATGGCGAAGATGATGCTTCCGCTATAGCCGAGATTGAGGACCCAAAAGAGCGTGGAGAGATCGAGGGCCATGGGCCGTTATAGCCGCGGGGCAGCCCGGCGGCAAGCGCCCTTCGGAGAGGGGGCCGAAGAGGCCGCGCCCCTGGCCTCGGGGATCGGGCCAGCTTTGATCCGCCTACGGCGGATCAGTTGGAGCCTTCTCCGTAGCGGGCCATGAGCTCGACGCAACCCGAGACACCGAGTTTCGGATATGCCGAGCTGAAGACGTTGCGCACCGTCGAGTGGGCGACGCCGAAGCTCGCCGCTATTTCCTTCATCGAATGCCCGAACAGAAAAGCCTGCACGAACTCCCTCTCCCGCGGCGAGAGGGCAATCCCGCGGAGCGCCTTCTGTACGCGTTTCATGGCCCTTCGAGAGACGGTGGGGAAATGGATGGTCGCAGATCTTCGCAGCAGCCTCCTTGCCCCGTATCCGGCGTTCGCGAGGGAGAGGAAGGCGCCGGCCGCGCAGCCCACGAAGGTCGCGTCGATGTCTTCGATCCCTTCCGTGACCGCGGCCGCCACGAGAATCGAGGAGGTCAGGAAGCTGGCCATTGGCGAGACGACGCGAGCGATTCGTCTCGATCCGAGGGCTCGAAGGAGATGCCTCGGCGGGGCCATCCTTTCCATGGGAGTCCCTCCCCGCTCAATCCGTCCTTTGCGCGTTTCCTTCTCCCTTGCGTTCCCTCGAGGCGAGCCAGAGCCGGTATTTGTCCGGGTCGGGCTTGAAGGCGACGATCCTGGTCTCGTCATCTTCGCGCGCGCGTTCAAGGGCGAGGAACGCTTCTTCTCCGAGACGCCGGGCCTCGACGAGGCGGCCGGCCCTCGATGAGAGACCTATGAAAAGCGGGACCTTCGAAGCCGTCGATCCTGCCGCCCGGGCCTGCAACTGCAGGCTCAGTTTCTTGTGGAATTCCTCGGCCATTCTCAAGGCGTGTGTCGCGTCGAGGCTGGGAAGAATGATGGCGAAACCGTCTTCGCCCCGCTCGAAGGCGAGGTCGCGGAAGCTAAAGAAATCCAGGATAGCGCGGGCGACGAGGGGATAGTTCTCTTCGGTCTGCGAGAGGCCGTCCAGGGCGATCACGACGAGGGAAAGATCCTGCTCTATGGCCGCGGCGCGCGCGAGCTCTCCATCGAGTCTCTCTTCGAGCCAGACCTCGGAGCCGAGGCCGGAGGCGGAGGAGTAGAGCGCGGCCCCTCCCTCGGATCGTTTCTCGCCGCCATCGAGCTCGGGTATCGAGAATCCCTCATCGTCGCCATCGTTTTCCGCGACGCCTTCGCCGAGGGCGTCGTCGTCTTTCCCGTCCTTCCCGTCATTTCTCGCTCGCTCGCGGGCCGGTCTCCATCTAATCTCTTCGCCATCCTTCCCGGTGAGGAGCATGACGAGGAGGGCGAGGAGGAGCCATGCGCCAAGCCCAAGGGCCGCATCCCGGAGGATGAGGAAGACGCTTTCCTGGCGGAGGATCACATAGACGGCCTCTATCGAGGCCCTGCGGCCTCCGCCGCTCCAGTCGAAGGACAGGAGGCCCGTCGAAAAGGGCAGAAGCTCGGCCTTGGGCTTGCGGGAAAAATTCTCGGAGCTCGGCAGATAGGGCGAGCGATCGGGCAATCTCCAAAGGACGCCGCGTTCGCTATCGGCGACCCATACGAGGAGGAGGCGGGGATCGCCGTTGTAGTAGCTGATGAGCCGGTCTCGGCGCTCCGGATCGGCGAGGCCGGCGACCGATCCCGGCTGCCCCAGGGCCGCGACGAGTTCGGCGAAGGAGGCCCGCGCTTCGGCCCTTCCCTCATCATAGGCGCCCCAAAGACGGATGGCGACGGAAAGGGTGGCCGCAAGCACTGCGAAGATTCCGATGACGGTGAGAACCGTGTTGCGTTTTCGGTTCATGGGTGAGCGAAGTATAGTAGAGGAACAAGGAGTGCGCCAGATGAGTATTCGTCGCAGAGCCTTGCCAGAGGGCTGGTATCCGAGGGACGGCGTGACGCTCCGTCGTCTTGTCGAGGGTTGGAAGCTCCCCCATGGGGGTGGCGGAGCCAGGGCTGCCATCGCTCCCCATGCCGGCTTCGCCTTTTCGGGTCGAATCGCCGCCATCGCCTGGTCGTCCCTGGCGGAGGCGGAGACGGTCGTGATAGTGGGGGGACATCTCTCCGCGGCCTCAGCCATCCTCGTAGCGCCCGAGGAATCCTTCGAGAGTCCCGACGGCCCCCTGAAGGCCGACCTGGAGCTCAAGGGCCGTCTCCTCGAGTCCCTAGGGGCAGCCGGGCTTAGAGTGTCGCTCGACCGCGATGTCGACAACACCGTCGAGGTCCAGTTGCCCTTCGCGGGGCTCTACGCCAAAGGCGCCCGCATCCTATGGCTCCGGGCGCCGGCCAGCCCCTCCTCCCTCGGCCTTGGCCGATCGATCCGGGAGGCCGCTGCCAGTTTGGGACGGAGGGTCGCCGTGGTGGGTTCGACCGATCTGACCCACTATGGTCCCGATTACGGCTTCGAACCGGCCGGCAGCGGGGAGGCGGCCGAGCCTTGGGTTCGCGAGGTGAACGATAGGGCCTTTCTCGATGCCCTCCTGGCCATGAACGGCGAGGAGGCTCTGCGCCGTGCCCGCGAGGACGGTTCGGCCTGCTCGCCCGGGGCGGCCGTCGCCGCGCTTTCCTTTGCCATGGCCGATGGCAGTGAGAAATTCGCCGAACTCGCCTACGCAACCAGCCTCGATGTCAGGCGCGCCCCCTCCTTCGTGGGTTATGCGGCCCTGGCGAGCGTCTGAGCCGCCCCCGCGGACGAAGGCTTCCGCCACCCCTTCTCAGCGCAACTCGAGTTCGGCGGAGAAGAGGTCGAAGGACTTGTTCAGGGCGGCATGGCCTGCCTCGAGGTTTTCGGCGAGGAGGCGGCCTCGGCGTTTCATCGAGGCATCTGCGCTAAGAGGCGATTCGCTCCCGATGAGGCTCTCCATGCGATCGGCGATGAGCCCCTGCATGGTCAGATCGAAGTCGGCGAGCACATCTTCCAATGCCTTGTCGAGGGACTCGCTCTGGCCGAGGTATTTCCTCTCGGCGAAATCATCGTGGATCTTTCGAAGTCTCCCCCGGAAGGCTTCGCTTTTCGCCGAAATCGAGCCCTCGTCGAGAAGACTGAGGAACCAGCCCACCTCGTCGCAATAGATCCGCCTGAGGAGGAGGGAACAGCACTGTCCCGCATAATCGACTAGATAGCTCCGGATGAGTCTTTGCTTTTCGAGGAGGTCCTCGGTCGCTCTCTTCCCATCGCGGTATCCGGCATTCGCGAGGATGGCATAGTCCATCATCTGCGAAAGCTCTTCGATCTTCGTCTCGGTATCGGCCAGTAGCGTGAAGTCGGCGTCGTAGTCATCGTCGTCGGCCCTCGCCTTGCGCGACATCCCGCCGCTCCTCCCCCGACCGCCTATCGAGGCGGCGAGGAGGGTGAGGAGCATGGCGCCCCCCACAATCAGGGTAAGCAGCAAGAGCAGGGTTGTCATTTCCTTTGCCTTCGATCTTCCTATAGACAAGTATAGGCCATCGCAGGGGCCGAGCAAAGGATACTTCCCGTTTCGTCTCCGGAGCTTGCGGGGAGGGTCTAG
>DATKTD010000031.1:0-24088 GCA_035531315.1 Rectinemataceae bacterium
TTGGGAGGGGATGCCGCATTCGAAGTTGGCGTCCTTCTTGGCGCTATGGCGTCTGGGTCCGAGGATGTGGGTAATCACGAGGACCAGGGCGACGACCCCTCCGGACAAGCCGAGGGTGATGAGGATTGGCACGAAATCGGCCGCGGTGTGGTTTGCGTTCGGCATGGTGATCTGGCAAGACCCTATATCGGTGCGGGAGGACTGTCAACCGAGGTTCGTCGGTGGCTTTAGGAATTTCCTGACGGCCCACGTCCACAATTCGCCAACTCGGGCCATCGCCGTTTGCAGCAGCACTCGAGCCCCCTCCTTCCCGAGTCTCAGGTCTTCGGCGCCTTTACAAGCCCCAGGGCCTGCCTGATCGCTCCGAGATGCCAGGCCCCGTGCGCCACCGTGGCGATCGCGCCGGTCAGGGAATCGGCATCCGCCCATTCCCATCCCGCGGCGAGGACCTTCTTGAAGGCTTCGTACTCGAACCTCAGTCCACCCACGAGGGCTCGCCATTCGGCCTCTTCGACTCTTTGAGTCTTCCAGGCCAGGGACCAGTTTGCGTCCTTGTAGGGATTCTCTCCCTTCGCCGCCCGATTTGCCAGGCTTAGGGAGTACTGGAGGTGGGCGACATGGGAGGCAAGACTGACGGGATCGCCCTGATGCAAGGGCCTGCTCGCTTCCGCCGCGGAGAGACCCTCGATCGTGCCCAGGAAACCGCTTCCGGGGCCGCCGTCGGTGAACCAGGTGCTGCTCCCTGCCGGGCCGTCGAAGCCCTCTTCGTAGAGTGAAAGGACAGCCTTGGAAAGGGCTGCCGTCCCGATGCTCTTCTCGTCCACTTTTTCCTCCTGTCGTTTGGCGAGGGAATGGGCGGGCCGGCCCGGCCCGCCCGGCCGCGAATATGGTCCCCGCTTCCATCGCCTTGGCGAAATATACTATGCGGAAGGCCGGGCTTGAAGCCTCGAGATCAGCTGCCGCGCAGGGGGAAGGGACTTATTGCCGAGTCCCCGGGCAGGGCCCTCGATCCTCCCCTTCTCGAACAAGGTGATCCTTGCTCACAGGGGACGATCGAAGCTGAGACCCTCCCCTCGTAGTTGGGCCGCAAGCTCCCATATGGTCTTCCATGATTGGAGGAGGAGGCCATAGCGGCGCAAGACCGATTGGCAGAGCTCCTGGGCAAGCTTTTCGTCGGGGGCGGCCATGAGCAAGATATCCGCTGGTATCCAGGGACTTCCTTCCTCCCCTAAGGCTTCGACGCTCTCGAGCAGACTTCGGGCGTCTTTGGCCCACCAGGAAGGCTCCGCATCGTAGGTATCGAGGAGACCTTCAATGCGATCGATGAGCTCGGCGGCCCTCGGAAGCCAAAGGGCCATTATCCTTTCGCGGAAGGCCTCGGGTTTCAGTCGCCCGATCCTCTCCATATGCAATCCAGTCTCCGCGAGGGCCATTCCTGGATCGCCCAGGCCGTCGCGTCGCGGCCCGTCTTCAATCGCCCAGGCAGCGATGTCGGAGATCCGGACTCGATAGCGGCCGGCCTCCTCACGGTCGAAGAAGCGCCTTTCCGGAGGCTCGTGGCGAACCGCGGCCCTGAGATGGAGGACCGAACCAGGGGGCCAGTGGCGATGGAGAAGTAGTCCGAAAATACCGTCATGGTTATGACCAACGGGAAGGAAGGGAGGGAGGAGGTCTCGGGCGTCGAGGCCGATGGAACCCGAGCGAAAGAAAGGACTGTCGGCGAGGGTATCGCGAGGCGCCACCCAGAGTACCCGGCGATCGGTCAGGGCCGCGTCCCAGGACTTGCGCGATTCGACGAGACGGGAACGAAGTTCACCTTCGCTAAGGATCAGACCCCAGGGCATGCCCATGCCGGAGTCCCCGGCATAGCCCGCCACGGTCGCGCGGACGCGAGCCCCCCTACGGAGGAGGGCGGCGGCAAAGCGTGGATCGAGATTGGTCAGATCGGGTTGACCCGCCCCATGATCTGCCAAGAGCTCGGGGAGAGAAGAACCGAGGGCCTGGCCATGAAGGCCGAGGAGGGTTGGAGATCCCTCCTCGGGCGACGGGGCCGCATCGATGCATGCATCGCCGGCGAAGTAGTCGAGAACCTCGGGCCTGGCGCCGATAGCCAGGCCGGCTTCGGACGAGGGGTGGAGGAGATATTCGGCAGTCTGATCGTCGTCTTCGAGGAGAAGTGGGCCCCCGGCGAAAAAGAGGAGGGCCGCATTCCGGTTGCCTCCAACTCGATACCTCCACGCGTCTTCGCCTCCGAGCCCGAAATCGAGAATCTCGCGGCCGATCCCCCTCGCCGCGAGGGGCACGACAAGGCTATCGGCGAAAGCTCTCTTCTCCGCTTGCCCCGCCATAGATATAGGCAGGTCTGCCCTCTTTCCAAGCTCGCCCAAGGCTCGAAGCAGGGGAAAGGGAACGGCGCCAGGATGATCGTCGAAGATGGCGATTCGAGAAATCGTTTGATTCCTCCCCTGTCTCGCCGAGTCGAGGCTATCCACATGGCTTGCCACGCAGCGTTCCAGTTCCCGCGGTCGATCGCAGGTGACGATAACCAGAGGAAGGCCCTTCGTTTCACTACGCCGCGGGACTCGCCGCGTGGCGATTGCCGCAAGGAAATCATCGACGGGAAGGACGAATCCCTCATCGTTCAGAGCGGAAAAAATGGCGGTCGCGGCGGGACGATCGGGGGCTAGGCCCGCATCGAGAATGGCCGAAACGAAGTCCTCAATGCTTCTCGCGCCGCGGAGCGTTTGGAGGCAGGCCGCTTCGGCAGGGCCGAGCCGCGTCGCTCGCGGCTTGTCGCCGGCCGCGAGCGCCAAGGCTCCGCCCCGCCACAGGGGATGGACCAACAGGTAGCCGGTGACCGCGAAATCAAGGCGCTCGATGGACGTGGCCCTCAATCAGCATGCGTAGGACTGAAGGTTGAAGACGAAATCTCCCCCATCATTGGCGATCACCGCCTGCGCGTACTTGTTATATGCCATCGAGACGTAGATGGCCCTGACAATCAAGTCATAGGTCGTACCGGGGGCGAGGAAATCGGGAGGCTGAGTAGGTATCGCGAAGTTGCTTGGATTGGCGCCGCCGATAAGGACATGGGGGCTTCCGGTCATGTGCAGGGTGCCGAAGCCGCTATTCGCGATTGTCATAGTTGCCTCGGAATAAGGATTCACCACGTAGGTCCAGTTGAGGAGGGGCGGTATGGAACCGATGGACCATGTGGAATTCGTCCCCGACTTCCATGACATCGAGAATACCGCCGGACCCTCGGCCACCTGGTAGATCGCTTTATTGTCAACGCTGTCTTTTACGAGGAGGGTGACGTAATAAAGTGTTCCGGTCTGGATCCCGTTCACGACGGCGAAACCCGAAGGCATGGAGGCCCAGTCTTGAACCACGAAACGGCCTGAACCGAGTGTTTCGGCATCGGCAACGCTGCCGATGTTGTTGGAGGTCGAAGCGACGATTTTGTACACGAGGCTGCTTTGGTCCATGGCGTCGGCGGCCGAGGTCCAGGTAAGATTGAAGGAGCTAGAGGTCGGCCCCGATGCCACTATCGCGCCCGAGGCGCCCGGTGCCGGCACATGGGCATCCTTGGACCCGAGGGCCTCCACGCGGTCGAGTAGGGGCGAGTCCGTGCAGGCCGCGACGAGGATGAGGACGAGGGCCAGTCCGGCGAGGCCGGAGGCAAGGGTTTTCATTCCGACCATACGACTATCTCCTTCGTGCCGGCGGCGTCAGCCGCCCGGATGGCTTCCTCGCCTTTCAGCTCGAGGTAGCTGAATCGCGCCGCCAGGGCGGGGTCGGCGGCCTTGAGTCTCGAGTACCAGTCCTTCACTTGTCCGTAGTTCTCGAGTTCGTGGTTCGCTCTCGCGATCGCTAGAAGAATTTTGGGATCCTTCGGGCTCTTCTTCGCCGCGCGGTCGTAGTAACCCAGGGCCTGGTCCCACTCCTTGGAGAGGAAGGCGAGGTTGCCGAGATTGACGAGGGCCATGGCGAAATCCTCCTTGGCGGTCGCCTCCGCAAAGGCGATCTTGGCCTTGGAATAGATGCCGACGGAGGCATAGGCGACGCCGAGGGAGTTGAGGAGTCGAGGAATCTTGCCTTGCTTCTTTATGTCGCCGTTGATGCCGTCCACAGTCACGGCAATGGCCTGCTCCGCATAACGTTCCAACTGGGCTGAGCAGAGCGAGGAAAGGGCGGTCGGGTCGGGAGGCTGTACTTGCACCGCGTCCCCGGTGAATCCGACCGGGGGATAGACCGTCCAGGCCTGGGCCACGGGATAGATGGCCGCGAGGCCGACCCTCGTGGCATCGCGCCACTCTTGGGCGCCGAGCGCCCATGAGGCCATGAAATCGCCTTCGAGCGCGGTGACCTCCATCGGCAGCCAGGAGCGCCCACCCTGGATGATGAGACTGTCCGCCTTGAAGCGCTTCCGCGCCTCTTCGGGAGCGAGCTCGAGGTCGATCGCGATGTAGATGTGGCCGGGCACGGTGACGAAGGCCGTGCTCACGCCGATCGATTCGAGGAGGGCCGCGCCGAGGACGGAGAGGTCGTCGCAGTCGCCGGCCTTGTAGTCGAGGCTCTGCCTGGGGAACTGGATGAAATCGACGGCGTCTTCTTGGGAGGAGGCCGCGGCGAAGGAAGATGCTGGGTCGACGATGTAACGCATACCGTAGGCGCGTTGCGATTCGAAGATGGCGAGGGCGGCGGCGAATGCCTTTGGCATCCCGAAACGCTTGGCCTGTTCCATGAATCCCGCGACATTCTTGGACATCCTGAGGACAAGGGGATCCTTCGCCGTGACGAAGGCCGCCGCTCTTCTGTCGTCGCTCCAATTCGTCGCGTTCCTGTCGTAGAGTTTCATGGAGGTCGTCAATTGGAGTTGCTGAGACTTGCCCTTGACGGAGTAGCCAAGTGTGATGCCCGCGGAGACCGTATTGCCCTCGCTGACGCCGAGGATGCTGTCCGTGAACAGGGCGAGCAGTGGTAAACGAGTCTCCTCGCCGGGCTTGATGGTGGTCGGCCCCTCGCATTCCTTGGCGTCGGACATGAACTGCTTCACAAAGAATGAGGTCGAAATGGAGTCGATGGGCAACTTCCCGCCGTTGCGAACCCTGACGTAGCCGAGAGCGTTGCCCTCGTACCAGCGGAAGAAGACAGGAAACACGGGGTCCAAGACGATCTCGAGCACTTGTAGCCCGCTCGGGCCGGTCTTGAGCACGACGGGCTTGGCTGTCGCTTCCGGCTTGGCTGTGGCGATCGGCTTCTTCGCAGCCGCAGCGGGGATCGCCGAGGCCGATGCCACGGCGGTCTTCCTCTGGATCGCCGGGGCGGAGGCTTCAGCCGCTGGTGACGGTGTCCAGGCGAGGCCCAGGCCGAGGCGCAGCGCGGAAAACAAACCGAGGTACGGCGCATATGATAGCTCGAGCCATGGAGCCCATTGTCCGAGGAAGGCCGAGGCTCGAAGGCCCACATCGACTAGGGGACCTGGAGTGAGTTCGGCGTCGGAGCGGAGCTTGCCTATCCAGAACCCCCCATGGGCGAATGCCGCTATCCCGACTGGGCCCAGGGCGAGGGCCTTCCATGCGAGCCCCGCGCGGATCGACACAAGATCGAGGTCGGCGGCGCTGTTTCCGATATTGGACCAATTGGCATAATCTATTCCGCCCTCCAGGTCGAGCGGGACAGCGGGGGTCGTGCGCAGCGCGAGACCGAGATCGCCTCCGAAACCCTGCCGAAGGTAAGAACTCGCCGAGCCCAGGGGGATATCGGCGACGGTGCCCGAGCGGAACGAGAGCCTGCCCGAGGGAGTTCTCCATCCCCTGCCGAAGGAAGCGGGCAGGATCCCGGACTGCTCCGCTTCCGGATCGGTGTCGAAAGGCAGGCCGAAGCCGAGGGAGGCGGCCAGAGCGACACCTCGTTCTAGTCCAAGTTGAGCGACATATGAAGCGTGGATACCGGGGCGGAATAGACCGAAGGCGGCCTCTATCCCCAGACCGGCTTCCGCTGATGGCCCAAAGCTCGTGGCGGAGCCATCGATTGCGCGGCCGACCCAGCCTCCGGCACCGACGTCCAACGTCACCTGGAAGGGCCCGAGGCCAATGAGATGCCAGGAGAAGCCGAGTCGGGCCGCAAGGAGGTCGAAGGCGAAGGCATGGCCGTACTCGAGCCTTGTCACGGCGTCGAGAGGCAGATTGGGGAGGAGACGGTAGGCGACGACGAGGTGGCCAAGCGCCGAGTTGCCCGTAAAGCCGTCGCCGAAGGGGATGAAGGCCCCGCATCCGGGCGAGAAGGCAAGACGGCTGGAGAGACCCGGCAACGTTTGCCCTATGGATAGGCTCACGGGCACGATGAGGCTCTCGGGGGTGGCGGTGATGAAGTTCAGGTCGGAGGGGAGGTCGAGACCGATGCCGCCACCTGTCTTGATGCCGCTCCCCAGGCCGAATTCGGCCGAGTAGCCAGCCGCGAGCCATGGCCGCCAGTCGGCGAGCCTCGCTTCGATTCTGAGACCAGCGTCGAGAGCGGGTCCAAATTCACTGGCCGAGGAATCGGAGAGGCCGGCGATCCACAGCCCTACGCCTACCCGCGCGGTGAAAGCCACGGGTCCTAGGCTAAAGGCTTTCCATGCAAAACCGAAGCGCGGCTCTAGTACCGCGATAGTCGTCGCCGAGCTTCCGACCCCCGATAAAACGAATTCCATCCCTCCTTCGAGGGAAAGGGGGAGATCCTCGATCGGGCTGTAGGAGAGGCCGACACTGGTTCCGAAGCCGGGCAGGAGATAGTCGCTGGAGGAACCAAGAGGCAAGAAAACGAGGGGGCCCGCCAAGGTTGTTTGTGGAGAGGCGGAGATCGTCAGCATGTTCGAGGACAACGCAAGCGCAAGAAGAATCGCCGTTGGCGTGAGGCTCTTCCGGACTCCCTTTGAATGGCAGCGGCTACCGCTCAACAAGCTTCGATGGGCGCGGATGGACTTCATATGTATCCTCTAGTCCCGGATGATCCGGGCGACTTAAGAGAATCCCATTCCATCTTAAGTATATCTATGCGTCGCAACATTTCAATAAAGACTTTATTCATAGAAGCATATATTGCGAATTGTCGAAGAAGATGGCGGCCGATCTCGAGATGGCGCGATCAGCGCTTCGAAGGCACTTGTCGACAGATCGAGTCTACCCAGGAGAAGAGCTCATCGAGATCATAGTCCCCGCCGTGTCCCTGGGCCCAGGGCATGGCGAAATCGACCGAACATCCGTTGTTCGCCAGCCTTGTCGCGAGGATGGTCGAAATCGCCAGTGAAGTATCTCTGTCGGCCGTGCCGTGCCGGATTCTCCAGAACCCCGTGCAAATCGCGTCCCTGGTTTCGATGTAGTTCATGGGGTTCATCAGCCTGACGACATTGGGATCGGCCATGGTACCGCCGGCGATGTCGTGTATCATGCCGAAGGCGGTGAAATGTCTGGCGTTCACGACGCAGGAACCGAACAGGCTGTTTTCGCCCGTACCGAGAGCGAGACCGTCGAATGCCTGAGCCGGCTTCATGCGGCCTATAATTCCTGGAAAATGCGGACGATCGCGCTGTCGCGATGCCGAAGCCATGTCGTGCATAGCGCCGTACTCACGCCAGGCAACGACGGAGGAAGTCGCGGGTGGCTTCGCAAGCCTCCTTCGAAGTCCAAAAGGCCCTTCCGCCATGATCGGCATCGACGAGCCGGTACATTTCAACGCGATGTCCGCAATCCTTAAGCTTCTTAAAAAGGAGGACACTCTGTCCAAAGGGGACAAGCCTGTCTTTGTCGCCGTGCATGATCAGGAAGGGGGGGAGCGGGCGCGAAGATTCGATATAGCTCAATGGCGAGGCCTTAGCTACCCTCTCCGGGTGTTCGGAAACCCTCACTCCGCCGAGCAGCATTCCCTCGGGCGAGTTAGGGGCGTCGTGGTCTTGGATCGAGGGTTCCTCGTTCATCGTAGCGAGGAGATTGGGACCGTAGTAGTCGACGACGCCGCGGATGGGGAGTGGCCCGGCCGCCTCGTCGGCGAATTCCTCGAGCCCTTCGGTGGCGGCGATCATCGCGACGGTGTGGCCGCCTGAGGAGTCTCCCCAGAGGATGAGTCGATTCGGGTCGATATGGTAGCGCGCCGCATTTGCCAGCATGAAGCCTGTGGCCGTCCTCGCGTCCTTCACTTGGGCGGGGAAGGGGGCCAGCGGTGAGGGGCGATATTCGACCATCGCAATGACGAGACCGCTAGCGGCATAGGGCACTAATTGCCCAAGGTTCTGGTGGAGTTCCTGTTTGAACCAGGCTGAGCCTTGCACGAACACGACAAGTGGAAAGGCGGCCTCCTCGCCATCCTCGAGGCGGGGCTCGAGGATGGTCAGATGGAGGGGCATGCCCGACTTCACCGAATATTCCACCCCGAAGGTGACGTTCACCGCCCGCCGGCTTTCATCGGCGAAGATGGTCCCGATCCCCTCGGCCGATACTAGACTCGAGGGGAAGTCGCGGCGGCCGATGATGCGCGGTTCAATCCTCATGCGGCGGCTCTTTGCGACGCACGGACGGCCGAAATCGCCAGACGCTGTTTCTGGAGAATGTCGAAACCGACGGCGAGAAGAAGAGCGAAACCCTTCACGATGTACTGGACATAGGTGTTCATGCCCACGAGCTGCATCCCGTTGCTAAGCACGCCCAGAATGAATACGCCTGTGACCAGACCCCACATCTTGCCCTCGCCGCCCTTGAAGGACACGCCGCCGAGGATGGCCGCGGTCATTGCCGTGAATTCCACTCCGGGACCGGTGGATGACGAGGCCGATCCGGAACGGCCGAAAAGCACGATCGCGGATATCGCCACGAAAAACCCGCAAATGGAAAAGGTAAGCATTCGAATGGCTCTCACGTTTACGCCTGAAAGCCTAGCCGTCTCCTCGTTGCTTCCGACGCCGTATATGTGTCTTCCGAACCAGGTGAGGTTAAGGAGGAAGCTCGCGATTCCGACGCAGAGGGCCATCAGGAGCACGCTGAAGGGGAGGAAGTCGAACAGATAGCCTTGTCCGAAAAATTTAAAGCCCGCTGGCAGGTTTAGGATGACGCTTTGCCGGGAAATGATGTAGGACAGGCCTTGGAAAATGGTCATGGTGCCGAGGGTGACGATCAGTGTGTGAACTTTGAGCCTAACTGATAGCCAACCGTTGAAAGCTCCCATTAGCGTACCCATGACGATCCCTGCCACCAGCGCGATTGGCAAGGGAATGCCTATCCATTTGACCAGGGCCGCGGTGGTGACGCCCACCGCGGAGATCTGATAGCCGATGGAGAGATCCATGCCTCCCGATATCATGACGAACGAAAGCCCCACGGCGGCTATGATGACGTAGGATTGCTGCACGAAGATATTCGTCAGGTTCTCCTGCGTGAAAAAATAAGGGCTCAACAAGGAGAAAAGCACTATTAGCCCGAACAGGATGAAGAGGATCGCGTATCGCTTAACAAGATTCATGCCACGACTTCCTTATAAGCCCCGGATGAGGAGAGTTCGAGGACGGCCTGCTGGGAGAAATCCCCTCGTTCGAGGGTTCCCGCCACCCTTCCCTCGGCGATGACCACGATGCGGTCGGACATGCCGAGGAGTTCCTCCATGTCGGAGGTAATCATGATTATCGAATGTCCCTTGCGGACGAGCTCGTCCATGAGCTGGTAGATATCCTGCCGGGCGCCGACGTCTATGCCGCGGGTCGGCTCGTCGAAAATCAGTATCCTCGATTCGGCGGCCAGGGTCTTCGAGAGCACGACCTTCTGCTGATTGCCTCCCGAAAGCAGCTTGACTTGCTGGCTCATGCTCGGCGTCTTGATGCGCAGAAGGGAGCGGAAACGCTCGGATACCGCGCGTTCTTCCTTTTTCCGCACGACCAGACCCGAGGACATTCGGCGCAAATTCGCGAAGGAGATGTTCCACGCTATGTCCATCTCGAGGAAGCAGCCTTCTTCCTTCCGATTCTCCGGAATAAGGCCGAGGCCATGCCTGAGCGCGTCGCGAGGCGATCTGATCGAAACCGGCTTCCCATCGATGAAGACCTGGCCCGAATCGAGCCTCGCGGCCCCAATGAGAACCTTCGCAAGCTCCGTCCGCCCGGCGCCAACGAGTCCCGCCAGACCGAGAATCTCGCCGCCGCGCAGGGAGAAGGAAATATCGCGATCGCCGTTGCCGGTCACTCCTCGGAGTTCGAGCACCGTCGCCCCTGGCTCGGCGTCGCGGCGAGGATAGGTTTCCTTGAGCTCCCGCCCGACCATCAGTCCGATCAGTTCCGCCCGGCTGGTCTCCGCCGTCCCGCGCGTGGCCACGTAGCGGCCATCTCGAAGGACGCTTACGCGATCGGAAATCGCGAAGAGTTCGTCGATTCGATGCGAGATGTAGATTACCGTGGTGCCGCGGTCCTTGAATTTCCGGATGAGGCGGAAGAGGTGTTCCACCTCGGCCATCGAAAGAGGGGCGCTCGGTTCGTCCATGATGAGAACCCGAGCCTCGCGGCTTACGGCCTTCGCTATCTCCACGATCTGCTGCTGGGAGGCGGGAAGGTCGCGCACTAGAGCGCGGGGATCGATGTCCACTTCGAATTCGTCAAAGAGCGTCCTCGCCCGCGCTTCCATTGCGGCCTGGCTCACGAAACGGCCGGTCCGCTTCCCGAACATGATGTTTTCCGCTGCGGTGAGCGAGGGCATGAGGTTGAATTCCTGGTAGATGACCTCGATGCCGAGCGCACGCGCCTGATGCGGGGTCAGCCTCGCGTGCGACGAGGCGCCAACTCGGATCGCGCCGGCGTCGGGGCTGATCGCCCCGGCGACGATCTTTATCAGGGTCGACTTGCCCGCGCCGTTTTCCCCGAGAAGAGCATGTACCTCCCCGGCTTCGAACGCGAGACTCACATTTTCGAGGGCGACCACGCCGGGATAGACCTTGGTCACGCCTTCGAGAGATAGAATCGCTTCACCCAATTGGACGCTCCATTATTCGAGGACCGCACTGGATGCGGCCCCCGCCTTGTCCTGCTTTACTTGTTTTCGGGATAGGCCTTGGCGATGGCGTCCTTTGCCCATTTGCCATAGGACATCTTGCCGGTGTACAGGTCCTTCATGTAGATCCAGGTCGCCTGCTCGAGAGGCACGGGCTTGCCGTTTATCTGCGGCCCCGCGATGCGCATGGTGCCGCGGGCCACCGACTTGTTCTGTAGAGAGGCGTTCATCAGAGTCTGGAATTCCTCGGACCAGTCGCCGGTGAACACGCCGAATTTGGCCTTGTCGACCTTGACCTGACCCATGATGTATTCGTTCACTCCAACGGCCGCACTTGCGTTGTAGGTGCATACCGCAACGGCGTCGCTGTTCTGCTGCCAGCTATTCTCCATGATGTTCATGGCCTGCGTCATAAGCATGGTCTCGCCCGCCGCGATCACGACATTGAGCTTTCCGAAGTCCTTGAGACGCTTCACGATGCCGTCGGAGCGGTTCTTCGCGTCTATGGTTTCGGTATCCTGGATCACGATCACTTTGAGCGCCTTGCCGCCCGTGGGAAGGGATTCGGGCTTGCCATCCTTCGTGAAGGTCTTAAGGATCCAATCGGTGCAGAGGTCGGCGATCGACTGACCGCATGCGTACTGGTCGATGTTCATCATGAAATCTTGGACACCCGTGTCGGTGCCCGCGACCATGACCCTGATTCCTTCCTTCTGGGCACGCCTGATGACGTCCTGTACGTTATTGGGATCGACAGGCATAAGGTCGATGACCTTGACCTTCATGGCGATGAAATTTTCCATCTGCTCGAGCTGCTTGGCGGGATTGTTGCCCGCGTCCGCGATTTGAATGTTGTAGCCATCCTGCTTCGCCAGCTTCTGCACGGAGGTCGTCAGCCAACCGACAAAAGGATTGGTCGTATCGGGCACGCAATAGGCAATGTCGACGACCGCGGGATTGAAGACCTTGTCTGCCGCCGCGACAGGCGCCAGACAGACCGCGAGCAGAGCGAGAACCACAAGTCCGAATCTCTTCATGCCATCCCCCATTCATCAGGTATAGGTGACACGTGTCACCTGTGATGTTGACGGGGATGCTAAACCCGCTCTAGAATCATGTCAACCTTTTTTATGAAGAAGCAACAGAGTTCCGCCCCCGTACCGCCTTCCAAGGCGCCCTCCGCGACCGACGTGGCCAGACTCGCGGGCGTATCCAGGACCCAGGTATCCTATGTCCTGAGCAATACGAGCTCGACCCACGTAAGCCCCGAAAAACGCGAGCGGATTTTGGCTGCGGCCAAGGAACTCGGGTATCGACCTCACCACATGGCCCAATCCCTCCGTCGGGGCTTCAGCTCGGAGTTCTCGATTTTCTTTCCCGCTCCCTACACTTCGCGCATTAGCGGAATCATAAGCACGATTCATGCCGACGGTCTGGCCGGGGGCTGCGTGGTAACCCAGTATTCCTGGAACCGTTTCCAGGACCCCGAGCGCAGGCTCGAAACCTTCCAGGCAATGCTGGCCCGTCGACCCCGCGGCATTTTCTGCAGCCTTCTTGACCTGGATAGAAGCTACATCGACATGGCCCGCGAGCAGGGCGTCGAGCGAATCCTCGTTCTTGACGTCGAGGAGCATGACGAATTCGCGACATTCTATCTGCCGATCGAAAGCGTAGGCCGTCTCGCGGCCGAGCACCTCATCGAGAGAGGTCATCGGCGCGTCGCGATCGTGAAACCGGCGGATCCCGCGCAGAAGCGGCCGTTCAAGCTGCGGCAGCGGGGAATGAAGAGAGTCTTTTCGACGGTGTCAGGCGCCTCGATCGAGACCCTCGACTGGCCCGACGACGACATTGTGCCTTCACTCGCGGCGGCTCGCGAGGCCGCGAGCTCCTTTATGGCCATGAGCCCACGTCCGTCCGCAATCTATGCCTATAGCGACGATCACGCCTTTGCGCTGATGCGGGCCCTGCGTGAACACGGCCTGAAGGTGCCGCTCGATATCGCGGTGCTCGGCACGGATGACCTGCCCTATAGCGAGCAATTCACCCCCTCCCTCTCGACTATCCGCTTCGACGAGGCAGCCCTGGGCAAGCGCGCCGTCGCGCTCATCAATTCCCTTATCACCGGCGATCCGCTTGACGAGCGGTTCATGCAGGCACCCATACCCTATCTGGTAATACGCGAGTCTACCTAAGCTAGCCAGGGTCTGCCTTCAGCCTCATCACGCTCCACTCCCGCGACAGCCCGAAGGGGAGGGGCCAAGGCTCGCGAGGCAGCCGACAGCCGCCATGGGCCACTCGACTCCGTTTCCAGACCTATTCCCCTTCGTCCCTTGCCCCCATCCCCTGGTCGGTTTCGATCTGGCGGATTTGGAATTTGCCGACCTGGGAGCGGAGCTCAGCGACGCTGACCGCGTTTTCGGCCGACAGCGAAGTGATGCCCGCCATGGCTCCATTTATGTCGGCCGCGCCTTGGGATATCTCGGCTGCCCCGCCTTTGATTTCCAGCGTGATTCGGGCCAGGGATTCTATTGCGCTCTGGATGGAGCCGCTCATGCGTTCTACATCATCGGCCCCCGAGCGGACCGCCGTGGTGACCGCCCCGAGGCCGGACAGCGCGTCGTTTACCCTGGCCGACTCGGTCTTCTCATGATCGACGGTCTCCCCCACCTCGCGTTCGATATCGCCTAGCAGACGCATCTGCTCGAAGACGATCCCAAATGATGCCGCCGCCTCCTTGGTCGCCGACACGACCCCGTCGATCGCCGATTTGATGAGCTTGAGTTCCCGCCCCGTTTCCTTCGCCTGGCTCGCCGATTTCTCGGCGAGCTTTCGGATTTCGTCCGAGACTACCGCGAAACCCTTGCCGGAATCGCCCGCATGCGCGGCCTCGATCGCCGCGTTCATCGCCAGGAGATTCGTCTGAGAGGCGATGCCCGCGATCACCTCGTTCGTCTCGACCAGGCCTTGCGATTGCTCGGCGATCGCCCGAACGTGCTCGTCGACGGCCGCGAGCTTGGAGCGTCCGACATCGGAGGCTTCGAGGAGGGCAGCGGAGGCCGAAGACAGGCGATCCGTCGCGGCGCCAACCGTCTCGATCCGCCCGATGAGCAGCTTCACGAGCGAAGTCGAATCAGACAAGGCCTGCGCCATGAAATCGATCCTCTCTCGGAGCTCTACGCTGACTTTGCCTATGGACGAGATGGTGGCCCGCGTGTCCTCGACGCTGGCCGACTGGTTCAGGATCAGGCGATTGATGGATTCGACGTTGGCGGCGATCTCCTCCACGGCGGCCGAGGTCTCGGTCATACCCTCGGTAAGACGAGAGCCGAGCCCCGAAAGGGAATCCGCGGATGTCCTCACGCCTAGAACGATCATCTCGAGGCTGTCGGAAAATTGATTGAATTCACGGGCTAGGTCGCCTATCTCATCCCTTGAGGTGACAGGGATCCTCGTTGTCAGGTCGCCTTCACCGACGGAAATCGCGCCGAGGGTCCTCGTGACGCTGGCCAGCGGCCTTGCTAATCGCGTCGAAAGGAGCAGCGACAGGGCCACCGCGATGGCCGCGATCAGCGAGAGGGTCGCGAAGAGGATCGAAACGACGCGATCCCGGTCTCTTTTCATCGAAATCATCTGAAGCCGATACATGTCGAGCCGCTCGCTTGAAAGCGCGGACAAGCGCGACAAGATGTCTTCCTGTAGGCTGGAAATCGCGTCGAGTCGGCGATTGATTTCATCCTTGTCCTGCTTGCCGACGATCGCGGCGCCGAGCTGGGTCATGAGATCGTCGCATTGCGAAAATCTGGCGGACAGGGTCGTGACTTCCTTCTTCCCCGCCTTGTCTTCCATTCTCGCGTCGAGCTGCTTGAGCAGGACAAGATTGTCCGAAACGACCCTGAGGGCTGTGTCGCGATCGTCGTCGGACCGCATCGCGTAGTAATTGCCCGCGTGATTATAGATAGTCCCCGCCGTCGCGGATATCTGGCCTAAAAGCGAAACGGTCGTCATCATGCCATCGAGCTTGTCGTAGAGACCGCGCATGAAGGCGTAGGCCGCGACGTTAGTCGCTCCCATGAGGGCGACTATGACGATGAAGCTCAGGAGGATCTTGGCGCGTAGGCGGAGAACCCCGATCCTGGCGACGGGCTCTTCTGCTATTTTGTCCAACATTGCAAAAATATAGAGGGAGATGGCTGGATCCACAAGCAAAAAAACAGATGCGTGACGGACTAGACTTTCCCAGGCTGAGGCTTCCGCACATGCCTCCTGCAAAATATCTCGGATGCGGAATGTCGTCGCGGCCCTCCGCACGAGGGCCAGTCAACTAGCCGTAGCCAGGCCTTGGCCAATAAAAACGCTCCTTTCGGAGCGCTTTTTCATGACGACGAAAGCGGTGGGTATGACCCGGCACCCTCACTTCGCCGCTGCGCCCTGGATGGCGAGAAGCGTGATCTCAAAAGCCAGGGTGGAGTTGGGACCGACTTTGTCGCCGGCGCCTTGTTCGCCATAAGCCAGATTCGCGGGTATCCATACCTTGTACCTCGAGCCGACCGTCATAAGCTGTATCGCCTCCTGCCAACCAGGGATGACCTGGTTGACCTGGAACACGGCCGGTTCCTTGGTCTCGATGGAACTGTCGAAGGTGCTGCCGTCGAGGAGGGTGCCGACATAGTCGACTTTGACGGTGTCGGTGGCCGTCGGTCTGGGGCCGGAACCTTCCTTGATTACCTGATACTGCAGCCCGCTGGCGGTGGTCTTTATGCCATCCTTCTTGCCGTTGGCGGCAAGAAACTCCTCGCCTTTGGCCTTGTTGGCCGCGGCGATCTTGGTCTGCACCTCGGTGATGGCGGTTTGGATCATGCCCTGCGCGTCCGCTTCCTTTAAACGGGGGGCCTTTTTGGCCAGGACGTCCTTGACGCCCGAGAGGAAGGCGGCATCATCGATCTCGACACCGGTGGCGGCCAGGCTCTTGCCGATGGCCATGCCGAAGGCATAGCTTACATCGGTTTTGGAGTTCGAAGGAGCCGCGGCGGAGCTTGTGGAGGGGTTGCCCCCCTTGCAGGAGCCGAGGAGGAGGATCAATGCGAGGGGGAGGAGGAGCTTTTTCACGGGTTCGTCCTTGAGTGAATGAAGGTCATGGTAGAATTGAAGGCCCCCAAAGGCCTTGAGCGAGCGCCGGAAGACAATGCGGCCAAAACACGGTTGATTGCAAGGGGCTCGCGCTTTGGATCGGCTCCCCCTAACTGAGCCTTTTCCTCCTCGTAGGCGCGAATATATATAGTACTTGATATTAAGACTCTATTGACCGATGCAATATGGTGCATTAGTCTATTCTTCAAGGCATTTCGCTTGGCCTTCAGGTCAATTGTGCGCGGCGACGGAGTCTATTCGAATGATCAGAATAGCTATCGTTGATGAACAGACTCTGTTTCGCGAGATGCTGTGCGATCGTCTCGAGCAGGCTCCCGGCTTCGCCGTCGTCTTATCCACCAGCCTCGAGGGGGCGATGTCGGAAGTATTCCGCCTCGAGGACGCCGACCTTCTCGTCGTCGATCCTTGCTTCAAGACGGGGAAGGGCCTCGACCTACTCGCGCAGGCGAGGACCAACAGGCCTTCGCTGCGGGCCATCATCCTCAGCGAATCCTGCGAGGAGCGGGATGTCTCGCTTGCCATCGCCGCCGGGGCAAACGGCTATGTTCTAAAAGACATAAGCCTCGAAAACCTCATATTATCGTTACGCGCTGTGGGCGAGGGCCTGGATATCATAAGTTCGGTCCTCGCCGAATCGGTCAGGAGCCATTACGTTTCGGGAATGCATGCGGAAGGCAAATTCGCATTGTATTTTGACGCTGGTCGCCATATACACCTCGATGCGATCGACGAGGAGATAATCGGTCTTATCGCCCAGGGGCGATGCAACAAGGAGATCGCGAAACAAATAAATTATTCCGAAGGCAGCGTCAAGAACCGCATTTCACGATTGCTCTCGGCCATTTCCGTCCGCGATAGAACGCATCTTGTCGTCTTCGCGATGAGAAACGGTCTCGTTCACGATAGCCGCGATCACCGCACACACGATATCTCCTCCCCCTCGAGCGACTTGGATCCAGACTAGCCAAGCCCATAGCGCGCCAGCCAGGCTTGATCCGATAGATCCCCAGTGACTTTCGGCCAATTGGGAATGACTAATGGCTCTGTGGCAGATCCCCTCGAAGAGAATAGAATTTGGCCTGTCTATGCCGAGGCTCCGGGATTATTGGAAATGTGAGACCTGCGTAGAACCTCGGATCGGCATGAGGCCAATCGGAAAGCAGGGGAGGAAAAATGCGCAGACACTCTGACTTCGAGGATCTCCTCTTCGGGGAATCGGCTCTTGCCGATGCGAGTGCGGTCAGGATACTCCTCGCATCGTCGCTTTTGCCCACGACTAAGGTAGGACGAGGTTTCAGAACTGTCTTCCGAGTTTTCCTGTCGCTGGCGATCTTCGCGCTCGCGTCTTCCTGCGATTTGCTCGGCGGAGTTGTAGACCCATTTCTTGAAAAAACCTCAGAACCCGTGTTCAGTCCAGGCGAGGGTACCTTCGCGAATGACATCGCCGTGTCCTTGGAGTGCAGCACCGCCGGGGCGATCATTTACTGGAGCGCCGACGGCAGCACGCCCTCTGTATCATCGAATGTCTACCAAAGTCCAATCGGGGTCTCCGGCAATAATACTACGGCCACGATAAAAGCATTCGCGCAGGCAAGCGGCAAGAGCGCCTCAGCCGTGATCAGCAAAATCTATCAAATCACCTACGACTCTGCCACGAGTCCCGTTTTTTCCCCGCTGGGCGGCACCTTCATTAGCGACACGAACGTCACGATCTCCCCGCCGGCCGGGCTAAGCAATCCGATAATTCACTACATGATCGATGGCTCCGTCTCGGGTTGGCAAAGCTATTCCGGTCCAATCTCCGTGGCGGGCAACGGAACCACGATGACCATCTATGCCTACCTAACGGCTGATGGACTCTCCGACTCTCCCATAAGTTCCCAAACCTACAGCATCGCCTATCCCGCGGCCATTGCCCCGACGTTTTCTCCTGGGGGTATCACCTTCGACGCGACCACAAAAGCTGTAACTATTACGAGCATTTATCCATCCGGCACCATATCCTACACCATCGACGGCAGCGATCCGACCTCCAGCGGAACAGCCAGTTCGGCGCCCGGTACGACAGCCAACATCGGCACACTGAGTATCGATCCACCTCTGTTGGTCCGCGCCGTCGTCGACGTCGCCGGCTATAGCACTTCCCCCGAATCCTCGGCCTCCTATTCGGGATTTTCCATGGTCACCTTGGCCATGGGGATAACCATGGGTACGATAAACCGTCTTGAGGGCTACTGCTACTTCGACTTCGACGGCACGGGAAACAGTACCTACGGCTCCATCACGGTCGGCACGCATGAGATTACCCAGGGGGAGTTCCAGTACATTCTGGACCAGTATGTCGCCGGCATGGCGAATCCCGCCATTTCGCTTACCCAGCCGAGCTATTACTCGAATAGGGTCGACGCAAAGACGAGGCCCGTCGAGAATCTCACCTGGTACGACGCGGCCCGCTTCTGCAACCTCGTTTCGACCCTTAGAGGTTTGTCGAACGTCTATACCTTCGCGAACTATACGGTCACCAGCGGCCATATAACGGCTGCGGACGTCACCGCCAACTTCTCACTCGACGGTTATCGACTTCCTACCGAATTGGAGTGGGAACTCATCGCGAGGGTAGTGGACGCAACGGGGACGACCCAGCCCAGGAATGTCGTAAACAGCTATCCCTGGGGTACTGACTTCTCACTGTGGTACTTGTACGAATATGGCGGATCGGAAACCGCTAGGGTGGGGCAATACCTCGGTAGTCCCGTTGGGCTCCACGATCTCCTCGGGAATGTCTACGAATGGACCTGGGGCAGCAACGCGACCCTCGCCCTCACGAGCCCGGCGCCCGGGGTAAAGAACTATCGCCTTCCCGTCCTGACCGTCTCCTCCACGGACATTATGGTCGCTCGCGGTGGCGCCAACTATGGCGATCGCAACTGTGCCCGGGCTCCTTCGTACAAATACTTGAACATCGGGCTCCGAGTCGTGCGTGGTCCGATCCTACCATAAATAACCTTACGTTCCTTAAATGGATATGGGGCCGCCCGGGCTGGATGCCTGGGCGGCCCCGCGGTTTTGGAGATATCGCAGTCCTCCAGCGCCCTTTGAGCGAGGGAGGAGCCTCGCGGCCGCACATTTTCTTTGACAGACGCCCAAAGTCATGCTATACGTACGTCATATGATGCACGTACATCATACAACGAGAACCCGCAAGGAGGGATCCATGAAACGAAGTCTGCTCGCCCTGGCGATCTTCGCCATCGCCTTGGGCGGCGCCGCGGCCCAGGGAAAAACCGTGACGGTGCTGTTCTACAGTCCGGAACTCACCCAGCAGTACGATGACATGGCCGCCGAGTATCAAAAGGAAAGCGGAAACAAGCTGGACCTTACGGTCCTCCAGGCCGACTATCCGACGGTGCTCCGCGCCAGGCTCAATTCGGGCGATATCCCTGACGTCTTCATGAGTTCGGCCTATGCCGACAACGACACCTACAAGGACTATGTCTACGACCTTTCCAACGAGCCCTTCATCAAGGATATGGTGCCGACGGCCCTCACCGGCGTGACGGTCAATGGCCGCGTCATCGGCTATCCCTTCCTCGTGCAGTCGCATTCTTTCATTTACAACAAGAAGGTCTTCCGTGACGCCGGCATCACCAAGCTGCCAACGACTCTCAAGGAGCTCGAGGCCGTCTGCGTGCAGCTGCAGAGCAAGGGTATCCAGCCCTTCGCGACGGGCTTCAAGGAGTGGTGGGTCCTGCCCCAGACCGCCTGGCAGGCCCTGGCGCCCCTGCCCGCCTCCTACAAGGGCGATTACTCCACCTTCGTGGCGGACCTCAACTCCGGCAAGCTGAAATTCAAGAACATTAAGGAGATGGGCCAGGTCTTCGATCTCCTCGACCTCATCAAGAAGTACGGCGGCAACAAGCCCATGGAATCGGACTTCAACGACCAGTGCGCCTCCCTGGCGACGGGGAAGGTGGCGATGATCCACCAGGGCAACTGGGCCGAGGACACGATCATGAAGACGAACCCGAATGCCGAGATCGGCTATCTCGTCGGCCCCGTCGGGAACGAGGCTGCCAAGTCGGGCATCATGTTCGATTCGAATCAAACCATCCGCGTCGCCAAGGACGGCAAGAATCGCCAGGCCGCCCTCGACTGGCTCAATTGGCTCACGACCTCCGCCTACGGCAAGGCTTGGATACCGACGATGATCAAGCAGATGTCTCCCATCAAGGGAGCCGTTGCGCCGGCCGCCCAGCTCGCCAAGGAGACCTCGGCGATGATCGCCAAGGGCGTCCCGAGCTACTCCTGGTATTATCAGCGCTTCCCCTCCGGTCTCGAGCAGGGCCTCGGCATAGTCCTCCAGGGCTATTGCGCCGGCCAGACGGATCGGGCCCGGACCCTCGACGCGCTCGACCAGACCTACGCGAAAATAGCGAAGGCCGCTGACTAAGCAATTCGACTCACGGGGCGGCGGCGAAGCGCCTCCTTCCACCGCCGCCCCATCTTTTCCTGCGAGGAAGCCATGACAGTACTCGGAAAACGCATCGCCCGCGGCGTGGAATTCGCCGCCCTCACCCTGCCGGCGGTCGCCGCGATCGTCGTCGTCGTGATGGTCCCCTTCGGGATGAGCGTCGTCAACTCTTTCATGAAGTGGAACGGCCTCGACAAGAAGCCGGTCTTCATAGGATTGGCCAACTACGTCGAACTATTCACCGACGACCCCAACCTGATCGCGGCCCTAATCTTCACGCTCTTTTTCACCGTCGCGATGGTCGTGCTGACCAACGTCATCGCCCTTCTCCTGGCCCTCGCCCTCAATCAGCCCCTCCGAGGCCGCAACCTCCTCAGGGCGGCCTTTTACGTGCCGAACATCATCAGCCTCATCGTCATCGGCTACATCTGGCGCTTCATCTTCTCGAAGGGCTTCGACTCGATGTACGCGGCCACCGGCTTCGCCCCGCTCAACCTGAGTTGGCTCGGCGATCCCAAGCTCGCCTTCGCGAGCACCGTATTCGTCTCCGTATGGCAGGCGGTGGGCTTCTACCTCGTCATCTACATCGCGGGGCTGCAGACCATACCCTACGATATCGTCGAGGCGGCCACCCTCGACGGAGCCGGACCCATCAGGCGTTTTTTCGACGTGACCCTGCCCCTCCTCATGCCATCGGTGACGGTCGCGGTCTTCTACTCGCTCTCGAACGCCCTCAAGACCTTCGACGTGATCTTCAGCCTCACCTACGGCGGACCGGGGACGGCCACGACAAGCATCGCCCTCGACATCTACAAGACAGCATTCTCCGATAGCCGTTTCGGCTATGGCATGGCGAAGTCAGTGGTGCTATTCCTCCTCATACTCGTCGTCGGGCTTCTGCAAATCGGCTTCTTCAAGAAGCGGGAGGTCGAATCGTGACGCGCGCCCCCAGACTCGGCTGGCTTTCCGCCATCCTCTTCGCCCTCGCGATCGTCTATCTCTATCCGCTTTTTCTCGTCGTCATCAACTCGTTCAAAGGTTTCGCCGAGATCATGGCGAACGTCATCGCCCTGCCTTCCGCGCCGACCCTCGACAACTTCGCGAACGCCTTCAAGCGCATGGAGTATCCGCGGCTCTTCCTCAACACCCTCATCGCGACCCTGGTAGGCACGACGGGGGTCGTCCTCCTCTCTTCCGTGGCCGGCCACAAACTTTCGCGGACGAAGACGCGGCTGAGCTGGATCGTCTTCATCTTCCTCGTGGCGCCGATGATGATCCCCTTCCATTCCTTCATGATCGGCCTCGTGAAGGTGGCGAAGAGCCTCCACCTCACCAACTCGGTGTGGGGCCTCGGGGTGCTCTATTGGGGGCTCGGCGTCCCCCTCGCGACCTTCATGTTCCACGGTTTCGTGAAGACGATTCCCACGGAGCTCGACGAGAGCGCGATCATCGACGGCTGCGGCCCTCTCAGGAAGTTTTTCCTCGTCATCTTTCCGCTCCTCAAGCCGGTGACCGTCTCGGTCATCGTCCTCAACGCGATGTGGATGTGGAACGACTTCCTCCTCCCCCTCCTCGTCCTCTCCGGCAACAAGCAGGCCATGACCCTGCAGCTGGCAGCCTACAATTTTTTCGGCCAGTACAAGGTCGAGTGGAACTACGCCATGGCCGGCGTCCTCCTCACCCTGCTGCCCGCCATCGTCTTCTATCTCGCGCTCCAGCGTCAGATCATCGAGGGCATGGTGGCAGGCGCGGTCAAATCCTAGGCCTAAGGCGCCGCAAGGCATACGAACGAACAAGGAAGCCAGATGAAATTCACGAACGGCTACTGGTGGCTGCGCGAGGGAGTGAAGCTCATCACACCCGCCGAGTTTCTCGAGGCGAGAATCGAGGCTCGGTCCGTCACCGTCTTCGCCCCCGCGAAGGCGATGCTCACGCGGGGCGATACGCTCAATTGCCCCCTTCTCAGCTTTCGCTTCGACTCGCCGGCGCCCGACGTGATCAGGGTGGGGATGTGGCACCACGCCGGAGCACTCGACCGGGGCCCGCACTTCGCGATCGAGGAAGGTACCGACCACCCGGTCGAGATCCGCGACCTCGAGGATAGAATAGAGCTCGTGAGCGGGAGAACGACGGTCAGCATCGCCAAGCGCGGGCCCTGGAGGGTCGAGTTCCGGGACGGGGACAGTATCCTCACCGCGGCGGGGCCCGGGCAAAGCGCCTATGCCCTCGACGGGGAGGGGCGGGCCTATTTCCGCGAACAGCTCGATCTGGCGGTGGGCGAGTCGATCTACGGTCTCGGCGAACGCTTCACCCCCCTCGTCAAGAACGGGCAGGCCGTCGATCTCTGGAACGCGGACGGCGGAACCTCGAGCGAGCAAGCCTACAAGAACATACCCTTCTTCCTGTCCAGCCGGGGCTACGGCGTCTGGGCCCTCCATCCCGAAAAGGTCTCCTACGAGATCGCCTCCGAGGTCGTTTCGAGGAGCCAGTTTTCGGTGGCGGGGGAGCGTCTCGACTATTGCTTTATCGGAGGCGGCTCGATGAAGGCCGCCCTCTCGAACTATACGGCCGTCTCCGGCCGGCCAGCCCTTCCCCCGGCCTGGTCCTTCGGTCTCTGGCTCACCACCTCCTTCACGACCTCCTACGACGAGGCGACGGTGCATTCCTTCATCGACGGCATGAAGACCCGCGACATTCCCCTCAGGGTCTTCCACTTCGACTGTTTCTGGATGAGGGAATTCCAATGGCTGGACTTCGAGTGGGATTCCCGGGCCTTCCCCGATCCCGAAGGCACCCTGCGCCGCGTCGCCGAAAAGGGTCTCGAGGTCTGTCTCTGGATCAATCCATATATCGCGCAGAAGTCCCGTCTTTTCGATGAGGGGCGCGCCAAGGGCTATCTGGTGAAGCGGCCCGATGGATCGGTCTGGCAGTGGGATTGGTGGCAGGCGGGCATGGGTCTCGTCGATTTCACCAATCCCGAAGCCCGCGCCTGGTACCAGGGTTTTCTCCGCGCCTTGCTGCGCCAGGGCGTGGGCTCCTTCAAGACCGATTTCGGCGAGCGCATCCCCACCGACGTCGTCTGGCATGACGGCTCCGATCCGGAGAAAATGCACAATTATTATACCTATTTGTATAATGAGACCGTCTTCGAGGTCCTCGAGGAGGAGAAGGGGAGGGGGAAGGCCCTCGTCTTCGCCCGCTCGGCGACGGCCGGAGGGCAGAAGTTCCCCGTGCACTGGGGCGGGGACTGCTCGGCCACCTATCCATCGATGGCGGAGAGCCTCCGCGGCGGCCTCTCCCTCGGCCTTTCGGGTTTCGGCTTCTGGAGCCACGACATCTCCGGCTTCGAAGCCACGGCGACGCCCGACCTGTACAAGCGTTGGGCGGCCTTCGGCCTCCTCTCGTCGCATTCGAGGCTTCACGGCAACGAGAGCTATCGCGTGCCCTGGCTCTTCGACGAGGA
>DATKTD010000032.1:0-3146 GCA_035531315.1 Rectinemataceae bacterium
AAGGACACCAGGAAAAGGGTTTCCGCGGCCCTGTCGCCCTGTGGCATACCGGCAGCCGTCCCCGCGAGCGCCACCGCCCCGACATAGAGCAGGGTCAGGACCAGGTAGACGATGAGGGACTGGAGGGGAGCCGCCCCGAGCTCGGCGAGGGCCCGCGCATATTCGCGGGGATTTTCGGCAAGGGCCACGAAATCGCGACCGTAGGCCTTGGCCTTCCGGCCTACGACGCCGATGGAGACGAGGAGGAAGACCAGACCCGTCGCCGCCCCCGTCTCGAGCGGGCCCGAAGGCGCCGCTCCCGGGTCCTTGAGGACGCCGAGCGCGACGATGACGACGATCACCAGGGCCAGGGCCGAACCGACGAGAATCAGCCGAAAGGCCAGTTCCTTGTTTTTCATGATCCTCCGACGAGGCACGTGGCGCGCATCGCTCCGATGAATGGTAGAAGGCTCCGCGGTACATGTCAAATCGCATAGAAAGGGTGCGGCGGCGGCTTGGTTAAAGGCTCGCTGTCGCCTGATCGGATCAAGCCGCCGACCGGACTACTCGCGCGCGAGCTTTGCTCGCGACGCGAGCCTTGCTCGCGAGGATCCCTCGCGCTGATTTGACACCGCGCACTCCAGCGGGTACCATTAAGCGTTCAATAATTCCGCAAGGACTTCCTGCGATGAAAAATAAGAAAGCCCTCTCCGAACGCGACATTGTCACTCAATTCATCATCCCGGCCCTCGTGAAGGCCGGCTGGGATCTCAAGCGCCAAGTCAGGGAAGAAGTCTACCTCACCGATGGGCGCATCTTTGTCAAAGGAAGCGCCACTTCGCGCGGCGAACGCAAACGAGCGGACATCGTCCTCTATCGCAAGCCCAACCTCCCTATCGCCGTCATCGAAGCCAAGGACAACAACCATTCGCTGGGTTCGGGCCTCCAGCAAGCCCTCGGCTATGCCACGATGCTCGACCTACCCACGGCGATCAGCTCGAACGGCGACGGCTTCCTGGACCATGACGGCTCAGGCTCGAGTCAGACCATCGAGCGCGAGCTCGCCCTCGATGCCTTTCCATCTCCCGATGAGCTGTGGACGCGATACAAGCGCTTCAAGGGGATCGAATCCGCCAAAGAGGAGCGCCTCGCCGATCGCGAGTACTTTTTCGACGGCTCGGGCCGCGCTCCGCGCTACTACCAGCAGATCGCCATCAACCGCGCGGTCGAGGCGATCGCCAAGGGAGACAGGCGCATTCTCCTCGTCATGGCGACGGGCACGGGCAAGACCTATACCGCCTTCCAGATCATCTGGCGGCTCTGGAAGGCCGGCGCCGCCAAACGCATCCTTTTCCTCGCGGACCGCAACTCACTCATCGACCAGACCAAGCGGGGCGATTTCAAGCACTTCAAGGACCGGATGACGATCATCCGCAAGAAGAAGATCGACAAGGCCTACGAGATATACCTTGCTCTCTATCAAGGTATCACCAATTACGATGAGAATGCGATCGCCAACGGAGCTGGCGCGGCCTACCGCCAGTTCTCCCCCGACTTCTTCGACCTCATCGTCGTGGACGAGTGCCATCGCGGCAGCGCCGCCGCCGATTCAGCCTGGAGGGAGATCCTCGAATACTTCGCCTCCGCCACCCAGATCGGACTCACGGCGACGCCGCGAGAGACCAAGACAGTGTCGAACAGCGAGTATTTCGGCGAGCCGATCTACACCTACTCGCTTCGGCAGGGCATCGACGACGGCTTTCTCGCGCCCTACAAGGTCATACGTATCGGCCTCAACATCGACCTCGAGGGCTGGCGCCCGATAGCAGGCATGACCGACAAGGACGGCAAGCCGGTCGACGATCGCGTCTACAACACCCGCGACTTCGACAGGAACATCGTGATCGAAGACCGGACCGTCGCCGTGGCGCGCCGCGTCACCGAATGGCTCCGCCTCCACGACCGCTTCGCCAAGACCATCATATTCTGCGTCGACATCGACCATGCCGAGCGCATGCGCCATGCCTTGGCGGTCCTCAACGCCGACCTCGTCCTCGAGAACTGGAAGTACGTCATGCGCATCACCGGGGACAACGACGAGGGCAAGCGCGAGCTCGACAACTTCATCAACCCCGAGGAGCGCTACCCCGTCATCGCGACGACATCCAAGCTCATGACGACAGGCGTCGACGCCCAGACCTGCAAACTAATCGTTCTCGACGCCAACATCGCCTCGATGACAGAGTTCAAGCAGATCATCGGCCGCGGCACCCGCATCCGCGAGGACCACGACAAGACCTTCTTCACCATCATGGACTTCCGCAACGTCACCGAGCTCTTCGCCGACCCCACCTTCGACGGCGACCCGGTGCGCGTAAAGCGGGTCCTGGGCGACGAGCCGCTCGAAGATGACGAAGGGTCAGATCCCACAGCGATTCCAGCCGTCGCGACGACCGCGACCTATCCCGAGGATCGGGGCGAGGGCAGCGATGACAAGGACTTCCGTGAAAAGCCCGTCATCGCAGGAGTCGAGGTTGCTATCCTAAATACCCGGATTCAGACTCTGGACGAGAATGGACACCTCATCTTCGAGAGCCTCCGCGCTTACACGCGCAAGAGCCTCCAGGCAGAATACCGCAGCCTCGACGCCTTCCTCGCGCGCTGGAACGAGGCCGAGCGCAAACAGGCCATCATCGAAGAGCTGGCCGCGAAGGGCATCGTCCGCGAAGACCTGCGCGATGAGTGCAAGCGCGACCTCGACCTCTTCGACCTCCTCTGTCATGTCGCCTGGGGTCGCCCCGCCCTCACGCGTCGGGAAAGAGCCGAGGACGTAAAGAAACGCGATTACTTCGCGAAGTATGGCGAGAAGGCCCGAGCTGTCCTCGCGGCCCTCCTCGAGCGCTATGCCGAGAGCGGCGTCGAGGAGATCGAGGATCTTTCAACCCTCAAGCTCGAGCCCATCAGCGGCATGGGGACGGTCTCGGAGATCCTCGCGGCCTTCGGCGGTAGGGATCATTACCTGATCGCTGTCAGAGAGCTCGAGGCGGCGCTGTACAGGGCGGCGTAAGGCCCACTGCCTGAGCCTAATTGGAGATTTCCGCGTGAAAGTAAAATATGGGAATCCATAGTTTACCTTCCCGCTGCAATCAATCTTGAATTGTCCATCG